>JADGPK010000010.1 GCA_017882445.1 Solirubrobacteraceae bacterium
ATCGCTCGGCGCAGGCGGTGAATCAGTGACAGGCGCTCAACATGACGGCGTCTCAGCACTGGCCCGGAGAGAAATCCCGTCGCCCTACCTGCGCCTGTACCAACAGGCCGCGGCGCGATACGGCATCGACTGGGCGATCCTCGCCGGTATCGGCAGGGTGGAGTGTGATCACGGGCGCGACCCCGATCCCTCCTGCACGAGGGAAGGCGCGGTCAACTCGGCGGGCGCGGGCGGGCCGATGCAGTTCATGGCGTCGACCTGGTCCACCTATGGCGTGGACGGAAACGGTGACGGCAGCGCCCGGCGATGGGACCCGGCGGACGCCATCTATTCGGCCGCCAACTACCTCAGGGCCTCGGGCGCCCCAGGCGATTACCGGCGTGCGATCTTCGCGTATGACCACGCCGACTGGTACGTCAACGAGGTCGAGAGCTTCGCGGCGAAGTACCGCGGCCCGTCGATCGAGCCGGTGTACTCAGCGGGCGGGGAAGCGCCGGAAGGCGCCGACTGGAGCCTCGAGGGTCAGAGTCCCACGCCGATTCGGTTCATCGTCGGCCAACGCGCGACGCTAGCGCCGCAAGACGGTCACCTCGCGCTGGTGCCGGCGGGCGTGCCGGCGACCGTGCAGGCGATGGTGGTCGCGGGGAACGAGCTTCAGGATCTCCCATACGGTCCGAGCGGTCATCCAGACCCGCGGGGGGCGACGCAGGAGGACTGCTCGAGCACGGTCAACTACGTGCTCTACCGCTCGGGCGTGCGCGCGATCGCCGAAATCGTCGCAGCGAACCCGCTGGCGCAGGACTACGTTCACTGGGGCTCGCTTGGCCCGGGCCGGTGGGTGACCATCTACGCAGCCGCGAGCCCGACGCCCCACGTGTTCGTGGTCATCGCCGGCCTGCGCCTCGACACCAGCCACAACGGCACGGATGTCGGTCCGAACCGCGAACAGGACGGCCCGCGGTGGCGCATCCTCGATCATCTCCCGACCTGGGCCCACTGGTCCGTCCGCCATCCGCCGGGGTTGTAAGGTGGCGAGGCAATGGGCATTCGCAAGGTCGACTACCTGCTCATCGGCGGAGGCCTGGCCTCGGCGAACTGCGCGCGCTGGCTGCGCGAGGAAGGCGCAGAGGGCGAGGTGCTCCTCGTCGGCCGCGAGCCCGACCCGCCCTACAACCGGCCGAACTGCTCCAAGGGCTATCTGCGCGGCGAGGAGAGCCGCGAGGAGGCGCTGTTCCGCCCCAACGAGTGGTGGTCAGGGCAGAACATCGAGCTGCTGACGCGCACGAGCGTCATGGCGTTGGATGTAGGATCGCGCACCGCCAGGCTCTCGACCAAGGAGGACGTCGAGTTCGACAAGGCGCTGATCGCCACCGGGGCCAACGTGCGCCGCCTGAACGTCGACGGTTGCGAGCTCGAGCAGATCCACTACCTGCGCACGCTCGGCAACGCCGACGCGATCCGCGAGGGCGTCAAGGACGCCGAGGAGGTGGTGCTGATCGGCGGCTCCTACATCGGCTGCGAGGTCGCCGCCTCGCTCACGTTGATGGGCAAGCACTGCACGATCGTGACGCAGGAGCAGCACACGCTCGAACGGGGCTTCGGCGCGCGCGTGGGCCGCTTCTTCGGAGAGCTGCTCGAAGCTCACGGCGTGACGGTGCACGGAGGCGATGAGCTCGAGCGCTTCGAGGGCCAGGGACGTGTCTCGGAAGTCGTCACGCGGGGCGGCCTCGAGCTGGCGGCCGACGCGGTCGTCATCGGAGCGGGCGTCACGCCCGACGTCGGGCTCGCCCAGCGGGCCGGCCTTGAGATCGGCGAGCGCGGCGGCGTGCGCTGCTCCTCGCGCCTGGAGAGCTCGCTCCCCGGCCTGTTCGCCGCCGGAGACATCTGCGAGTACGACTCCGTCGTGCACGGTGGCGCGGCGATGCGGATCGAGCACTGGGACGTGGCGTTCAACCACGGCAAGACCGCCGCCCTGAACATGCTCGGCAGGGACGTGGCCCACGAGGAGGTTCCCTACTTCTTCTCCGTGCTGGGCGACTGGGGCGAGCTGGAGTACGTCGGGCCGGCCCATGAGTGGGATCAGGAGATCGTGCGCGGGTCCTTCGACGACGGGTCGTTCACCAACTGGTATCTGAACGACGGCGTCGTGAAGGCGGCGCTCACGCTCGGACGCTCTGATGACCTCGACCACGCGCGACGCCTGCTCGTGGGTGAAGTCGTGCTGGACGACGCCCAACGGGCGGCCCTCGGCGACCTCGGCTCGGATCTGGGCGCCGTCGGGCATTGAGTTTCCGGAAGCTCTAGAGAATGGTGCTGTACTGCGGTGCTACACTGATCGGGTGCCGACCACTCATCCCCGTCGCTCGATCACTGAAACGCCTTCAGTACGCGAGGCGCTCGATGCGCTGCGCCACCGCGGCGAGCGCGTGCGACTGGCGGAGCTCGTGATCCGCGGCGCTTCTGAGCGGCTGCGCGAGATAGAGGCCGAGCGCGACGAGGAGACCAGCAAGGCCGAGCTCCGTCGTCAGTTGGTCGAGCAACTGCGCACGGGAGAGGGTCTCGATGCGGATGCCGCCTACGAGGTCCGTGAGCACGGCTGGACTCACTGAGGGTCCGTGACCGGCTACCGCCGAGCGTTGCTGCTCGACAACTCGGTATGGGCGAGGGCGATGGATGGCCGTCTTGCCGGTTCTCCCCGTAAGGTCTTTGAGGCTGCGCTGACCGCCGGTGAGCTGTGGACCTGCCCGCCGTCCCTACTCGAGATGCGCTACAGCGCACGCGACAGAAGTGGGTTTGCAGTCACGGCGAGGCGGCTCGACGCGCTTTCTCATGTACCGCTCACGGGCGAGGCTGCAAACGCTGCGGTGATGGCGCAGGCCGAGCTCGCATCCGCTCCGGGTATCTCTCATCGCGTCAAGCCGGTCGATCTTCTGATCGCCGCGACCGCAGCAGCTGCCGGCCTCGGCGTGCTGCACTATGACCGCGACTACGACACGATCGCCGAGCACACCTCGCTGTCGTTCGCCAGCGTGTGGGTAGCTCCCCGCGGCAGCATCGGCTGACCGTTCGACGTCTGACGCGTCCCGGCGTCCGCCGACGGCCGTCGAGTACGATGTGCCGTTCAACGGTCGGTGGTGAAGGGAAGCCGGTGAGAATCCGGCGCGGACCCGCCACTGTGACCGGGGATGCCCAGCGTGGCGCGCCTGCTCGGCGCGCAGCCACCGACCCGCCTCCGGCGGGATGGGAAGGCGCGGAGGGGTAGGCCCGGGAGCCAGGAGACCTGCCTCCGACCGAAAGCCCACAAGCCCTCGTGGAAAGGGGTTGGCTCCATGCCCTCATCTCGTCGTGTCTCGGAGGCGCTCATCGCCGGATGCCTCTCACTCCTGTTCGTCTCAACCGCGCTTGCCGCAGGACCGGCGACCGTCACCGTGCGTGTTGAGGGGGTGACCGAAACGAAGCTCCCGCTGACGCTCCTCACCACTACGACCGAACCCGTGGTGAAGGGCGGCGAAGGCTCGTGTTCGGGCACGAGCGCGCTCGGCGCGTTGCAGCTCGCGACCGGCGGCAACTGGAGCGGCGCATGGAGCGCCGGCTACCACGGGTACTTCATCGAAGCGATCGAGGGCGAGGGCGAAGCGGTGGGGAGCTCCAAGTACTACTGGTCGTTCTGGGTGAACGACCGCTATCAGGAAGAAGGCGCGTGCGCCGTCGAGCTGGAACCGGGCGACCGTGTGCTGTTCTTCCCGATCTGCTGGGAAGCATGTCCCGCCGGCGCGGAACCCACGCCGCTCGAGGTCGAAGCGCCCGCCACGGCCAACGTCGGCGAACAGGTGAACGTCACCGTCAAGCAGTACAACGTCAAGGGCGAACCTTCGCCGGCGGCCGGCGCGCACATAGCTTCGAACGGGACATCAGCGACCACCGATTCGCAAGGGCACGCCACCCTCACGTTCGCTACGCGCGGCGCATACAGCCTGCAGGTCACCGGCGCGGAATCCGGCCCGCCCGCGGTGCGCACCGAGACGGCCGTCTGTGTTCATGCCGGCAACGACGGCAACTGCGGCACGCACGTGGAAGTGACTGCGGCCAACCCGACCGGCTCCAGCACGTCTGCGGGCGGTGGCGGCGTGGCCGGTTTCACACAGGCTCGGCCCTACACCGGACCCTTTGCGCTCGTCGCCGACGCCACGAGCCTGATCGACGGCCACGTCTACACGCACGGTCACGCGCCGAGGGAACTCGCCGGCAGGATCCTCGCGCACAGCGCCGTCTCGTCGGTGAGCCTCGAGCTGCGTCGGCGCTACCGGGGACGCTGCTACTCCTACGACGGGATCAGCGAGCGGTTCCACTCGTCGCGCTGCGGCAGGGGCAGCCTCTTCAAAGTCTCCAGCAACGGCGTCTTCTCCTATCTGCTGCCCGCGACGCTCGGACCGGGGCGTTACGTGCTCGACGTGCACGCTACCGACGCGGCCGGTAATCAGGTGACGCTCGCGCGGGGGACATCGAGGCTCGTCTTCTATGTCCGCTAAGCGGGTCTCGGTCTCGGTCTCGGTCTCGGCACTGGCCGCGGTCGTCGTCGCGTTGACGGCGGCCGCGGGCGTGGACGCGCTGCCCGCCGCCCGCGTCTCGGCGGCGGGGCCGAGCGTGCAGAGCATGATCGTCGGTGCGACGGGTGCGATCATCTCGACGGCGCGCACGGTGACCGCGAGCGCCACCACCGTCCGCGTCGGGCGCCGCGGCTGCGCGGTGGCGGCGGGCACGCCGCTCGCGGTCCTCGCCGCCGTCCGGCGCGCCGGTGGGCCGGGCTTCGCGCTGCGCGACTACGGACGTTGCGGCTCGGCGCCGCGCAACTCCGCCGAGCTGTTCGTCTACTCGCTCGGCGGCGAGACGAACAGCGGGCAGAACGGCTGGGAGTACAAGGTCGCCGAGGTGTCTGGCGCGACCGGCGCCGCCGATCCCAGCGGTCCCATGGGCGACCGTCGGCTCCTGCGCTCGGGCGAGCGCGTGCTGTGGTTCTGGTGTCAGGCGTCCGGCGGCGGCTGCCAACGCACGCTCGCGGTCGCTCCCGCGGCCTCCACCGCGCCTGCCGGCGGTTCGCTGACCGTCACGGTGACCGGCTATGACAACGAAGGCCGCGGCGCGCCGACAGCGGGGGCGATCGTCACGCTCGGCTCGGATTTCGCCTCAACAGGCGCGCACGGACGCGCCACGCTCGTCGTGCCCTCCACGCCGGGTCGCTACCGGATCAAAGCAACCCGCCGTGGTCTCGTGCCGTCGTTTCCGGAGACGATCCTCGTCAGATGAGACCGCTCCGAGTCCTCGGCGCATGTCTCGCCGCAATGCTCGGTGCGGTCGCGCTCGCCGGCTGCGGGCTCGGCCCCGGACCGGCGCCGAGCGCCGTCCAGCTGCTGGTCACGCGCGACTTCGGTGCGCGTGTGCTGCACCGCAGCGGCGCGCTGAAGGTCAGCGGGCAGGAGACGGTGATGAGCCTCCTGATGCGCAACTACACCGTCACCACCCGCTTCGGGGGCGGCTTCGTGCAGAGCATCGACGGGCTCTCAGGGGGTCAGCAGGCCCGGCAGCCGGTCGACTGGTTCTACTACGACAACGGCGTTCAGGCGACCAAGGGAGCCGCGGCGACCGACGTGCATCCCGGAGATCACATCTGGTGGGATGACCACGACTGGAGCCAGACCGAGGAAGTGCCGGCCGTGGTCGGATCGTTCCCCGAGCCGTTCCTGAACGGCATCGGCGGCAAGCGTCTGCCGGTGCGCGTCGAATGCGCGGACGTCGCCGGCTATGCGTGTCGTACCGTCACCTCGCGGCTGCGCTCCTTCGGGGTCCCGGCGGCGATCGCGGCGCTCGGCAGCAGCGGCGAGCCGCAGACGCTGCGCGTGATCGTCGGTCCGTGGGCCACCATCGGCGGCGATCTCAGCGCTCAGGGAATCGAGCGCGGTCCTCGCGACAGCGGCGTCTACGCGCGCATGTCGCAGGACGGACGCACGCTGACGCCGCTCGATGAGAACGGCCGGGCGCTGACGCCGCTCTTCGCCGGCACGGGGGTGATCGCCGCGACGCGACACGCCGAAGACGCGCCCGTGTGGGTCGTCAGCGGAACCGACGGCCGCGGCGTGGAACTCGCCGCGCGGGGCTTCAACCAGACCACGCTGCAGGATCGCTTCGCCGTGGCCCTCCTCCCCGGCGGTGCGCTGCCGTTGCCGGAGGTGCAGGGGTGAGGGCCGTCGCCGCGTCGCGCCGCGTCGTCTACCGTCGCCGTGCGAGCCCGCTGCACGCCGCCCGCGCACCGGTCGCCGCCGCATACGGGTCCGCGTTGGCCGCCTCCGCCCTGATCGTCCAGAATCCGGTGCTGCTCGGCGCTCTGCTGTGCGCGGTGCTCGTCGCGGCCGCCGCTTCGGGGCTGGGTCGTGATCTCCTCGGGGCCGCCCGTGTCACCGTGCTGCCGATCGTGCTCGTGACCGTGCTGGTCAACGTCCTGGTGAGTCGGGGTGGCCTGACCGTGTTCGCGCGACTCGGCGACTGGGGCGTGCTCGGGCAGATGAACCTGACGGTCGAGGCGGTCGTCTACGGCCTGGTGTTCGCCCTGCGCCTGCTCGTCGTCACGCTCGCATGCCTGCTCGTGGTCTGCACGGCCGACCCCGACGAGCTGCTGTTCGCGTTCCGGCGCGTCTCGCCCCGCTCGGCGCTGACCGCCGCGCTGGCGACAAGGCTGATCCCCGTCCTCTCCCAGGACGCGCAGCGGCTGGCCGAGGCTCAGCGCTGCCGGCCCGACGGGGGAGCGCGCGGAGCCCGCGGCGTGCTCGCGATTCTGCGCGCGACCGTCGGCGGAGCGCTTGAGCGTTCGCTGGACGTGGCGGCGGTGCTCGAGATGCGCGGCTACGGCGCCTCCGGGAGAGCACCACGCGCCCGTCACGCCTTCTCGCGCCACGACCTCGCGTTTGCGGCGGCCGCCGTCGCCCTGGTCGGCCTGTCGGTGCTCACGGCCGTGAGCGGGGCCGCCCCGTTCAGTGCATATCCGCTCGTCAGCCTGCCGCTGGGGACACCGGCGTTGGCGGTTGCGGCGCTGCTGCTCGTGCTCAGCGCCGTTCCCTTTGCCGACAGGCGGGGGATCGAGCCGTGAGCGTCCTGCGCTTCGAGCGCGTCAGCTACCGCTATCCCGTCGCGGACACCGACGCGCTGCGCGAGGTCAGCCTCGCGGTGGCGCCCGGTGAGTTCTGCGTGCTGGCGGGACTCTCCGGATCGGGCAAGTCGACCCTGCTGCGCTCCGCAGCCGGCCTCGTTCCCCACTTTCACGGCGGCACCTTCTCGGGGACTGTCACCGTGGGCGGGCTCGACACGCGCGAGCACCCCCCGGCCGCGATCGGCGCCGTGGCCGGGACGCTGCTGCAGGACCCCGAGACGCAGGTGATCATGAGCACCGTGCGGGCCGAGATCGCGCTCGCGCTCGAGAACCTCGGGCACGGCGCCGCAGCGGTCGCGCGGGCGGTCGAGGAGACCTCGCTCGCGCTGGGGATCGGGCACCTGCTCGACCGCTCCACAGGCGAGCTCTCCGGCGGGGAGCTTCAGCGGGTGGCCCTCGCGGCGGCGCTCGCCTCCCGTCCACCGCTCGTGCTGCTCGACGAGCCCACCTCCCAGCTCGATCCCGTCGCCGGGGACGAGCTCATCTGGCAGCTGCGCCGCCTGAACCAGGAGTCCGACACGGCCGTGCTCCTGATCGAGCATCGCCTCGAGCGATGCCTCGCAGCAGCCGACCGTGTGATCGTCCTCGCCGACGGAGCCGTGGTGTGCGACAGAGATCCCCGCGGCTTCCTGGAATGGGCGGCTGAGAACGAGCCCTCGCTCCAGACGCCCGGAGCGCGCCTGTTCGCCACGGTCGGACTGCGCCCGGCGCCCACCGGTGTCAAGCAGGCACGCGCGACGCTGCGCCAACACGGCTTGCTCGCGCTCGCGGGCGCCTCACCGAGCCCACCTTCCACGAGCAGCCTCCGCAAAGCGCGCGGGCGCAGGGCCGGGCGCGCGGGCAGATGGCTCGCAGGGGGGGAGAGGCAGGCCCAGGCGGCGCTCGAGCTACGGGGCGTCTGGCATGAGCTGCGCGACGGTCCCGCGATCCTGCGCGGAGTCGATCTGTGGATTCACCCCGGCGAGACGGTGGTTCTGATGGGACGCAATGGCGCGGGCAAGTCGACGCTGTTGCGGCATGCCGCCGAGATCATGGAGCCGACGCGCGGAACCGTCAGGCGAGCCGGGCGGGTGGCGCTGCTGTTGCAGAACCCCGGCGACTACTTCCTGCGCGAACGGGTCGGGCAGGAGGCGCCCGCCTCGGCCCTGAGGACCGTCGGCCTCGGCGAGCTCGTCGATCGCCACCCTCGTGACCTCTCCGGAGGGCAGCGACAGCGGCTGGCCCTGGCGATCGTGCTGGGCGGCGATCAGCCGGCGGTCCTCCTCGCGCTCGACGAGCCCACCCGTGGAATGGACAGGGCGGCCAAGGAACTGCTCGCGCGTTGGCTGTGTGAGCGCGCGCGAGAGGGCATCGCGGTGCTCGTCGCCACCCACGACGCCGAGTTCGCCGCCGACTTCGCCTCGCGTGGGGTGCTGCTCGCCGACGGTCGCGTCATCGCCGACGGACCGATCGAGGAGATCCTGTCCGGGGGCTGGTATTTCGCGACCGAAACCGCGCGGATCCTGGGCGGCGCTCAGGGCGCGCTGCGCCCCGAGCAGGGCGCAGAGACGCTGCTCACCGTAATCGCCGACCGCGAGGGAGCGCCCACCCGGCTCCTCGTTGAGGAGGCCGGCCGATGAACTGGCAGCTCGCTTCGTTCGGCCTCGTCCTGGCCTCGCTCACGCTCGCCTTCTGGTGGTATGAGCGCTCGCGCCCGCCCGCCAGGCTCATGGCTGTCGTAGCGACGCTCGCGGCGCTCGCGGCGCTGGGTCGCGACGCCTTCGCGGCGATCCCCGACGTGAAGCCGATCACGGCGATCGTGCTCGTCAGCGGTGTCGCCTTCGGCGCCGGTCCCGGCTTTGCCGTGGGGGCGATCTCGGCCCTGGCTTCCAACGTCCTGCTCGGCCAGGGTCCCTGGACCCCCTGGCAGATGCTCGGCTGGGGGCTGGTCGGGCTGATCGGCGCTGCGCTCGGCCGGCTCACCTCTCGGCGGATGGGGACGCTGGCGCTCGCGCTCGCCTGTGCGCTCTCCGCGGAGGTCTTCAACCTGCTCCTCGACGTGTACACGTGGACGGGAACCGGCAACCACACGCTCGCGGGATTTGGCCTCGTGCTCGGCTCGGCCGCGGTCTTCGACATCACGCACATCCTCGCCAGCTTCGCCTTCGGACTCGCGTTCGCAGGCGCGCTCCTGCGCATGCTGGAGCGGGTGCGCTCGCGCCTGGAGGTGAGCTGGCAGTCGCCCGGGGCGGGAGCGACCCCAGATCCGTCGAGCGTCGCTTCGCCGTATCTCATCAGATCGTCCCTGGTGGCGCTCCTGGTCGCGATCGCGCTGCTCGCCGCGGGCGCGCCCACCGCTGCGCACGCAGCGGGTCCTGCGCACGCAGCGGGTCCCGCGCAGGGCGGCGACGGCGGCGCGCTCACCGCTGTGGTGTCGCGCCTTGCGATCTCCCGCGAGGTCTCCTTCCTCGCCGGCGCCCAGAACGCCGACGGCGGCTTCGGAGGCGCGCGCGGGCAGACGAGCAGCGAGCTCTACTCGGCGTGGGTCGCGATCGGGCTGGCTGCCGCCGGGCGCGATCCGCTCAGCGTCCGCCGGGGCGCAAGGACGGTGCTCGATGCGATCCGCGGCGAAGCGGCGACGCTCAAGGGCGCGGGCGACCTCGAGCGAACGATCCTTGCGCTGCATGCCTGCGGCGTGTCCGTGCACTCGCTCCCGCGTGCTGCAGGTGGGGATCCGGTGGCGAGGCTGCTGCGCTTCCGCGAACGCGGCGGCTCGTTCGGCCGCCTCAGCAACCTGACAGCGTTCGCGGTCTTCGCGCTGCGCGCCGCGGGCTACCCGGCCGCCAGCCCCGTGGTGCGCTCGGCCGGCCGCTGGCTGGTCGACCAGCAGAACGCCGATGGCGGCTTCGGCTTCGGCATGCGTGGCGGCGGCAGCGACGTCGACGACACCGCCGCGGTGTTGCAGGCGATCGTCGACGCGGGCGTGCGCAGGGGAGGCGCGGTCGCTCGTGCGGCCGCATACCTCGCGCGCGTCCAGAACCTCGACGGTGGCTATCCACAGCAGCCCGGCGGCGTATCCAACGCCCAGTCGACCGCATGGGCCGTGCAGGCGCTCATCGCGGCCGGACGCGACCCGGCGGCGATCACGCGAGGAGGCAGCCGTTCGCCGCTCTCCTACCTGGAGAGCCTGATCGCGCCCGACGGCAGCGTGCGTTACTCCCGCACCGGCTCACAGACCCCCGTGTGGGTCACCGCACAGGCCCTCACCGCGCTGGCCGGCAAGCCGTTCCCGGTCGCGCCGGTGCGCCGTGCCTCCGGCGCGGGCGCCTCCGCCGGCATCGTCGGTGTGATCGGCAGCCTGCTCGACGCCGTCCTCACGCCCGTGCTCTGGTAGGGGTTCAGCGGCTCTTTAGCAAGCGCTCTACGCTTGTGAGCATGTCAGGACGTGCGTACACCGCCGCCGCGCTGCGGCCGATATCCGTGCGCGCCGCACGCTCCGGCCCCGCGGGCGTCCTCGCCGTCGCATGCGTGCTGGCGCTCGCGCTGATCTGGGTCCTCGCCGAGCTGGTGCCGGCCGTGCAGCTCAGGGACGCGACTGCGCTCTACGACTTCACGCTGCTCTCCCAACCGCTCGTCGACGGTGTGGCCAACCACCTGGTCCATCTCCTGGAACCGCCGCTGTTCGTCATGTGGGGTCTCGCGCTGGTGGCGATCGCGCTCGCCCGCGAGCGTCCGCGGATCGCGCTGGCCGTCGTGGCGGTGATGGCACTCGCGCCGCTGAGCGCGGATATACTCAAGCCGCTGCTCGCGCATCCCCACGCGAGAGTCGGACGTGTCTTCATCGCGCCCGCGTCGTGGCCGAGCGGCCACTCGGCCGCTGCGCTCGCGCTCGTGCTGAGCGCTGTGCTCGTGGCGCCGGCCCGCCTGCGTCCCCTCGTCGCCACGCTCGGAGGCCTGTTCACGGCGGCGGTCGGCGTTTCGCTCTTGATCCTCGCCTGGCACATGCCCAGCGACGTCCTCGGCGGCTTCCTCGTGGCGACGTTCTGGGCCGCCGTCGCCCTCGCCGCGCTGCGCGCCGCCGATCGGCGCTGGCCGCGGTCGCGGCCGGCGGACTGAGGCCTTCGCGGCCGGCTGGCTGAGGCCTAGGAGCCGGCGGGCCCTCCGCCCGCGCCGTGCGCGCCGGGGTCCCACAGGGGCTCGGCAGGCCCGCCGTCGCCCCCTCCCGCATTGGCCGCGCGGCTGAGGATGAACAGCAGGTCGGAGAGGCGGTTGAGGTAGCGCACGACCTCGGCGTTGACCTCCGCGCCGATGGCGATTGTCCGCCGCTCGGCGCGCCTGCAGACGGTCCGGCAGACGTGCAGATGCGCCGCCGCAGGGCTCCCGCCGGGGATCACGAACGAGCGCAACGGCTCCAGCCCGGCGTTGACCTCGTCGCATGCCTGCTCCAGCCACGCCGTGTAGGCGCCGTCGACTCGCAGGCGGCCCCGTGGCGAGCCCTCGGCGGAGCCGCCGGACGGGGGGGTGGGCACCGACAGGTCGGCGCCCACGTCGAGCAGGTCGTTCTGCACGCGACGCAGCCACGCCGCGAACGTGTCAGAGAGCCCAGGTGCGAGCAGGGCGACGCCGATCGCCGCGTTCAGCTCGTCAACCGTGCCGTAGGCCTCGACCCGCGGGTGCAGCTTGGAGACCCGGCTCATGTCCCCGAGATGGGTCTCGCCTCCGTCGCCGAGCTTGGTGTAGATGCGCGTCAGGTTCACGGTCATCTCAGACCCGAGTCTGGCATACCGGGCCGCCGCCCATCCGTGGGATCGGATACGTTCCCGCACCTCAGATGCGCATCGGCGTTCCGAAAGAGACCGCGGCGGGCGAGCACAGGGTCGCGCTCGTGCCCGAGGTCGTCAGCAAGCTCAAGGCCAAGGGCCTCGACGTCGTCGTTCAGAGCGGCGCCGGTGCGGACGCGCTGCTGAGCGACGCGGCGTACGCCGCGGCGGGGGCGCAGATCACCCAGGACGCCGCCGAGGTGTGGGGCTCCGACGTGGTCGTCACGATCGCGCCGCCCGACCCGCAGGCGATCCGCGGGCTCGGCTTGGGCTCGATCCTGATCGGCTTCCTGGCGCCGCTCACGAGCCCGCAGACCACGAGCGCGCTGGCGGACGCCAAAGCGACGGCGTTCGCGATGGAGGCGATTCCGCGGATCTCGCGCGCCCAGGCGATGGACGCGCTGTCCTCGCAGAGCAATGTCGCCGGCTACCGGGCGGCGCTGCTCGGCGCCGAGCAGATTGGCCGCTTCTACCCGATGCTGATGACCGCCGCCGGCACGATCCCGCCGGCGAAGGTGCTCGTGCTCGGCGTCGGGGTCGCGGGGCTGCAGGCGCTCGCGACCGCCAAGCGCCTCGGAGCTCGCACGACGGGCTACGACGTGCGCCCCGAGGTCGCCGAGCAGGTGGAATCGCTGGGAGCCCAATGGCTCGACCTCGGCCTGGAGGCCAGTGGAGAGGGCGGCTACGCCCGCGAGCTGACCGAGGAGGAGCGCGCCCGCCAGCAGCAGGCGCTCACCGACGCGATCAAGGGGTTCGACGTGGTGATCACGACCGCGCTCGTGCCCGGACGCCCGGCGCCGAGGCTCGTGACCGCGGAGGCCGTGGAAGGCATGAAGCCGGGCTCGGTGATCGTCGACCTCGCGGGCGAGGCTGGCGGCAACTGCGAGCTGACCGAGCCGGGCCAGACAGTCGTGCGCCACGACGTCAAGATCGTCTCGCCGCTGAACCTGCCCGCGAGCATGGCCGAGCATTCCTCCCAGCTGTTCGCGCGCAACGTGCTCGCGCTGCTCGATCTGTTCGTGGGGGAGGACGGGGCGCTGAGCCTCGACTTCGACGACGAGATCGTCAGGGGGGCGTGCGTGGTGCGCGACGGCGAGATCGTCAACCCGGGAGCCAAAGCGGCCGTGGAGCAGGCGCGATGATCCTCGCGAGCACGCTAACCACCAACCTCGCCATCCTCGTGCTCGCCGGCTTCATCGGCTTCGTCGTGATCTCCAAGGTGCCCAACACCCTGCACACGCCGCTGATGTCCGGCACCAACGCGATCCACGGGATCGTCCTGCTCGGCGGCCTCTTGGTCGTCGGCCTGTCCGGCAACGGCACGTTCAACAAGGTCATTCTCGTGGTCGCGATCGCCTTCGGCACGATCAACGTCGTCGGCGGGTTCCTCGTCACCGACCGCATGCTCGAGATGTTCAAGTCCAAGCCCAAGGCTCGTGCCCCGGGCAAGGACGACGACGGCAAGGGGAAGGCGGCGTGATCGCTGTGCCCCTCGCCACCTCCTTCCTGCAGGATCAGAGCTTCCTCGACGTCCTCTACATCCTCGCCTTCGGGCTGTTCATCCAGGGACTGCGGGGGCTGTCCGGTCCGACGACCGCGGTGCGGGGCAACCGCATCGCCGCTGTCGGCATGGCGATCGCCGTGATCGCCACGCTCTTGAACGTCAACGAGGGAAACTGGGGCCTGATCGCCCTCGGGATCGTGCTGGGCACCGCGGTCGGCGTCCCCGCCGCGCGGCGGGTGAAGATGACGGCGATGCCGCAGATGGTGGCGCTGTTCAACGGCGTCGGCGGCGGCGCGGTGTTCCTGATCTCCTGGTCGGAGTTCCGCCTCACCCACGGGTTCTCCTCCACCGCCACCTACGTGACGATCTTCTCCCTGTTCGCGGCGATCGTGGGCTCGGTGTCCTTCTGGGGCTCGAACATAGCCTTTGGCAAGCTGCAGGAAGTCATACCGGGCCGCCCGATCACGCTCGGCTCCTCCCAGCAACTCGTCAACCTCCTCCTGTTCGCCCTCGCGGTGGCAGCCGGCGTGGACATCGCCGCGGGCGACCAATCTGAAGCGATCTTCATCGGCATGCTCGTGTGCGCCGCGCTCTTGGGCAACGCGGTGGTGCTGCCGATCGGCGGGGCTGACATGCCGGTGGTGATCTCGCTGCTGAACGCGTTCACGGGGCTCTCTGCGGCGGCGACGGGGATCGCGCTCAACAACCCCGCGCTGATCGTCGCCGGCATGATCGTGGGCGCATCGGGCTCGATCCTGACCAATTTGATGGCCACCGCGATGAACCGCTCCATTCCCGCGATCGTCGCCGGCGGGTTCGGCGGGGGAGGGGCCGTGGAGGGCGCCAGCGGAGCCGGCGAGCACGCCGGCACGGTGCGCTCCACGAGCGCCGCGGACGCGGCGATTCAGCTGGCGTACGCCAACCGCGTGGTGATCGTCCCCGGCTACGGCATGGCCGTCGCGCAGGCCCAGCACGCCGTTCGCGAGCTCACCAAGGAGCTCGAGAAGCGACAGGTCGAGGTCAGCTACGCGATCCATCCTGTCGCCGGGCGCATGCCCGGCCACATGAACGTTCTGCTGGCGGAGGCCGACGTGCCCTACGACCAGCTCAAGGAGATGGACGACGCCAATCCCGAGTTCCAGCGCACGGACGTCTCGCTGGTGATCGGCGCCAACGACGTCACCAACCCGGCGGCCAAGAACACGCCGTCCTCGCCCATCTACGGAATGCCGATCCTCGAGGTCTCCGACAGCCATTCGGTGATCGTGATCAAGCGCTCGATGAACCCCGGGTTCGCGGGCATCGAAAACGAGCTGTACTACGACCCCAAGACGACGATGCTCTTCGGGGACGCCAAGTCGGCGGTGAGCGAGATCACGGCCGAGCTCGCACAGATCTGAGCAGCGTCTCTGCGAGACTGCGCTCGTGATCGAGCGCAGCCAGGCTCTCGCGGCTCTGTCTGAGGACGAGTTCGACGTCGTCGTCGTCGGAGGCGGCATCACCGGCGCGGGCGTCGCCCTCGACGCGGCGTCCCGCGGCTACAGCGTCGCGCTGCTAGAGCGCGCCGACTTCGCCTCGGGCACCTCGAGCCGTTCGAGCAAGCTGGTCCACGGCGGTCTGCGCTACCTGCAGAACTTCGACCTCGGCCTCGTTCGCGAGGCGCTCCTGGAGCGTCAGCTGATGGTGGCGCTCGCGCCCCATCTCGTCCACCCGCTGCCGCTGGTAGTGCCGGCATTCGACGGCGCCCATCCGGACCGTCTGGTCGGCGTCGGGCTGAACCTCTACGACGTCATGTCGGTCGACCGGGGCCGCCGGCGCGCCAGGCGGGGCCGGCGGGCTCGCGCCGAGCGCTCCCAGAGCCCGGCGGTCGAGGAGACCGACTCCTGGAGCCCGGAGCGCCACCGCGTGATCACCGGAGAGGAGGTCCTCGAGCTCCTGCCCGCGCTCGCCTCGCGTGAGCCGACGAGCGGCTACCTCTTCTATGACTGCCAGACCGACGACGTGCGCCTGGTGCTGACGGTGCTCGGCGAGGCGGAGCGCTTCGGCGCCGTGTGCGCCAACCGCGTCGGCGTCACCGGGCTGCTCGAGCGTGACGGCAACGCCGAAGGGGTCCAGGCCATCGACGAGGAGAGCGGCGCGCGGTTCGAGGTCCACGCGGCGAACGTCGTCAACGCGACGGGCGTGTGGGCCGACGAGCTGCGCCCGCAGGAGCTCCACGAGGAGGCCGAGCTGCCGCGCATCCGGCCCAGCCGCGGCACGCACGTCACGATCAGGAACGAGGATCTCCCGCTCGTCGGCGGTGCGATCGTCCCCGCCGCCGCCGGACGCTCGATCTTCGCTCTTCCCTGGCTCGGACACACGCTCGTCGGCACCACCGACAACGACTACGACGGCCCGCTCGATCACATCAGGCCGTCCAACGAGGACGTGGACTACCTGCTGGAGGCGATCAACGGCTTCTTCGGCACCACGCTCGGGCCCGCCGAGCTGACGGGTGCCTTCGCGGGCGTGCGCCCCCTCATCTCGACCGGAGACCCGAAGAAGTCGGTGGACATCTCCCGCAAGGCCGAGCTCTATGAGACCTCCTCCGGGATGATCACGATCACCGGCGGCAAGCTCACGACCTGGCGGCGCATGGCGAAGATGACCGTCGATCGGATGGTCGAGCGCGACGCCCGCGACGCTCCTTGTCGGACGCACGAAATCCCCCTCGGCCAGGCGATCGCCGTAGAGGAGCTCCCGCGCGTCGAGGGCGTTCCCGATGAGTCCTACCAGGCGCTCGCCTCCCGTTATGGCCATGCCGCCCACGACGTGCTCGCGCTTGTGAGCGAGCGCTCAGAGCTCGCCCGGCCGATCGTGCCGGGCCTGCCGGACCTGCTAGCCGAGGTGGCGCTTGCCGCCCGCCACGAGCAGGCGCGGAGCATCGGCGACGTGCTCCTGAGGCGCACCCGGCTCGGCCTGCTGGCGGCGCGCGAGCTCACCGGGAATGCGCCCGGCGACGGGCAGCCAGCGGGGCGCCGTCCCGTCGAGTGGGTGGGGGGCATACTCGCTTCAGAGCTCGGCTGGAGCGGCGAGCGCCTGACCCTCGAGCTCGCGCGCTTCGCCGAAGAGGCCCTCGCGGAGGGGATCGTCGCCGAGGTCGAGCGCCCCGCGAGCGTCGCCGCCGCGGACGCTCCGCCCTCGCCTCCGGCGCCCATGCCGATGCCGTGAACGCTCCCGTCCGCAACCTACGCGCCGTCGAGCTGACGATCGAGCTCGGCGCACGCCCGCTGTTGATGGGCATCGTCAACGCCTCGCCGGACTCCTTCAGCGACGGCGGGCTTCACGCGGGCCTCGATGCACAGCTGAAGCTGTCCGCCGATCTACTCGACGCGGGAGCGGACATCCTGGACATAGGCGGCGAGTCAGCCTCAACCGGGCGCCCGCCGGTCGAGGTCGAGCAGGAGATCGAGCGGGTCGTGCCGCTCGTCGAACGCGTGACGCGCGAGCTCGGCGCGATCGTGTCGGTCGACACCTACAAGCCACCCGTCGCCCGCGCCGCGATCGCCGCGGGCGCGAAGATCGTCAACGACGTAAGCGGCCTGCGCGACCCGGGCCTGGCCGAGGTGTGCGCGGCGTCCGGCGCCGCGCTGGTCATCATGCACACCCGCGCCGCGCCGCGCGAGCGCCTCCAGGACCCGGATCTCTACGGTGACATCACCGGCGAGGTGCTCGCCTTCCTGCGTGAGCGCGTTGCGGCGGTGGTCGCCTGTGGTGTGCACCCCGAGCAGTTGATCCTCGATCCCGGACCGGATTTCGCCAAGACGCCCGCCCAGACGATCCGGCTGCTCGCGGAGATCTCGCGGCTGCACGAGCTGGAAAGGCCGTTGCTGATGGCCATATCGCGCAAGGACTTCATCGGGGCGCTGACAGGACGCGCACCCCGCGAGCGCCTCGCCGGAACGCTGGCCGCGCTGGCCCACGGCGTGCAGCAGGGGGCGCACATCTTCCGCGTGCACGACGTGGCCGCCTCGTCTGACTTCCTCGCGGTGCGCGCGGCGCTCGCCGGCGACTCCGAGCCGAGCAGGGATCTGGCTCTGGGCGAGGAAATCCGTTACGAGCGGCTGCTCGCCGAGGAGCGCCCCGCAGCCAAGCGGCACACGGGCGTGGGGGCGGGCTCGCCGGACGAGACGCTACGCTGAAGGTCATTCACGGGTGCCCGCCGCTGTCCAACGCGACGGGACTCCAACCGCCCCTCCACCAAGAAAGAAGGAACATCCATGGCCGTACTCGAGCGCTCCGAGCTGGAGGCAAGTCCTCTGGCCGACCTCCACGCGATCGCCAACCAGATCGGTCTAGACGGGTTCAGGCGGCTGCGAAAGGCCGACCTGATCAACGCGATCCTCGGCGAGCCGGCGGGCTCGGAGGACTCCGACGAGCGTTCCGAGGACTCGCTCGGCGACTCCGAGGACGACGAGGAGGGGCGCCCCGCTCGCCCCCGCAGGCGCCGTTCCTCGCGCTCGCGCCGCTCGAGCTCCGCCGCGCTGGGCGACTCCGAGGAGAGCTCCGAGAGCGACGAGAGCTCTGAGAGCGACGAGGGCTCCGAGAGCGAGAGCTCCGAGCGCGCAGCGCCCTCACGCGCCCGGAGCGGTGCCCGCCGCGCAAGGGGCAGGAGCACCCGCGGCGGCGCCGCGGCGGCGGATGCCTCAGCTGCGAGCGTCGAGCGGGCTGAGCCGGCGGACGCTCTCGAGGCCCCTGGTCGTATCGCGGAGGGCGTTGTCGAGGTGCTGGGCAACGGCTCGGCCTTCCTGCGCGTCGACCCGCCTGAGCCCTCTGACGAGGACGTCTACATCTCCGCCGCTCAGGTTCGCCGCTGCGAGCTCGTCTCCGGCGATCGCGTGACCGGCCCGGTGCGCACGCCCCGCCGCTCGGAGCGCTACTCCTCGCTGGTGCGGATCGACATGATCAACGGTGCGTCGGCGGACACGGTCGCCGACGGCGTGCGCTATGAGGATCTCCCGGTGGCGTGGCCGAGCGAGCGGCTGGCGCTGGGCTCCAAGGACCCGACGCTGGAGGCGATCGAGTGGCTCACCCCGCTCGGTCGGGGCTCGCGCGCGGTGATCGTGGGAGCTCGTCACGCCGGCAAGACCGAGACGCTGCGGCGGCTGCTCGACGCTCTCAGCGGACGTGATGACCTGGAGGTCAGCGTGGTGCTCGCGGGGGCGAGGCCCGAGGAGATCCAGGAATGGCAGGACGGCGCCGTCCCGCCCGTCGTCGCCGTCAGCTTCGCTGCCTCGGCCGACTCGCAGGGCCAAGCGGTCGAGCGCGCGATCGACGCGGCCAGGCGCGTGGCCGCGCGCGGAGCTCACGCGCTCGTCCTGATCGACAGCCTCGACGGTCTGAACCCGCACACAGCCCGCAAGGCGCTCGCCGGCGCCCGCTGCCTGCGCGGCGGCGGCTCGCTCACGGTGATCGCCACCGCCGCGCGCCCGTTCGGCGGCGAGACGACCGTGATCGCGCTCGACGCCACATTGACGTCGACCGGCCGCCAGCCGATCCTCGACCTCACGAACAGCGCCACGCTCAAGCTCGAGCTGCTGGTCGGCGAGGACGGCGCCGAGGCGGTCACCAAGGCACGCGCGGCGGCGGTCGAGGCGGCCGGCTAGAACAAGCCGGGCGGGGTCGCGAGGGTCAGCGGCGGTAGGCGACCCGGCCCCAGGAGGGCTCGGGGGCGAGTTCTATCGGTTCGCCGCTGCCCGTCGATCCGGGATCGGCGGGCTGCACGTAGGCGAAGGTGGCGGTCTCTTCGTCGAAGGTGACGTCGAGCTCGCCCTCCTTGACGCGCTGGTCCAGCCACGCTCCGCGGAAGACCAGACGGCGAAGCCAGTGCACGAGCGAGCGCTCCGCGGGGCCGACGAGCTCAGGCCAGCAGTCGTTGACGTGCTCGCCCAGGTCTGAGGCGGGCTCGGAGATCTCGCCGTTGACGGCGAGGTTGACCAGGTCTTCGAGCTCCTCGGAGCCGAGACGCGCGCCGACGAACCCGAGCTTGAGGGCCGCCTGCTCGCAGCGCTCGGAGAAGTCGGTCTCGTTGAACGTGAAGCGCAGCTCGCCGTATTCCAGGACGAAGTGCTCTCCCGAGTCGTAGTTTTCGCGTCGCGCTGTTTCCATGACGTATGCCGAATCGTTGCGGACTCCGGGTCGTCGGGATCATACGATGCGTTCCTGCTTTTGCGGCTGCGGTGCATGGGATTTTGCACGGCGGGCGGGCATCGATAGCCTCCACGGCCGATGGCACGCCTCTCAGAGCATGGACTGCGCCGATCCGTCGGCGTGTCCGGCCTGTTCGCGACCGCCTACGGCAACGTCGGCTCCTCGATCTACTACGCGCTCGGGCTCGTGGCCGGGTACGCCCTCGGACTCACGCCGGTGGTGTTCATGTTCGCGGGGGGCCTGTTCGTGCTCACCGCCAAGACGTATGCGGAGGGCGCCTCGATGCACCCCGAAGCGGGTGGGTCCTCGTCGTTCGCGCGCCACGCATTCAACGATGTGGTCTCGTTCTTCGCCGGCTGGGCGCTGAGCCTCGACTACATCATCACGATCGCGATCTCCGCGTTCTTCGTCCCGCACTACCTCGGCGCTTTCTTCCCCAGCCTCACGCACAACCCCGGCGACATCATCGGGGGCCTGATCACGATCGTCCTGCTGGCCGCGCTCAACATCCGCGGGCTCGGCGAGTCGGCCAGGCTCAACCTGTTCCTCGCGGTCGCCGATCTGTGCACCCAGGTGCTGCTCGTCGGCCTCGGCTTCGTGCTCGTGCTCAACCCGTCGCTGCTGCTCAACCAGGTGCACCTCGGGGTTGCCCCGACCTGGACGCGGCTGATCTTCGCGCTGTCGGTCGCGATGGTCGCCTACACCGGGATCGAGACCGTCTCCAACATGGCCGAGGAGGCCAGGGACCCCGGTCACGACATCCCCAAGGCGGTCAACATGGTCCTCATCGCGGTACTCGGGGTCTATGCCGGGATCTCGGTCGTCGCCCTGTCGGCATTGCCCGTCGTGCAACACGGACACCAGTACGTCACCCAGCTCGGCACAACGTTCGAAAACGACCCGGTGCTCGGCATCGTCTCGCGTCTGGGGCTGCACGGGACGCTCCTGGAGGTGGCCAAAGACTACGTCGGCATTCTCGCCGCCACGATCCTGTTCATCGCCACCAACGCGGGTCTGATCGGGATATCGCGCCTGTCGTGGTCGCTGTCCGAGCACCGCCAGCTGCCGAGCATCTTCTCGCGCCTGCACCCGACCTTCCGCACCCCTTGGTTCACGATCGTGTTCTTCTCGATCCTCGCAGGGCTGCTCATCATCCCCGGCGAAACCACGCTGCTCGGCAACCTGTACTCGTTCGGGGCGATGCTGTCGTTCACGACCGCGCACGTCTCGGTGATCGCGCTGCGCATCAAGGACCCCGACCGCGAGCGCCCGTATCGGATGCCCTGGAACGTGCGGATCCGCGGCTATTCGATTCCCATGACGGCCGTGCTCGGAGCGATCGGCACGTTCGCGGCGTGGTGCGCGGTCGTCGCTCTGCACCACGAGGCCCGTACGATCGGCATCCCCTGGATGCTCCTCGGGATGGCCGGCTACTTCTACTACCGCAAGCGACAGGGCCTGGACCCGCGCGAGCATCACAAGATTCCCCACCCGGAGCGGCCCCCGGACTTCGAGGAGCTCGAGTACCGCACAGCGCTGGTGCCGATCTTCGGCAACGACGTCAGCGCCACGGCGCTCAGCAGCGCGGCCAAGCTGATCGGCGAGGAAGGCGTGGTGTATGCGATGTACGTGCTGCCGGTGCCGAGCCAGCTCTCGCTGGAGTCGGGCCTGGAGGAAGAGGAGGCGCACGGCCGCTCGGTGCTCGAGAGCGCCCGCATCCAGGCCAGGCGCGCCGGGATCAAGATCCACACGGGTCTGATCCGGACCCGCAACCCGGGGGCTGCGCTCGTCGAGGAAGCCGAACGCGTGGGCTCGGATGTCATCTACTGGTCTACGCTCCACGCTCCAGCGGGCGAGCAGCGGATCGGCCCGACCGCGACCTACCTGTTGAGCAAGCGTCCCTGCAGGATCATCATCGAGACCGAGAATCGCCCGGCGTCGCCGACCGAGCGCGTTCCGGCGCCCGTCTGAGGGAGCTCCGCGTCGGCGGCAGGCGCGGCGGCGTGGGAGCTGCGAGCGCCTGGCCTCAGAAGTGTCCGGTCAGGCCGACCGCGGAGATCCGGCGGTCGTCATCGGGCGCCGGGCGGAGAATCAGGATCTCGCCCGGGGCGCGCTCGAGCAGCCAGCGCAGGTCCTCGTAGCTGAGGCCCGCGTGCGGGTCTTCGTCGGCCGAGACGATGATGCGGTCGAAGTGCTCCGCGTCCAGCAGCCTGTGCAGCGCGTCGCGCGCCGACCGGCCGCGCCCGATGCGCGACTCGACCGGGACGCCCTGGGAGGCGACGCGCTGCTCGACCGCCTCGAGCAGTGGCATCCCGGTGGCGCACTGGACGGGCAGGGGCGTGTCGAGTGGCAGGGTCATCGGCACGCGCGCCAGAAAGGCGGGCATGATGATCGCGTTCTCAGCCTTGGCAAGTCGCACGGCGGCCTCGAAGGAGCGCCTCGAGATCGCCTGACCGGTGAACGGCAGCAGGATCCGCCGCACGGGTCGCGGGCGGCTACGGGACGGGAGGCGCCCATGCGGGGGCAGCCAGTAGCCGGCCGCGATCCCGAGCAGGATGCCGCTCGCGGCGACGATCACGATCGTGTAGACGCTCATGGTTTCTCGCTGCCGTGACGCTGGGAGCGGTCGGCCACGATGCGCACGTCGACGCCCGGGAGCTGCTCCATCAGTCGCTGGGCGAGCGGCACGCGCAGGCGCGCGACGCCGCGCGCGGGGCGTGAGCGCCCGATCACGATGTAGGTGCTCCCGCGGCGTGAGGCCACCTCCGCGACCTTTGCCGTGACGTCGTCGGACTCCTCCACGAGCATCGTCGCGCCGAGCACCGAGGCGAGCTGCTGCAGGGCGGCGAGCGAGCGCTGATGATCGTCTGAGAGCGTCTGCCCCGGCCCGCGTACCCACAGCAGGTCGAGGTCGGCACCGAGGCGCTGGGCTGAGCGCCAGGCGCGCCGCACGAGGCGCTGCGCGCCCGGATAGGGCTCGACAAGCGCGAGCAGGCGCTCGCCCACGGCTCCCGCCGCGTCAGAGGCGAGGCTTTCCTCGCGCGAGCCGACGAGCTCGGTCGTCAGGCGCTTGGCGCCGATTTCCTCGGCGACCTGTCGCAGGGCGATCTCGCGCAGCGCGGCCAGGTTCTCGATGCGAAAGAAGTTGTTCAGGGCCGCGTCGATGCGCTCGAGCGGATACACGTTCCCGGCTCGCAGGCGGTCGAGCAGCGCCTCGGGTGTGATGTCGATCAGCACGACCTCGTCGGCCCGCCCGAGGATCGCGTCCGGGATCGTCTCGCGCACACGGATGCCGCTGAGCTCAGTGATGCGGTCGTTGAGTGACTCGAGGTGCTGGACGTTGAGCGTCGAGAGGACATCGATGCCGGCCGCGAGGATGTCCTCGACGTCTTCGTAGCGCTTGACGTGCTCGAGCCCGGGAGCGTTGGTGTGGGCGAGCTCATCCACCAGGCACAGCTCGGGAGCGCGGCGCAGGATCGCCTGCAGGTCCATCTCCTCGAGTTCCGCCTGCCGGTAGCTCACGCGCACGCGCGGAACCATCGGCAGGCCCTCGGCGAGCCTGGCGGTCGCCGGGCGGCCGTGGGTCTCGAGCAGCCCGATCACGACATCCCTGCCCGCCTCCTGTTCTGCGTGCCCCTCGAGCAGCATCCGGTAGGTCTTGCCGACTCCTGCGGCCATGCCGAGGAAGAGCCTCATGTGACCGCGGCGCCGGTCCGGCTGCGCCGAGGCGGCAGCAGGACTGTCGGGGTTGGCCGCGCTGCTCATCCTCCGAGCAGATTGTGCACGATCAGGTCGATCAGCTTGATCCCGATAAACGGGGCGATGATGCCGCCGAGCCCATACATCAGGAGGTTGCGCCGCAGCAGGGCGCTGGCGCCGATCGGGCGGTAGCGCACGCCCCGCAGCGACAGCGGGATCAGCAGCGGGATCACGAGCGCGTTGAAGATGATCGCCGAGACGATCGCCGAGCGGGGCGTGCCGAGGCCCATGATGTTGAGCACGTGCAGCGGTCCCTTTGATTCGTGCCCGCCCACCCCGCCGGCCGCATACGTGGCGATGAACACGGCCGGCAGGATCGCGAAGTACTTGGCGATGTCATTGGCGATCGAGAAGGTCGTCAGGGCGCCGCGCGTGATCAGCAGCTGCTTGCCCACCTCCACGATCTCGATCAGCTTCGTCGGGTTGGAGTCCAGGTCGACCATGTTGCCCGCCTCGCGTGCGGCCTGGGTGCCGGTGTTCATCGCCACGCCGACGTCGGCCTGCGCCAGCGCCGGCGCGTCGTTGGTGCCGTCGCCCGTCATCGCCACCAGCCGGCCATCCTGTTGTTCTTTGCGGATCAGCGCCAGCTTCGCCTCCGGGGTCGCTTCGGCGAGGAAGTCATCCACGCCGGACTCCTCGGCGATCTTGGCGGCCGTCAGGCGGTTGTCGCCAGTCACCATCACCGTCTTGATGCCCATCGCGCGCAGCTGGTCGAAACGAACGCGCATGCCCTCCTTGATCGTGTCCTTGAGGTAGATCACGCCGAGCACCTGACTGTCACGCGAGACGGCGAGCGGCGTGCCTCCCTCCCGGCCGATGCGGTCGAGCTGTGCCTGCAGCTCCGGCGGAGGGGAGCCGCCCTCGCGCGTGACCAGCTCGATGATCGCGTCGCCGGCGCCCTTGCGCAGCTGCCGGCCGTCGAAGTCCACGCCGCTCATCCGCGTCTGCGCGGTGAAGGGCACGAACTCGGCGTGCAGCGTCGCCATGTCGTGCTCGCGGATGCCGTACTGCTTGGCCAGCACAACGATCGAGCGGCCCTCGGGGGTCTCGTCCGCGAGCGAGGACAGCTGCGCCGCCTCGGCGAGCTCGGCCTCGGGCACGCCCGGCATCGGGATGAACTCAGAGGCGAGCCGGTTGCCGATCGTGATCGTGCCGGTCTTGTCGAGCAGCAGCACGTCGACATCGCCCGAGGCCTCCACAGCTCGGCCCGAAAGCGCGAGCACGTTGCGGCGCACGAGACGGTCCATGCCGGCGATCCCGATCGCCGAGAGCAACGCGCCGATCGTCGTCGGGATCAGCGCGACCAGCAATGCGATCAGCGTCGTCTCGGAGATCGAGGTGCCGGCGAACAGGCCGAACGGGCGCAGCGTCGCCACGACGATCATGAAGATCAGCGTCAGCGCGGCGAGCAGGATGTTGAGCGCGATCTCGTTCGGTGTCTTGCGCCGCTCGGCTCCCTCGACGAGCGCGATCATGCGATCCATGAAGGACTGGCCGGGCTCCTGTGTGATTTCGACGACGATTCGGTCGGAGGTCACCCGCGTGCCGCCCGTGACCGCGCTGCGGTCGCCGCCGGACTCGCGGATCACGGGCGCGGACTCGCCGGTGATCGCCGACTCGTCGACCGTGGCGATCCCCTCGATCACGGTCCCGTCGCCGGGGATCAGCTCGCCGGCCTCCACGACGACGACGTCTCCCCGCGTGAGATCCGAGGCGGCCCTCGTGGAGCCGTCGCGCATCGTGGCGACCGTCTCCTTGCGCATGTTGCGCAGCGTGTCCGCCTGCGCGCGCCCGCGACCCTCGGCGAACGCCTCGGCCATGTTCGCGAACACGACCGTCAGCCACAGCCAGATCGCGATCAGGAACGTGTACCAGGCAGGCTCGTTCCCGCCGCCGAGCGGCTTGCCGCCGAAGACCTGGATCAGCCACGTCACCGTCGTGATGACCGAGCCGACCTCCACCACGAACATCACCGGGTTGCGGATCTGCACGCGCGGGTCGAGCTTCTTGAAACTGTCGATCAGCGCACGCACGACGATGTCGTGCTTGAACAGCGAGATCGCCTGGCGCTCCTGTGTCCCGTGCATTTGCGCTGACATCAGCCTTTCCCTCCTGTGAGGCGGTCGAGGGCGAGGTTGAGCTCGAGCACGTTCACGCCTTCCTCGCCGGAAAAGCCGAGCGCGCGGCCGGACGTGTACTTCGCGATCAGGCCGTCGACGACGCTCAGCGCGAGCTGCCGCTTGGCCGCGACGCGATGGGCCTGGATCCAGGCGTCGGCCTGAGAGATTTCGGGGTCCAGGTTCGAGGCCGAGGTGTTGACGGCGTCGACCGGGATCTGGGCGGAGGTCAGGCTCGGGTCATACGGCTTCTCCATTTCCAGATAGGCCTTGATGTTTTCTTCGTCCGCTTCCTTGGTCTTCACGCTGTTCGGCCCGCGGTTGGAGAAGGTGCTGGCAGCGGCGTTGTCCGCTCCGCCTTCGGTGACCGAGGGACGGCTCTGGAAGTAGCGCGGGTCCGCTTCGGTCACCACCACGCCCTTCACTTCCTTGGGCTTGCCATTCTTTTCGAGCACAGGCGTGGCGAAGCTCTGGCCGATGATCCTCGAGCCGACGAGCTTGCCGCCGACGTAGACCTTCTGTCCGTTGGCGTTGCCGGGGAAGGCGACCTGGCTTACGCCCCAGATTGCCAGCGGGTAGACGAGCCCGAGCAGGATCGTCATGACGACGATGCCGATCACCGATGTGACGATGTCGCGGCGCATGTCAGTAGAGGTGTCCCGTCAGGCCCTGCACGATCGGTCCGAGCAGCAGCGCGGGGAAGAAGGTGAGCGCGCCGACGAGCACGACCACGCCGATCAGCAGGATTGCGAACGTGGTGTTGTCGGTGCGCATCGTGCCGAGGCCCGCCGGCGTCACCCGCTTGCCGGCCAGAGCGCCGGCGACGGCTAGAGCGAACAGGATTGGCGCGTAGCGCGCGAAGAGCATGTCGAAGCCGCCGAGCAGGTCGGCGAACGTGACGCCGTGGGAGCCGACGTTGCCGGCGTTCGGCTGGACGAAGCCGGTGTAGCCGGCGAAGGCGGAGCCGTTGTTGTTGGCCTGCGAGAGGTAGGCGTAGAAGGTCTCCGAGAAGCCCTGTGGAGTGTTCGCGCCGGCTTTGGAGAGCGCCACTTCAGAGATCGACTTGCGTCCGGCGCTGCTGGCGGTAGCCATCGCCGTGCAGAACAGCGCCGCCAGCGGCGTGACCAGGATGCCGAGGCCGGCGAGCTTGATCTCCCTGGCCTCGAGCTTCTTGCCGAGCCACTCGGGTGTGCGTCCGACCATGAGGCCGCCGATGAAGACGGCCAGTAGGACGTAGAGCAGCATCGAGTACAGCCCGGTGCCCGTGCCGCCGAAGATGACCTCGCTCGCCGACAGGTTGGCGAAGGGGACGGCCCCGCCGATGCCTGTGAAGGACTCGATCGCGCTGTTGACCGCCCCGCAGGAGGTCACGGTGGTGACCACATCGAACAGCGCGGAGCCGGCTATCCCGAAGCGCTGCTCCTTGCCTTCCATGTTGCCGCCGGTGGAGCCCAAGATCACGTGCGTGTGCAGACCGGCGGCGTGCTGGGCCGGTGAGCCATGGGCCTCGGCGATGTAGGCGACCGACACGGCGCCGAGGAACATCACCATCATCACGCCGTAGATCGCGTAGCCCTGGCGGCGGTTGCCGGTCATACGCCCGTACATGAACACGAGCGCCGCGGGGATGATCAGCACGAGCAGCATCTCGAAGAAGTTCGTGAAGGCTGTCGGGTTCTCGAACGGGTGTGCCGAGTTGGTGTTGAAGAAGCCGCCGCCGTTGGTGCCGAGCTCCTTGATCACCTCTTGTGAGGCGACCGGACCCATCGCGATCGACTGCGTGAGGCCCGTAACGGTGTGCGCGGTCAGGTAGCTCGTGAAGTTGTCGATCACGCCCTGGGAGACGAGCACGAGCGCCCCGACGGCCGAGATCGGCGCGAGCACATAGAGGATCGTGCGCACGAGGTCCTGCCAGAAGTTGCCGATGCCCTTGCCCGAGCGCGAGACGATCCCACGCACGAGCGCAACCGCCACGACGATGCCGACGCCGGCCGACAGCCAGTTCTGCACGGTCAGCCCGATCATCTGGCTGAGGTAGCTCATCGTCATCTCGCCGCCGTAGTACTGCCAGTTCGTGTTCGTGAGGAACGACGAGGTGGTGTTGAACGTCACGTTCCACGGCGCCGAGTGGTAGCCGAGCGGGTTGAGCGCATGCGGCACGAAGAACGCGTTCTGCGTGCGCAGGATCACGTACAGCAGCAGCCATCCCGCGAGCGAGAAGACGATCAGGCTTTTCGCGTACGCCTTCCACTCCTGCTCGCGCTCGGGGTCAACCCGCAGCAGTTTGTAGAGGAAGCGCTCGGGCCCTCCGAGGATTGGAGTGAGCAGTACCCGTTGGCCGGTGTAGACCCTGGCCATGTACCGGCCGAGCGGCAGGGCGAGCGCCGTCAGGACGACAGCGAAGAGGATGATCGTGAGCCAGCCGGAGAAGGTCACTAGAGCTTCTCTCCACGGATCAGCGCATAGAACAGGTAGCCGATCAGCAGCACCGAGACGACCAGGCCGAAGAAGTCGGCGCCGCTCATGTGCGCGATGAACGCGCCGAGGGTGAGCGGCACGCTCATATCCGCTCGATGCCCTCGATCAACGCCAAGAGGATCGCGAAGACGACGATCCCCATCGCGATGGCCACGATGTCCATGGACCCAGTATCTGGGCTGGTGTGTTACGACTTCATGACGATTCGCGCGCGGCGCATAACGATTTCGTGACGGTGGCAGGAGCCGTTCACGCCGTCAGCTGAAACGCGACGAAGGCGGCGTAGAACAGCACCAGCAGGGCACCCCAGCGACGCCCGATGCCGCCTCCTCGTGCGAGCCCGAACAGGCACAGCACCGTGATCGCGCCCAGCCAGGCCAGGTCGAGTCGTTCGGTGTCGGTCCGGCTCGCCACCGTCACGAACAGCGCCGGCGCGAGCACCCCGCCGAGCAGGTTGATCGTGTTGCTGGCGAGCGTCTCGCTGACGAGCGCCGCGCCACGCCCGGCGAGCCCGAGGCGCACCCCTGTCTGCGCGTTGGGGATGCTCGTCAGCGGCCCCAGGACGAGCACCCCGATCAGCGTCCCCGAGACGGCCCAGTGTTCGCCGAGTGATACGGCCGAGCGCACCATCCCGACGCTCCCCAGGAGAATCAGCGCGATATCCCCGACGATCAGGGCCATCTGCCGCCGGTGGTCGACGAGGTGCGCTGCCGGGGAGTGCTCGCGCTTCGGCGTCGCCAACACTCCCGCGAGCGACCGGCTGAGCTTCGCGGGCAGCGGCAGGACGAAATCGGGCCGACCCCCGCCGAGCGCCAGCAGCGCATAGGGGGCGAGGACAACCGCTGCGAGGATCGCGCCGGTCAGCGGCGCCAAGACGTCCAATAGGACGCCTGCCGCGAGCAGCGTCACGAGCGCCCCGATCGTCCCCTCGAATGCGAGCGCGGCGCGGGACACCCTCACGCCGCCGGCGATCAGCGCGCTCAGGCCGATCATCGCGGCGATGTTGAAGACGTTCGACCCCACCACCACACCCGCGCTCACCGCGCGCTGGCCGCTCGCCAGCGCCGCCACCGCTGAGGAGATCTCCGGACCGTCCGCGGCGACGGCGGTCAGTAGTCCGATCACGGTCTCCGAGAGCCCGAACTTGACGCCGAGGATGTCGAGCCGGCGCGCGAACGTCCGGGCCGCGGCGAGCGTCGCGAGCAACGAGACGAGAAACAGCGGGACGGCGACGGCGACCGCCATCAGCGGACGCTCCGCAGCATGCGGGCGCGATCAGGTGAGCGGGCTGTGCGAGGTGAGGGCATGCCGTAGCGGTGCCGACCAGGCTTCCCGGCTCACCGCCCGCAACATACCAAGGGCCTCACAGCGCGAAGCGGTAGCCCACGCCCGGGTCGGTCACGATGTAGCGCGGTCCGGCCGGGCCGTCGGGCTCGATCTTCGCGCGCAGGCGGGCGATGTGCGTGCGCAGCGGCTGGACGTCGTCGACATACTCGGGTCCCCACACCTCGGAGAGCAGCTTGCGGTGTGTCATCAGGCGTCCGCGGTTGTGCACCAGCACCCGCAGCAGGTCGAACTCGATCGGGGTGAGGTGGACGGGCTCGGAGTCGCGCCGAACTATGCGCGCCGCGAGGTCGATCTCGAGCCCCTCCACGGCGATCGTGGACTCGGACTCGCCGCGCGGCGAGCGGCGCAGCGCGGCCTGCAGGCGCGCCACCAGCTCACGACCGCCGAAGGGCTTCGTGATGTAGTCGTCCGCCCCCGCATCCAGCGCTCTCACCTTCTGCTCCTCCTCGCCCACTGCGGACAGCACGAGGATCGGCATCTGGCTCCACCGGCGCAGATCCCGTGTCACCTCGACGCCGTCGCCGTCGGGGAGCACGAGGTCGACGATCGCCGCATCGGGTGGGCGCACCGCCGCGAGGTCGAGCGCCTGCGATGCCGTTTCGGCAGGGACCGCCTCGAAGCCCGCCTCGCGCAGCAGGACTTTCAAGGCGCGCACGATCTGCGGCTCGTCGTCGACGACGAGCACACGCTGCGGGGCGCCGGGTGCGGCTGGCGTGTTGGAGTTCACGCCTCGCCCCTGCCGTCCGGCGGGAGCGGCAGCTCGAACACGAAGGTCGCGCCCTGCCCCGGGAGGGACTCGACGTCGAGAGACCCGGCGTTCGCCTCCGCGAACCCGCGCGCGATCGCGAGGCCGAGACCGGCGCCTCGGTGTCCGCCGGCCACACTCCCGGAGCGGTAGAACGGTTCGAACACACGCTCGAGCTGAGCGAGCGGGATGCCGGGGCCGCGATCGACCACGCGCACGATCACGCGGTCACCCGGCCGGGAGCGCTCGCCGGCGTTCCTCTCGCCGCCGCCCGGCCCCGGTTGTTGGCGCTCAGCGGGCGCGAGACTGCGTATGGCGCGGGCGCGCACCGACACCGGATGGCCGCCCGAATGGCGGCGTGCGTTCTCGAGCACGTTGACGAAGGCGCGCTCCATCTGCACGGCGTCGACGCGGACGGGCGGGAGCTCGCGGTCGATCGAGAGGCTGAACTCGCCGTCGCTCGCGGCGAGCTCCCGCAGCGCGGCGTGGATCAGCTCTTCCACCGATGTCGAGTCGCGGTGCGGCTCGGCGGCGCCCGCTTCCAGGCGCGAGAGATCGAGCAGGTTGTCGACCAGCCGCGACAGGCGCCGTGCCTCCTCCTGGATGACCGCCGCCAGCTCCTGGTGCTCGGCGGGCGATACTGCGGGTGACGCGATCGCCTCGCCCGCAGTCGCGATCGCGGTCAGCGGCGAGCGCAGGTCGTGGGAAACCGCGCGCAGCAGGGCCGTCTTCACAGTGTCGGCGCGGCGCAGCGCCGCCGTCTCGACGACCTCGGCCTGGAGCTCGGCGCGGCTGCGGGCCGCGGCCAGGATCGAGCTGAGCGACGGCACGATGCGCTCTTGCACGCGGGCACGTTCGCTCGCCGGCAGGCCGGTGGGCAGCAGCAGGGTGCCGATGCGAGCGCCCCCGCTCTCGAGCGGGAACGCCAGCGTCCGCTCGCCGGCCGGCCCCTCACGCGGCTCGATCGCGACCGATGCCACGCCGAGCGCCGCGCCGAGCCGCTGCGCGGCGACGGGCAGGGCGTCCTGCAGGCGCTCCGCTCCCAGCAGCTGCCGTGCGAGCTCGGCCGACAGGTCGGCCTCCTGACGTCGCAGCTCCGCTTCGCGTGCACGCGCCCGCGCCAGCTCTGCCACCAGCCCGGTAGCCGCCGCCACGACGACGAACGCCGACAGCGCCACCCAGTTGCGACTGTCGGCGAGCGTGAAGCGGCCCGTCGGCGGCAGGTGAAAGAAGTTGAATGCGGCGGCGCTGAGGATGCCCGTCGTGACGCCGAACGCGAGTCCCCAGAACGTCGCCACGATCACCACCGCCAGCAGGTAGACGACGCCGAGCGACACCACCGGCGCGATGTGCTTCAGCGGGTAGATCAGGGCCGTCGCCGCGGCCACGCTCACGGCGGCCACGATCACGCCCGCAGTGCGCGACGGGCGCTCGGCGTTCAGAGACAGGGCAAGGCGCGCGGGCGAGAGCATCCTCCGCCCAATGATCCTCCATCGCAGCCGTCACGGGCCGGTGCGGAACTCCTCTAGGTCGCCGACAGCGCCGCGCGCAGCGCCTCCTCGAGCTCTGAGTGGCGGAACTCGAAGCCGAGCACCAGCGGTTTGGCGGGCACCACGCGCGCGCCCGTGGTCACGATCTCGGCCATCTCTCCGTAGAGCGCGCGCAGGGCAAGGCCCGGGATGGGCAGCAGCGAGGGACGTTTGAGCACTCGTCCAAGCGTCCTTGAGAAGTCGCGGTTCGGCACGGGCGTGGGTGCCGTGGCGTTGATCGGCCCGCTCCAGCGCTCGTCGTCCAGCGCCGTGAGCATCATCCCGACGAGGTCGTCGGCGTGGATCCAGGACATGTACTGGCATCCTCCCGCGACCGGTCCGCCGACGCCGAGCCTGAACGGCGTCAGCATCTTGCCGAGCGCGCCGCCGGAGCTGTCGAGCACGACGCCCGTTCGCACCTGCACCACCCGCAGGCCCAGCTCGGTGGCCCTGTGTGCCTCTGCCTCCCAGTCGACGCACACGCCGGCGAGGAAGTCGTCTCCGGGCGGCGCGTCCTCGTCGAGCGGCTCCTCGCCGTGCGCGCCGTAGTAGCCGGTGGCCGAGGAGCTCACCAAGATGCGCGGGAGCTCCTGCGTGAGGCGCAGGCCCTCGACGAGGTTGCGGGTTCCGGTCACGCGACTGTCGCGGATCGCGCGCTTGGCCTTGGCGGTCCAGCGCTGAGCGACGGGCTCGCCCGCCAGATGCACGACCGCGTCGCGGCCCGTGAGCGCCTCTGCCGGAGCCGGCTCGCTCAAGAGGTCCCAGCGCACCGCCTCGACGTCTCCGAGCCTGGCCCGGGCGCGGTCGGGATCGCGCGTGAGGACCGTCACGTGCGCTTCACGCTCTCGCAGGGCGTGAAGGAGCTTGCGACCGATCAGGCCTGTCGCTCCCGTGACCGTGACGCGCAGGGCGCTCACAACTCAAGGCCCTAGGCGTGAGCGTCGTTGATGTGTGCTGCGCTTGAGCTCCCCGTCGCCGTGTCGCCCTGGGCGAAGCCGACCTCCTGGCCCGCCAGGGCGGTGCCCGCGGCGCGCGCCTCTTCGGCCACGGCGGCCGCCACGGCGGGGGCGACGTCGCGATTGAACACCGAGGGGATGATGTAGTCCTCGCGCAGCTCGCCCTCGTCGACGATCGCCGCTATCGCACGGGCGGCCGCCATCTTCATCTCCTCGGTGATCGTCGGCGCGCGCACGTCCAGCGCGCCCCTGAAGATGCCCGGGAAGCACAGCACGTTGTTGATCTGGTTGGGAAAGTCCGAGCGCCCGGTGGCCATGATCCGCACGTACGGCGCCGCCTCCGCGGGGTGCACCTCGGGGTTCGGGTTGGCCATCGCGAACACCATGGCGTCCTTGTTCATCCGCGCCAGCGCCTCCGCCGGCAGCGCGCGCGCGCCGGAGACGCCGATGAGCAGGTCCGCTCCGTCGATCACGTCCGCCGGAGCGCCCGAGCGGCAGTCGGGGTTGGTCGACTCGGCGAACCAGCGCTTGACGGAGTTCAGCGACCCATCCAGGTAGTCCTCGCGCTGGACGTGCAGCGCGCCGCTCGAATCGGCGCCGATGATCTTGTGCACTCCGGCGGCGAGCAGGATCTTCGTGACCGCGATCCCGGCCGCGCCCAGGCCGATCACGAGCACGTCCAGGTCCTCCAGGTGCCGGCCCGTCAGCTTCACCGCGTTCAGCAGTGCCGCCATCACGACCACCGCCGTTCCATGCTGGTCGTCGTGGAACACGGGGATGTCGAGTTGGGCCTTTAGCTGCTCCTCGATTTCGAAGCAGCGCGGCGCGGAGATGTCCTCGAGGTTGATGCCGCCGAAGGCCGGGGCGATCAGCTTGACCGTCCGCACGATCTCCTCGGCGTCGGTCGTGTCGAGGCAGATCGGGAACGCATCGACGCCGGCGAACTCCTTGAACAGGCAGCACTTGCCCTCCATCACCGGCATCGCCGCGCGGGGTCCGATGTCTCCCAGGCCGAGCACCGCGGTGCCGTCTGAGACGACGGCGACCGTGTTGCGCTTGATCGTGTACTGGAACGCCTTGTCCGCGTCGTCCGCGATCGCGCGGCAGACGCGCGCGACCCCGGGGGTGTAGGCCATCGAGAGGTCATCGCGGGTCTTCAGCGGGTGCTTGTTGTGCTGTTCGATCTTTCCGCCGACGTGCAGTAGGAAGGTGCGGTCGGTCGTGTCGATCACATCCGCGCCGTCGATCGCGTCGATCGCTGAGATGATGCGATGCCAGTGCTCCCTTCCCGAGGCGTCGACGATGATGTCGCGCACGCTGTGCCCGCCGTCGACCTCGACGAGATCGACGGCGCCGACCATGCCGCCCGCCTCGCCGATCGTGCTCGTGACGCTTCCGAGGATTCCCGCTGAGTCATTGAGCTTGACGCGGATGGTGAGGCGATACTGCGCGCTGGGGGTGGCGCTCACGGGCTGGGGCTCCTAGGTTGTTGGCGGGACCGGATGTTAGGAGGTATCCCGCAGGAGCGATTGTTCGTGTTCTGGGAGGGCGTGGCCGTCGATGGGCCGCGCCTCCTCGTAAAGTGCTCAGACGATGGCGGTCAAGACGACAGCGGATGCCAGCACGCGCGCCGCGGGCGGCTCGCATGCAGCCGCCGAGGCGGCGGACGCGGGCCGGCGCCTGTTCCTGATCGACGGCCCGAGTCTCGTCTACCGCGCGTTCTACGCGCTGCCCGAGTCGATCGCCACCTCGACGGGGATACCCACCAACGCGATCTTCGGGTTCGCCTCGATGCTCGTCAAGATCGTCACCGAGCACGGCGTGTGCCCCACCGTCGTGGCCTGGGACGCCGGCACCTCCGGGCGCAGCGAGATGTTCGCCGAGTACAAGGCCCAGCGGCGCTCGCGCCCGGACCTGCTCAAGCAGCAATGGCCGGCGATGGAACCGCTGGTAGAGGCGTTCGGCTACCGCAACGTGCGCGTCGAGGGCTACGAGGCCGACGACGTGATCGCCTCGCTCGTCGAGCGGGCGTTGCACGCGCGCCCGCCGGTGCCCGTGATGATCGTCACAGGCGACCGCGACGTCTTCCAGCTGATCGACGAGCAGGGGCTGGTCAAGGTCATGGCCACGACGCGGGGGATCACCGACACGAAGGTCTATGACCGCCGGGCCGTGATCGACCGCTACGGCATCCCTCCGGAGCTGATCCCCGACTTCTACGGTCTGAAGGGGGACACCTCCGACAACATCCCCGGCGTCCCGGGGATCGGCGACAAGACCGCCAGCGAGCTGATCCAGAGCTTCGGCTCACTCGAGCAGGTGCTCGCCCACGTCGCTGACATCAGCGGACCGAAGCGCAAACAGAACCTGCTCGAGCACGCCGAGGACGCGCGCGTGTCCAAGCGCCTGGCGACGGTCCAGCGTGACGTGGCGGTCGACTTCGACATCGCCGCCGAGGCCGCCCGCGAGCCAGATCGCTCGCGAGTGCGCGAGGTCTTCCGCGAGTATGAGCTCCGCGACCCCCTGCGCCGCCTGGAGGAGGCGCTCGCCGAGTCCGATGCGGCCGCGTCCGTGCCGTTCGAGCAGGCCGTCACGCTCACCGCGCGCCTGCGTGCTGGCTCAACATCGGACATCGAGCGGCTGGGCGACAGCGACGCGGAGCTGCGTGTGGCGGCGCGCGCGAGCGAGGCGCCCGAGGGCGCGCTGTTCGCCGACGGCGCGCCGTGGCGCTTCGCGGTGGCCGTTGAGGGCGAGGTGCTGGCCGGTGACTGCGCCGGCCCCGAGGAGGTCGTCGAGGCCTGCGCCGAGCGCCCGGTGGTGGCCCACGACGCAAAGGCGCTCGGAGCGGTGCCGGCGAGACTCCTCCACGACACGCTGCTCGGCGCGTACCTGCTCGAGCCGGCCCGGCGCGGCTACCCGTTTGCGGAGCTGTGCGAGGAGCGCGGGATGGCCACCGACGTCGAGGACCCCGTCGCGGCCGACGCCGTGTTGCTTGGCGCGCTGGCCGACTGGCAGCGCGAGCAGCTCGCCGAGCGAGGCCTCGAGCCGCTGATGCGCGACATCGAGCTGCCGTTGGTGGCCGTCCTGCGCGACATGGAGCTGCTCGGGGTGCGCCTGAACGTCGAGCGCCTGGCCGGTATCACCGAGCGCGTGCGCGAGGAGATCGGGGCCCTCGAAGCGGAGATCTTCGCGCTGGCGGACGAGGAGTTCCTGATCGCCTCGCCCCAGCAGCTGGGGGAGATACTGTTCGAGAAGCTCGGGCTGTCGCGCAAGCGTCGCGGCAAGACCGGGTTCTCGACCGATGCGCGCGTCCTGCAGGCGATTCGCACAGAGCATGAGATCGTCCCCAAGATCGAGCGCTGGCGCGAGCTCTCGACCCTCACAAAGACCTATCTGGACGTCCTTCCCGAGCTCGTCGACGAGCAGTCGCGGATACATACGACGTTCCTGCAGGCGGTCGCCCAGACGGGTCGCCTGTCGAGCACCAACCCGAACATGCAGAACGTGCCCATCCGCACGCCGCTCGGACGGGAGATCCGGGGCTGCTTCGAGGCGCAGGACGGCTGGGTGCTCATCTCGGCCGACTACTCGCAGATCGAGCTGCGAGTGCTGGCCCATGCCGCCGGCGAGGACGCGCTGATGGAGATCTTCGCGCGCGGCGAGGACGTGCACACCGCGACGGCCTCGCGCGTGTTCGGCGTGACGCCGAGCGAGATCGATCCGGGGATGCGCTCGAAGGCCAAGATGATCAACTACGGGATCGTCTATGGCCTGTCCGACTACGGGCTGGCGGACCGCCTGAACATCGGGCGGGCGGAGGCCAAGGAGTTCATCGACGCCTACCTCGAGCGCTTTCCGCAGGTCGCCCGCTTCATGGCCGCGACCGTCGAGAGCGCCCGCGAGGCCGGCGACGTCAAGACGCTGTGGGGCAGGCGCCGGCAGATACCCGAGCTGCGTGCGCGCAACTACCAGGTGCGCACGCTCGGCGAACGTCTGGCGGTCAACACGGTCATCCAGGGCACCGCCGCGGACATCATCAAGCTGGCGATGGTGCGTTGCCACCGGGCGCTCTCAGAATCGGCACTGCAGACCCGGCTGCTGCTCACGATCCACGACGAGCTGCTGTTCGAAGGGCCTCCGGCCGAGAAGGTGCAGGCGCGTGAGCTGATCGAGCGCGAGATGGTCGGCGTGTGGGGGTCTCGCGAGCCGCGCATGGCGGTGGACATCGGCGACGGGCGCACCTGGTTGGAGGCGAAGTGAGCGTCGCGCGGGGGAGCGCGGCGTGAGCCGCACCATCGCCGTCCTGCTCGGCGTCGGCGCCGGCTGCGTGGTGGGCATGCAGGCGCCGATCAACTCGCGCCTGGGCAGATCGGTCGGGAGCGTTCAGGCCGCGACGTTCTCCTTCCTGATCGGCACGGCGCTGCTCTTGGTGATCGCCGCGTTCGTGCGCGGCGGACTCGGCGATCTGGGCCACATCGGCAGGGCGCCGTGGTGGGCGCTCGTGGGCGGCCTGCTCGGAGCGCTCTACGTGACGGTGGCGCTCGTCGCGGTCCGGACGCTCGGCGCGAGCGGCCTGACGGCGGTCACGATCGCCGGTCAGCTCGCCATCTCGGTGGCGATCGACCGCTTCGGCCTGCTCGGCGTCGCGCGCCAGCCGATTGGCGCCACGCGCGTCGTCGGTCTCGTGCTGCTCGTCGCCGGCGTGCTGCTGGTCGTGCGCAAGTAGCTCAGCCGAGCGCCACGCGGAACCCGTCGCGCGAGCTGGAGTGCTCAGGCGTCCAGCCGAGCTCGCGCCTGGCGCCCGCGAGGAAGACCCTCACGCGTGACCGGTTGCTCAGGCCGCCAGCGCGGCGAGCCGCGGCGGTGTCGAGCGCGATCCATCCCCGACGAACGAGGGCGGCGCGATCGCCAGGTACTGGGAGAACACCCACGTGGCCACCCGGCGATTCTCGAAGCCATGGACGATCGCGGACGCGGCCCGGCTCGGGTTGATCTGCCCCATCGCCCGCTGCGCGCCGAGCAGCCAGCGGTATTTGCGGGCGTGGGAGTCCGAGAAGGCGCCGTAGCGAGCCAGCGCCTGCTCGCGCGTTCGCCCGCCCTCCAGCACAGCGCGCAGCTCCCGTCCGCAGGCGAGCCCGAAGTAGATCGCGGTGCGTATGCCCTCGGCCGTCAACGGGAGACAGTGCCCCGCCGAGTCGCCCGCGAAGAAGACGCCGTCCTCGCTCGCGCGGCGCAGCTGGTGGGGGATCCAGTTGCCCTGGTAGCCGTCCGCTGCCAGCCCGACGTGGTGCGCGAGCCTGACGGTGGGCTCCTTCACGCGGTGGGAGGGCCAGAAGGAGCCGACTCCGACGCGCAGCTCGTCGCCGGCGGGAAAGCTCCAGGAGTAGCCGGCCCTGATGTAGCGGGCGTCGAGCCACAGCTCCATCTCCTCGCCGCGGCCCTCGGGGTGGACCTCCAAGCCTCTGGAGAGCGGGGCGTTGGGCGGCTGGATCGCCGTCGCGTTCGAGAGCACGCGCCTCCAGCCGAGCCCGTCCACCACCAGCGGAGCGTGCAGCTCGCCGCGGTCGGTGTGTACCGTGAGGCCCTCCCGTCCCGTGACGGTGGCCGTCTCGAACTCGAGCTCGGGCGAGGCGGCCTGACTCCACAGCAGAGCGCACAGCTCGCGGTAGTCGAACATCGAGAACGACCACGGCAGCTGCCAGCGCGAGGTGCGAAACGGCGTATGGACGACCAGCTCGTCGAAGCTCTGGCGCAGCGAGCCGAGGAGATCGAGCGCCTCGAGCCAGACGGTTGGGATCGCGCAGGCCGAGGTCTGGCGCTCGCCGATCTCGTAGCGGTCGATCACCAGCACCCGCGCACCCGACCCGGCAAGCTCCCGCGCGACTGCCAATCCGGCGAAGCTCGCCCCGCAAACGAGCACGTCGCAGTCACGCTCCAAGCGGGTGCGCCGCTCTCCGCGCTTCGTCGCTCGAACAGGCATGTGCCCGGCAATCATACGGCTGCGCTACGCTTCGGCCGGTGCAAACGCTGATGGAGAATCCTCAGGCCCGCGTCGTTGACGGGTCAAACGGGCTGTTGCTCGAAGTCGACGGACAGATCGTTCCCAACTACGACGCCACTTTCCGGGCGATCGAGGAGGGCGAGGTGGTCACCGGCCACGTCGTGCGCATCGACAAGGACGAGGTCCTGGTCGACATCGGCTACAAGTCCGAGGGCGTCATCCCGGCCAACGAGCTCTCGATCCGCAAGTCGGTCGACCCGAACGAGGAGGTCCACCTCGGCGAGGAGGTCGACGCGATCGTCATGACCAAGGAGGACCAGGACGGTCGCCTGATCATGTCCAAGAAGCGTGCGCGCTTCGAGAAGGCCTGGCGCCGCATCGAAACGGCGGCCGAGTCCGGCGAGCCGGTCGAGGGAACGGTCATCGAGGTCGTCAAGGGCGGCCTGATCATCGACCTCGGCGTGCGCGGGTTCCTGCCCGCGTCGCTCGTGGACATCCGCAGGGTTCCGAACCTCGACGAATACATGGGCACCAAGATCGAGACCAAGGTGATCGAGCTCAACCGCTCGCGCAACAACGTCGTGCTCTCCCGCCGCGCGGTCCTCGAGGAGGAGCGCAAGGAGGTTCGCCAGCAGATCCTCGACCGCCTCCAGCCCGGGCTGGTCGTCGAGGGCCAGATCTCCAACATCGTGGACTTCGGGGCGTTCGTCGACCTGGACGGGATCGACGGCCTGATCCACATCTCCGAGCTGTCGTGGTCGCACGTGAACCACCCGAGCGAGATCCTGGCGATCGGGGACACCGTCAAGGTCAAGGTGCTCGACATCGACCGCGACCGCCAGCGCATCTCGCTGGGCCTCAAGCAGACCCAGGAGGATCCCTGGCAGCGGATCGTGGACACATACAACGTCAACGACGAGCTCCAGGGCAAGGTCACCAAGGTGGTCACGTTCGGCGCGTTCGTCGAGATCCTCGATGGCGTCGAGGGCCTCGTGCACATCTCAGAGCTGGCTCCCCACCACGTCGAGAGCCCACGCGAGATCGTCCATCCCGGCGATGAGATCCGGGTTCGCATCCTGGAGATCGATTCCGAGCGCAGGCGCCTGTCGCTGTCGGCCAAGCGGGTCGAGGACCAGCTCCTCCCCGTGACACGGCCCGGCGAACCAGAGCGTCCCCCCGTGCCCGCCGGCGAGGCGAGCGAGATCGCGGTAGACGACGGCGGTGAGGGCGCGGTCGCGTTCGAGGCTGACCTCGCCCATGAGGCTGAGCAGAGCGTCGCTGAGGTTGAGGTCGCGGAGGCCGGGATCGACGTTGATGTCGCCACTGAGGCTGAGCAGGGCGTCGCCGAGCCCGAGGTCGCGTCAGCCGAGGTTGAGGTCGCCGAGGCGTCGAGCCCTGAGGCAGCCGTAGAGGCGCCCGAGACGGTCGAGGTCCCTGGGGCGACGGCGCAGCCCGACGATTCCACTACCGCAGAGCAGGCCGCATCGACGCAGGGCGAGGTGGCCGAGCCCGAGCTCACCGCCGAGTCCGCGCAGCAGGACTGACGCGGCCCGGGCGACTCTGAGACTGTGCGCAACCCGGCGCCCCTGCTCGGGCTGACCGGCGGCCTGGGCGCAGGCAAGTCGACCGCCCTTCAGGTGCTCTCGAGGCTGGGCGCGGAGGTGCTGTCGAGCGATGCGGTCGTCCACGAGCTCTACGAGGGCGATGAGCTGCGCGAGGCGGTGGTCGCCCGCTTCGGTCCGCAGGTGGCGCCCGACGGCGTGGTGGACCGCTCGGCGGTCGCCCGGCGGGCGTTCGCGAGCCCCGAGGACCGAGCGTGGCTCGAGGGTCTGGTGTGGCCTCTGGTGGGCGTCCGGGTAGCGAGCTGGGTGGAGAGGGTGCGGGCGCAGAGACCCGCGCCACGCGCGGTGGTCGTGGAGGTTCCGCTGCTGTTCGAGGCGGGCATGCAGGGGCTGTATGACGCGACGATCGCGGTGGTCTCCGAGGAGGGTCTACGCCGGGCGCGGGCCGCGGCCCGGGGCCACGCGCTGCTGGACGAGCGCACGGCGCGCCAGCTCTCCCAGGAGGAGAAGGCCGAGCGCGCCACGTTCGTCGTGCTCAACGACGGAACCGAGGAGGACCTCGAACGAGAGCTGTCGGCGGTCCTTGAGAAGCTTGGAGAATGAGGCAGCGGACACTCGGAACGCTGGCGGCGATCGCCGCGACCCTGGTGTGTGCGGCCCTCGTGGTCTCTGCGCTCCAGCAGGCGGCTCGCAACTCTGCATTGCCGCTCACCAACTCGAGCATCATCCGCGAACAGGCGGCCGCGAAGCGACTGGACCCCGCACTGATAGCCGCGGTGATCTACGCGGAGACGAGATTCGAACCGCGTCCCTCACCAGCGGGAGCGCAGGGCCTGATGCAGATCCTCCCCGCGACCGCCTACTACCTGGCGCGGCTGTCCGGCGGCAGTGCCTTCACCGCCCGCGATCTGGCGAGTCCGAGCGTGAACGTGGCCTACGGCAGCTACTACCTGAGGTACCTGCTCGATCACTACGGGGGCAACGAGATGCTCGCCGTGGCCGCCTACAACGGCGGTCTCGCCAACGTCGACCGGTGGGTGGCGCAGGCGGTCGGGGCGGGCAGGACGCTCACCGTGGAAGCCATCCCGTTTCCGGAGACGCGCGAATACGTCCAGCGCGTCCTGAGCGCCCAGCGCGCCTATCGCGCGACCTACCCCCGCGCGCTAGGGCTGCTGTAGGAAGCCCTGACCGCTCGCTACGGTAGGGAGGATGCCCGACTTCAAGCTCGACTCGGTCTTCACCCCGACCGCCGACCAGCCCAAGGCGATCGCATCGCTCGCCGAGGGCGTCGAGCGGGGTGAACGGTTCCAGACCCTGCTCGGGGCGACGGGCACGGGCAAGACGATGACGATGGCCGGCGTGATCGAGGCCGTGCAGCGCCCGACGCTGGTGATCGCCCACAACAAGACCCTCGCGGCGCAGCTGTGCAACGAGTTCCGCACGTTCTTTCCCGACAACGCGGTCGAGTACTTCGTCTCCTACTACGACTACTACCAGCCCGAGGCGTATGTCCCGAGCCGCGACCTGTATATCGAGAAGGACTCGGCGATCAACCAGGAGGTCGACCGGCTGCGCCACGCCGCGACGGCAGCGGTCTTCGCGCGTAGGGACGTGATCGTGGTGGCCTCGGTGTCGTGCATCTACGGCCTGGGCTCGCCCGAAACGTATGAGATGAACATGCAGATCCTCAAGCGCGGGGAGGAGGTCGATCGGGACCGGCTGCTGCACAAACTCGTCTCGATCCAGTACACCCGCAACGACACGGTGCTCTCGCGCGGGACCTTCCGCGTGCGGGGGGACACGCTCGAGGTGTTTCCCGCCTACGCCGAGACGGCCTTCCGCGCGACGATGTTCGGCGAGGAGGTAGAGCGCCTGCAGCAGTTCGACCCGCTCACAGGCGAGCTGATCGCCGACGATCTGGAGCACGTGGCGATCTGGCCCGCGACCCACTACAACGTCAGGGAGGGCACGATCGAGGCCGGCGTCGCGGAGATCGGGCGGGAGCTGAACGAGCGCTGCGAGCAGCTGGAGTCCGAAGGCAAGCAGCTGGAGTCCCATCGCCTGCGTCAGCGCACCCAATACGACATGGAGATGCTGCGCGAGGTCGGATTCTGCTCGGGGATCGAGAACTACTCGCGCATCCTCGACGGCCGCAAGCCCGGCGATCGGCCGTACTGCCTGATCGATTACTTCCCGAAGGACTTCATCTGCTTCCTCGACGAGTCCCACCAGACGGTGCCGCAGATCGGCGGCATGCACGTGGGCGACCGCTCGCGCAAGCAGACGCTCGTGGACTACGGCTTCAGGCTGCCCAGCGCGCTGGACAACCGACCACAGACGTTCGCGGAGTTCCTGTCGATCACCCCCCAGCTGCTGTTCGTCTCGGCCACGCCGGGCGAATACGAGCGCACGCAGGCGACCCGCATCGTCGAGCAGATCGTGCGGCCGACGGGGATCGTCGATCCGATGGTGGAGGTGCGCGAGACGCGCAACCAGATCGATGACCTGATGAACGAGGTACGTGTGCGCGTCGACCGCGACGAGCGGGTGCTGGTGACGACGCTGACCAAGAAGATGAGCGAGGACCTCTCGCAATACCTCCTGGAGATGGGCTTCAAGACCCGCTATCTCCATTCGGAGATCGACACGCTCGAACGCATCCAGATCATCCGCGACCTGCGCCTGGGCGAGTACGACGTGCTCGTCGGCGTGAACCTGCTGCGCGAGGGCCTGGATCTCCCCGAGGTCTCGCTGGTCGCGATCCTCGACGCCGACAAGGAGGGGTTCCTGCGCGGGGAGACCTCGCTGATCCAGACGATCGGCCGCGCCGCCCGCAACGTCGACGGGACGGTGCTGATGTACGCCGACAAGGAGACGCGAGCGATGCGCGTCGCGATCTCAGAGACCAGTCGCCGGCGCGAGATCCAGCTGGCCTACAACGAGCGTCACGGGATCACTGCGGCGACGATCGTCAAGGGCATATCGGACATCGCGGAGTTCCTGCAGGCCGAGTCCAAGGTCCCGCGGGGACGGAAACGCCGTTCGGCCAGGCGCGGGGCGGGCCGGGAGATGCCCAAGCACGAGCTCGAGCGGATGCTGGTGGAGCTCGAGGAGGAGATGATCGCGGCCGCCGACGATCTGCGCTTCGAGTACGCCGCGCAGCTGCGCGACGAGCTGCGCGAGCTGCGCCGCGACCTGCAGGAGATCCGCTCCGAGGAAGCTCCGGCGGGCCTCGCGCCGGCTAGCGAGACCCCGACGGGCGACATCGCCTAGGATGCGCGCCGTGGACTTCGACCGGCAGGCCATTGAACGCAGGGACTTCCCCGTCGGCCGGCGGGGATACGACACGGCGGCCGTCGAGGCGCATCTGCGCGCGCTAGCCGCCGAGTTCGAAGAACTCCAGCGCGCGGCCACCACCGGCGGAGTCGACCTGTCGCTGGCCTCGACCGCTGGCACCCAGGTTCAGGGCATCCTCGAGGCCGCCCAGGCCGCGGCTGCGGAAATCGAGCGTCATGCGCTCGACGCGGCGCGGCAGGTGCGCGAGGCCGCAGACCGCGACGCGGAGAGCACGCGCGAGGAGGCGGTCGCAAAGGCTCGCACCCACGTCGCCGCGGTCGCGCAGGTCGCCGCGAGCCTGCTGGAGCGCGTCGGGTCGATGGACGGCGAGGTGAGCGCGCTCGTAGAGATCCTGCGCTCCGGCGCCGGCCGTCTGGCGGCCGACCTCTCCGCGGTCGAGACCGGAATGGGAGAGCTCTATGACGCAGCGGCCGGTCGCAATCTCCCCGAATCCGAGCATTCGGGGTTGTTCGAGGCGGAGCTCGACGAGGCGATGACCGCCGCGCCCGCTGCGGTCGGGATGTCCGCTGCGCCCGCTATTGGGACGGCCGCGGAGGAGTCGCAGCAGCCCGTCGCCGCCGCGGATCTCGACGGCGCGCGCCTGATCGCCCTGAACATGGCGCTCAACGGCGAGTCGCGCACGGACACCGAGCGCTACCTCGAGGACAACTTCCAGCTGCCCGACCCGGTGAAGCTGATAGACGAGGTCTACGCCGCGATCGAAGGCTAGAGCGACGCTCTAGAGGCCGCGCGGGGCGAACGTCTGTTCGCAGTCATAGAATGAAACGCAGATGGCCGCGGGCAATCAGATAGTCGTCTCAGGGGCGCGAGAGCACAACCTCAAGGACATCTCGCTGGCGTTGCCGCGCGATGCGCTCGTCGTGATCACGGGCCTGTCGGGCTCGGGCAAGTCGAGCCTGGCGTTCGACACGATCTACGCAGAGGGTCAGCGGCGCTACGTCGAGTCGCTGTCGGCCTACGCGCGACAGTTCCTCGGCCAGATGGACAAGCCGGATGTGGACTCGATCGAGGGGCTTTCGCCGGCGATCTCGATCGACCAGAAGACGACCTCGCGCAACCCGCGCTCGACTGTGGGCACCGTCACCGAGATCTACGACTACCTGCGGCTGCTGTGGGCTCGGGTGGGCAAGCCCCACTGCCCGATCTGCGGACGTCCGATCGTGGGCCAGTCGGCCGAGCAGATCATCGATCAGGTGATGGAGCTCGCCGAGGGGACCCGCTTCATGGTGCTCGCGCCGGTTGTGAGAGGGCGAAAGGGCGAGTACGGCAAGCTGCTGGAAGAGCTCCGGGCCGACGGTTTCGCGCGCGTGAAGATCGACGAGCGGGTGCGGATGCTGGAAGAGTCGATCGTGCTCGACAAGCGCTACAAGCACGACATCTCGGTGGTCGTGGACAGGCTCGTGATGCGCCACGACGTGCGCAAGCGGCTGGCGGATTCGATCGAGACGGCCGTGGCGCTCGCCGAGGGGCTCGTGGAGATCGAGATAGTGGGCTCCGGCCGTTCGGCCTCCGCCGGCGGCGTTCGCGGTGAGGGCGAACAGGACGCCGTGGAGCCGGAGCGCCTGGGAGCGAAGGGCGCCAAGGGCCCGCGCGCGGCCGCGGCGCAGATCGTTCCGGGCGAGGTGCCCGATCCGGGCACGCTCTTCACCTTCTCCGAGCGTTTCGCGTGTCCCGAGCACGGACCTTCGCTGGTCGAGCTCGAGCCGAGGATCTTCTCGTTCAACTCGCCGCACGGAGCGTGCGACCGCTGCACGGGTCTGGGCTCGCAGATGGAGATCGACCCCGAGCTCGTCGTCCCGGACCCGTCGTTGTCGATCGCCGAGGGCGCGCTCGCTCCGTGGGCGAGCAGCGCGTCGAACTACTACGAGCAGGTCACAGAGGCGATCGCCGAGCGCTACGGGATCGACGTGAGCGCCCCGTGGGAGTCGCTCACCGACGAGCAGCGCGGCGTGTTCCTGTACGGGACCGACGGCGAGGCCGTCCAGGTCACATACCGCAACCGCTACGGCAGGCAGCGCTCCTACGCGACGCGCTTCGAGGGGATCATCAGGAACCTCGAGCGGCGCTACCGTGAGACGGACTCGGAGTCCTCGCGCGAGAAGATCGAGGAGTTCATGTCGCTGCGCGCCTGCCCGGTATGTGGCGGGGCCCGTCTGCGCGCCGAGTCCAGGGCGGTGCTCGTGGGCGGCACGCGGATCGAGGACTTCTGCGCGCTGTCGGCGCGCCGCGCGCTCGAGTGGCTAAAGGACGTGGAGCTCTCGGAGACCGACCGGCACGTCGCGCGACTGATCCTGCGCGAGATCTCCGAGCGGCTGCGTTTTCTGGAGAACGTCGGCATCGGTTACCTCTCGATGGAGAGGGCGGCCGCGACGCTGTCCGGCGGGGAGGCCCAGCGCATCCGCCTGGCCACCCAGATCGGCTCCTCGCTGGTCGGGGTGCTCTACATCCTGGACGAGCCCTCGATCGGGCTCCACCAGCGCGACAACTCGAAGCTGATCGTAACGCTCGAGCGCCTGCGCGACCTCGGCAACAGCGTGATCGTGGTCGAGCACGACGAGCAGACGATGCGCGCGGCCGACCATCTCGTCGATCTCGGCCCGGGCGCCGGCGAGCACGGTGGGCGAATCGTCGCGCAGGGGACCGCCGGCGAGGTGGAAGCGGTCGAGGAGTCGCTGACCGGGCAGTTCCTCTCGGGCGCGCGCACGATCCAGGCGCCCGAGCGGCGGCGCACGCCCAGCGGCTATGTGGAGATCCTCGGAGCCTCCCAGCACAACCTCAGGGACATAGACGTGCACGTCCCGCTTGGCGTGCTCACGTGCGTGACCGGCGTATCGGGCTCGGGCAAGTCCACGCTCGTCAACGACGTGCTGTTCAAGGCCGTCGGCAACCGCCTGCGCCGCGCTGGCCGATCTGCGATCGGTAAGCGTCCGGGCTCGCATCGTTCTATACAGGGCCTCGAGCAGCTCGACAAGATCATCGCGGTCGACCAGTCTCCGATCGGGCGTACGCCGCGCTCGAACCCGGCGACCTACACGGGCCTGTTCGACGTGATCCGCGACCTGTTCTCGAAGACCCAGGAGGCGCGCGCGCGCGGCTACAAGCCGGGGCGGTTCAGCTTCAACGTCAAGGGCGGACGCTGCGAGGTGTGTCGTGGAGACGGGCAGATCAAGATCGAGATGCACTTCCTGCCCGACGTGTACGTGCCCTGCGAGCAGTGCCACGGCAAGCGCTACAACCGCGAGACGCTCGAGGTGCGCTTCAAGGGCAAGAGCATCGCCGACGTGCTGGACATGCCCGTCGAGCAGGCGCTCGGCTTCTTCGAGCACATCCCCAAGATCCGTCGCCGCCTGGAGACCCTGAACGCGGTCGGCCTCGGCTACATCAGGCTCGGGCAGCCCGCGACGACCCTCTCCGGCGGGGAGGCCCAGCGCGTGAAGCTCGCGACGGAGCTGTCGAAGGTCGCGACCGGCAGGACGCTGTACATCCTCGACGAGCCCACCACCGGTCTGCACTTCGCCGACGTGCAGCGGCTGCTGGAGGTGCTGCAGCGGCTCGTGGACGCCGGCAACAGCGTGGTCGTGATCGAGCACAACCTCGACGTGATCAAGTGTGCCGACCGTCTGATCGACATGGGACCCGAGGGCGGCGAGGAGGGGGGGATGGCGATCGCGAGCGGGACACCCGAGGAGGTGGCGGCCGAGCCGGCCTCGCACACCGGCGCGTTCCTCGCCGAGCTGCTCACCCCCGCGGCGGGGCCCGCCGGGTCGGAGCCCGGCCCTCCTCGCAGGCGACGCGCCAGGGTCGCAGCCTGAGCGCATGGGAGATCTGGCGCGCAACGCGCGGCTGTGGGCTCAGAAGTGGCGCTGGTATGAGCGCAATTCGCTGCCGTGGAACCGTGTGCGCATCCACTGGGAGTTCATGCGCCGCGAGGCCTTTGTCAGGTGGCCGGTGCACGGAAACGTCCTGGAGGCTCTGAGCGAGGGGCGCCTCACCCTCGAGCCTGGCGTGCTGCTCGAGCCGGGGGTGTGGATCACCGCGCCGGCGAGCGCCCGGGTGCGCATCGGCGCCGGCACGTTCCTGAACATGGGGGTCATGGTGGCCGCCCAGGATCTCGTCGAGATCGGCGCGCACTGCATGCTCGCCAACGGCTGTTTCGTCTCGGACGCAAGTCACCGCTTCGACGACGCGGCGAAGCCGGTGACCTGGCAGGGGTTCGAGAGCAAGGGGCCGACGCGGATCGGCGACAACTGCTGGCTCGGCGCGAACGTCGTCGTAACCAGCGGGGTCACGATCGGCGAGCGCTGCGTGATCGGCGCCAACAGCGTGGTCACGCACGACGTCGAGCCCCACTCGATCGCCGCCGGCGCTCCCGCCCGCACCCTACGGCGCGTCGAGTACGTGTAGCGTCCGCGTGATGGACCTGCTCGAGGCGATGCGCTGCGCGCCGACAAGCCGGCGCTTCACGACAGAGCCCGTGCCCAATGAGATGCTCGTGCGAGCGTTGGACAGCGCGCGCTACGCGCCCAGCGGCGGCAACCGGCAGGGGTGGCGCGTGATCGTGGTCAAGGACGCCGGGCGGCGAGCGGCTCTGCGCGACCTCTACCTACCCTACTGGCGCGCATATCTGCAGCACACAGGAGGTGCGCTGATGCTCGCAGACCCCGAGAGCTTCGACCCGGCGCGGGTGCGGATGGTCCAGCGGGCCGACCACTACGCAAGAGGCCTGGCAGAGGTGCCGGTGCACCTCGTCGTGGGCGTTCGCCTCGAGGACCTGGCGGTGACCGACTCAGAGCTGGGACGCCAGAGCATCGTCGGCGGCGCCTCGGTGTATCCGTTCGTGCAGAACCTGCTGCTCGCGCTGCGTGGCGAGGGGCTCGGCGCCGCGATGACGACCCTGCTCGTGCCGGCCGAGGGGGACGTCAGGCGACTGCTTGAGATCCCCGACGAGATCGCGCTGGCGGCTCACATCGGCGTCGGCTATCGCGCGGAGGCATGGCCGCGGCGGCTCGCCCGCCGGCCGGTGGCGGAGTTCGCGTTCTCCGAGCGCTACGGCGAGCCGCTCACCTAGCCCCGGCCGGCGCGCGCACGTCGGCAACGCCGCGCTCAGCGCGCGGCGAGGCGCTCCTGCAGCTCGGCCAGCTCCGCCGGGTCGATCGAGTAGGTGTGCTCGGGGCCCGGGTAGCGACGCGCGCGCACGTCCTCGGCGTAGGCGCTCACGCCGTCGTTCATCTCCTGCTGGAGGTTCGCGTAGCGCTTGACGAATCGCGGCCCGAGCCCGTCGCGGATGCCCAGCAGGTCGTGGAAGACGAGCACCTGGCCGTCGGTCGAGGGCCCCGCGCCGATGCCGATGACCGGTATCTCGACGAGCTCCATCAGCTCCTCGCTCACCGCGCTCGGGATCGCCTCGAACACGAGCGCGAAGCAGCCGACCTCCTGCAGAGCGAGCGCCTCGGAGGCGATGCGCGACGCGGCTGCGGCGGTGCGCCCCTGGGCCTTCCACCCGCCGAGGGCGGTCGAGGTCTGCGGGGTGAGACCGACATGCCCCATCACGGGGATGCCAGCGCCTACGATCGCGCGCGCGCGTCTCGCCGAGGCCTCGCCGCCACCCTCGAGCTTGACCGCCTCGCAGCCCGCCTCCTTGACCATCCGCATCGCGGTCGTGATCGCCTGCTCGTCGGATACCTCATAGGAGCCGAAGGGCAGGTCGCCGATCAACAGCGGGGTACGCAGCCCGCGGCGCACGGCGCGAGCGAGCACGAGCATGTCGTCCAGATCGACCGGCGTGGTTGCGTTGTAGCCGAGCACGGTCGTGGCGGCCGAGTCGCCGACCAGCACGAGGTCCACGCCCCCAGCCTCGGCCGCGCGGGCGCTCGGGTAGTCATACGCCGTGACCATCACGATCGGCTCGCCGAGCCGCTTCTTCTCCATCAGCAGCGGCAGGGTCATCGGCAGGCGCCCCGGATCGGACGGGACCTTGGCTGATGGGCGGCTGGACATGGTGGATTCCTCTCTGACGGTCGCTTGAGGGGCGGGCGGAAATCTGCTCCTAGGAGAGCAGGCTCGCCACCTCGTCGTCGATCGTGATGATGCGATTGGTGTGCGCCTCGACGTGGACGACGCGCGGCGTGTATCGCTCCAGGGCGGCCTCGTCGTACTGGCCGTAGGAGATGACGATGATGGTGTCTCCGCGGTGAACCAGGCGGGCGGCGGCGCCGTTGACGCGCATGTCGCCTGAACCCCGCTCTCCGGCGATCGTGTACGTCTCAAAACGAGCGCCGTTGTCGATGTCGACCACGTGGACCTGCTCGTGCTCGAGGATGTCCGCCGCGTCCAGCAGATCGCGGTCGACGGTGATCGAGCCGACGTAGTGAAGGTCGCAGTCGCTGACCGTGGCCCGGTGGATCTTCGACTTGAGCATCACACGCTGCATAGGGTGATCGCCTCTCGCTTTGGCTGTTGGGGGTCCTCGCCGGTCGGCTGCGCCGACAGGACGGTGTTGTCGATCAGCCTGACCGCGCCGACGCGGGCGGCGATCGCCAGCAAAGCCTCGCCGGCGAGGCTCTCGAGCGGCTCGAGCGTGTCGGGATTCACGAGCGCTACGTACTCGGCCTCGACGCCTGAACGACTCAGCTCCCCGCGGGCGGCCGCGAGCAGGGCCCCGCTCGAGCGCTCGCCCGTCGCGGCGAGATCGCCGGCTGCTCGCAGGGCGGCCGGCAGGGCGAGTGCGCGGGCGCGTTCGGCCGGACTGAGCAGGGAGTTGCGGCTCGACATCGCCAGGCCGTCGTGCTCGCGCACCGTCGGCAGGGCCGCGATCCGCACGGGCAGGTTCAGGTCCTCGGCCAGGCGACGGATCACCACCACCTGCTGTGCGTCCTTCTGGCCGAAGTAGGCCACATCGGGCATCGCCATGCAGAGCAGCTTCGTCACCACGGTGGCCACGCCGCGGAAGTGCTCGGCGCCGCGCGCCTCGCCCTCGAGCCTCTCGGTCAGGCCGAACACCTCGACGGCCGTGGCGAAGCCCCGCGGATAGACCTCCTCGACGGAGGGCGCGAACAGCAGGTCGGCGCCGGCGGCGGCGGCGAGATCCGTGTCGCGGCGCTCGCGGCGGGGGTAGCGCTCGAGATCTGTGCGCTCGTTGAACTGCACAGGGTTGACGAACAGCGAGACCACGACCCGATCGCACTGCTCGTGCGCAGTCCGGATCAGCGACAGGTGGCCCTCGTGGAGCGCGCCCATCGTGGGCACGAGGCCGATCGTGAGGCCGTCTCGGCGGGCCGGCTCAAGCGCTGCGCGCAGCTCTGAAACCGTGCGCACGGTCCTCATGCGCATGGCGGAATCGAGGTTTGTCGAACTCATCGGTTTCGGTCCAGTTCCCTTCGGATACCGGCGCGACTTCAGATTTCAGTCGGATGCTGCTTCAGATCCATCCCGAGCCAGCTCGGTGACGGCCAGCGCTTGGATGATACCGCCGTTCTCACTCTACGGGAAGCGTCCCGCGCGTGTGTGCGCAGAGTCACATTCGCGCCCGGGTCTCACCAGGCATCGATGTGCGGGCGCTTCTTGCCCGCGTGACGCCACCATTCGCCGGTCGTCCCGTCGAGCAGCGTCGCGATCCAGCGACGTGAGTCGGCCGGATCGATCACGTCGTCGATCTCGCCATAGGCAGCCATGTTGATGCCCCGGCCACGCTCGTAGGCCGCCGCGACCGTCTCCTGAAACAGCTGCTCGCGCTCCTGCGGATCCTCGATCGCCTCGAGCTCCCGGCGCATGCCCAGGCGCACCGCGCCCTCCAGCCCCATGGCGCCGAACTCCGCGGTCGGCCAGGCGACCGTGAACAGGGGCACCTTGAAGCCGCCGCCCGCCATCGCCTGGGCGCCGAGCCCGTAGCCCTTGCGCAGCACGATCGTCCCCGTCGGCACGGTCAGGTTGGCCCCGGCGAGGAACAGGCGCGAGAGGTGACGCACGGTCGCCGTCCGCTCGGCTGCCGGCCCGACCATGAATCCGGGCGTGTCGCACAGGAACAGGATGGGCAGGGAGAAGGCGTCGCACAGCTGCAGGAAGCGCGCAGCCTTATCGGCGCCGTCGGCGTCGATCGCACCGCCGAGATGGGTCGGGTCGTTGGCCACCACCCCGATCGGGCGACCGTCCAGGCGTGCGAGCGCCGTCATCATCCCGGGGGCGAACCCGCCGCGAAGCTCGAGCACGGAGTCGTCGTCGAAGAGCGTCTCGACGACCGCGCGAACGTCATAGACGCGCTTGCGCTGCTCGGGGATCAGCTCGCGCAGCAGCTGCTGGTCGGCCGCGGGGCCCGGCTCGCTCGGGCCGCGGAAGTAGGACAGGTAGCGCTTGGCGTAGGAGACGGCCTCGCGTTCGTCGGCCGCGCGCAGATCGACCACCCCGTTCGCGTACTGCACGTCGATCGGTCCGACATCCGCCGCATGGTGAACGCCGAGGCCGCCACCCTCGATCATCGCCGGGCCGCCCATCCCGATGCTGGAGTCCTCGGTGGCTATCACCACGTCGCAGCATCCGAGCAGAGCCGCGTTGCCGGCAAAGCAGTAGCCGGACGCGATGCCCACGAGGGGCACGAGGCCGCTCAGGGAGGCGAACAGCGCGAATGCGCGACAGTCCAGGCCCGCGACGATCGGCATGTCGACGTCGCCCGGGCGCCCGCCGCCGCCCTCGGCGAACAGCACCACCGGCAGCCGGCGCCGCTCGGCGATCTCGAACAGGCGGTCCTTCTTGAGATGGTTGCGCATGCCCTGGGTGCCGGCCAGGACGGTGTAGTCGTAGGACATCGCCACGCAGGGCCGGCCCGCAACCTCGCCGAGGCCCCCCACGAGCCCGTCGGCGGGGGTACGCGCGATCAGCTCCTCGCGCGAGCGGCGCCGCTCCTGGGCCGCGAACAGAAGCGGTCCGTACTCGACGAACGTCCCGTCGTCGAGGAGTTCGGCGAGGTTCTCGCGCGCGGTGCGCCGCCCATGCTCGTGTCGGCGGGCCACCGCCTCGACCCGTGCAGCGTCCAGCCCGATCTCGTGGCGTTCGCGCACCGCCCGCAGATCCTCGCGCTCCTCGCCGCCCTGCTGCTCCGGGAGATCCGCCGTGTACGCCGCGCCGGTGGCGCCGGGCTCGAGCGTCAGCAGCAGCTGGCCCTCCTCGACGGCGTCTCCGACGGCGACCGCGACGTCGATGAGGACCCCGTCGGTCTCCGCCAGAACCTCGTGCTCCATCTTCATCGCCTCGAGCACCACCAGCGCGGCTCCGGCCGCGACGCGCTCGGAGGGAGCGCGCGCGATCGCCACGACCACTGCGGCGAAAGGAGCGGTGACCGGGACCGCGGTGGGCGAGGGCATCGTGAGATCATCGCTCACGGACGCCCGGCCGGTCGCCTCGCATACGCCTGTGACGGCGTGTCGCCGGATCGTGTGGGTGCGCGCGCCGGGATCGTGCGGGTGCGCGCGTCCGATCGTGTGAGAGCGTGCGCTGAACGAAATAGCATGCGGTTCGTGTCACTGGAGCAGAGCGAGCAATCCCCCTCCATGCGGCGTGAGGCCCTGAAGGACCTGCTCACCCAGGCGCAGGGATGCGTCCGCTGCCCCGAGCTCGCGGCGACGCGCAAGACGGTCGTGTTCGGCGCCGGCAACGCCGACGCGGAGCTGATGTTCGTCGGCGAGGCGCCCGGGGCGAGCGAGGACGAGCAGGGGCTGCCCTTCGTCGGACGCGCCGGGAAGCTGCTGGAGAAGCTGCTGGTGGAGGTCGGCATGTCCCGCTCGGATGTGTTCGTGGCGAACGTGCTCAAGTGCCGCCCTCCCGGCAACCGTGATCCGCTGCCGATCGAGATCGAGAACTGCCGCGAGTATCTGCTCGGGCAGGTCGAGCTGATCCAGCCGACGGTGATCTGCGCGCTCGGCAACTTCTCCACCAAGCTCCTACGGAATGACCCTACGGGCATCACGCGGCTGCATGGTCAGCCCGAGGTGATCGTGCTCGGGCAGCGCGCTGTGCGGCTGTATCCCATCTTCCACCCCGCTGCAGCGCTATACACGCCGCGGATGCTCGAGACTCTGCGCGAGGACTTCGCGAGGCTGCCGGCCCTGCTCGCCCTGGGAGCGCCCGAGCAGCCACCGGCGCAGCCGGCGCCCGAGATGCCGGAGTCCTCCGACATGCCCGAGCCGCCCCGGGCCCTGCCGGAGGACTCGGCGGCCCAGGCCCGGCGGAGCGCCGAGGCGGACCAGCTTGGGCTGTTCTAGACGTCCGTTGTGGACGGCGTCCACGACCGTCTGGACATCATCCAGACGCGTTTTCCCTGCAAACGAGGAGTTTCCGGAGAAACGTCGAAGATTTCCGGACAGGCTCTAAAGTCGGCCACGGTCGTTGCCGATAAAGATCCTATCTCCATCCCTCCAGGAGTAGTCGACCGGCCCGCGTCCCATTCTCCCGCGGGTCGGTCTATTTAACGGGTCAGTTCATCGGAGGGTCGCGAGGGGTCGGTCTCAGCGGGGGTCCCAACGGGTCGATCTCATCCGGGGGTTTCGTCGCATCCGGGCCCGGGCTCGGCAGCCTTTAGAGTCTCGGGGTGGCCGTGCGCAGCATCGAAACCACCGGCTCCGCCGAGACCGAATCACTCGGCGCCGAGCTTGCGGGCGCGCTCAGGGATGGCGACGTCGTGCTGGTGAGGGGTGATCTCGGCTCGGGAAAGACCACGCTCGTGCGCGGCGCGGCCCGCGCGCTCGGGGTGAGCGATCCGGTGACCAGCCCGACATTCAGCATCGGTCACCGCTATCGCGCTCGCGACGTCACCGTGTCGCACCTGGACCTCTACAGGCTGGGTGGCCTGCAGGACGAGGATCCGGCCCTTCTGGCCGACTACCTGGGAGCGGGGCGGATCGCGTTCGTGGAGTGGCCCGAGGACGACGCCGGCGAGCTGTCCGACGCCCGGATGCGGGTGACCCTCAGCCACCGGGGTGGCGACCGCCGGTACGTCGAGGTCGATGAGATGGAGCCGGCCTCCGAGGGAACCGAGCCGCGATGATCGTGCTCGGCTTCGACACCGCCACGGCAGCGACCGCCGTGGCGCTGCGCCTCGACGAGGAGACCACCACCGAGGCACGCGATGACCCGGGTCCCGGGGAGCACCCCGGTCACGCCACGCGGCTGCTGGCGATGACCCGCGAGCTCCTCGACGAGGCGGGCGTGCGCTGGAGCGATCTCGACCGCATCGCCGTGGGGGTGGGTCCAGGCACGTTCACCGGGCTGCGCGTGGGGATCGCGACGGCGCGCGGGCTGGCGCAGTCGCTGTCGGCGGAGCTCGTGGGGGTCTCGAGCCTCGCGGCGCTCGCCGAGGCGGCGTTCGCGGCGATGGCGGACGATCCGCGCGTGGACGGGGTACTGGCGGTGATCGACGCCCGCCGCGGCGAGGCGTTCGCGGCCGCCTATGAGCGGGGGGCGGGCTCTCCTGTCGAGTTGACGACTCCGCTGGCGCTCGCCCCGGAGGACCTCGGGAGCGTCATCGTGCGGGCCGCAGGGGCGAGCGGCGGCCGCCTGCGGCGCTGGCTGGCCGTCGGCGACGGAGCGACACGCTTCCGCGGCCAGCTGGAGGCGACGGGTGCGCACGTTCTGAGCGACCGCTCCCCTCTGCAGACGGTCAGTGCGGCGGCGATCTGCGAGCTCGGCTCACGCGCAGAGCCCGGAGGCGGCTATGAGGCGATAGTGCCCGACTACCGGCGCCGGCCGGACGCCGAGATAGCCTTCACGGGGGGCGGGGGGCGATCTGAGTCATGAGCGAGCGATCCGCCCCCCAAAAAGAGATCGAGCAATCGGCGCCGGTGGAAATCCGGCCTCTGAGCTACCCCGACCTTCCCCAGGTGACCACGATCGAGCGAAGGGTCTTCCCGACGCCGTGGTCGCTGGCGATGTTCGTGCTCGAGCTGTCCAAGCAATCCGGCATCTGCCTCGCCGCGGTCCGCGAACGACGGCTGGTGGGCTACCTGATCTGCTCGCGCTACGACACCGTGTGGCACGTGATGAACGTGGCCGTGGACGCCGACAGTCAGCGCCAGGGGCTGGCCTCGGCGCTGCTCGCCGAGCTGTATGAGCGGGTCGGCGACAGCCGGGCGCGCTTTACGCTCGAGGTGCGTCCATCCAACGCCGCCGCCATCCATCTGTATGAACGCGAGGGCTTCCGCGCGGCGGGAATGCGCCGCCGCTACTACCAGGACAACGGCGAGGACGCGCTCGTGATGTGGCGTACGCCGGCGACGCGCGAGGGGTCGCTCGACGATGTGCCGAACCCCGACCCGGTATGACGATCCTCGCGGTTGAGACCAGCTGCGACGACACGTGCGCGGCGGTCATCGACACGAACGGGTGGATACGCTCGAACGTGGTCTCCTCGCAGGAGGTCCACGAGCGCTTCGGCGGAGTGGTGCCGGAGATCGCCTCTCGTCATCATCTGGAGCTCGTCAACGTGATCGTCGAGGAGGCTCTGCGCCGGGCCTCCGCGACACTCGCGGACGTCGAGCTCGTCGCCGCGACACAGGGCCCGGGTCTCGTGGGGGCGCTGCTGGTCGGCCTCTCGACCGCCAAGGCGCTTGCCGCCGCCAGGGAGCTCCCGTTCGCGGCGGTTGACCACCTGCAGGGCCACGTCGCGGCGAACTTCCTCTCCCACGCAGGTTCCGCCGGGGACGCCGACCCCACGGAGGGCGTCGAGGGCGAGCCGGGCCCGGGCGCCGGAGCGTTTGAACCGCCGTTCCTGTGCCTGCTCGCAAGCGGCGGGCACACGCTGCTCGCCCACGTCACAGAGCACGACGGCTTCGAGGTGCTCGGCCGCACGCTCGACGACGCCGCCGGCGAGGCGTTCGACAAGGGCGCAAGGATGCTCGGACTCGGCTATCCGGGCGGCGCGGCGCTCGAGCGCCTCGCGCGCGAGGGAGATCCTGAGGCCTTCTCCTTCCCCGGGTCCGCCGGCGAGCGCTCGCGCGGGGGTCTCGGGGCACGCCGCAAGGCGTTCGCCGAGAGCCTCGACTTCTCCTTCGCCGGCGTGAAGACCGCGCTGCTGTACGCGCTGCGGGACCTGTCCGAGCCTGACAGGAAGGCGCGGGCCGCGGACCTGGCCGCCTCCTACCAGGCCGCGATCGTCGACAGCCTCGTCCTGCGCACCGAGCGCGCGCTGCAGCGGACGGGCATCAGGCGTCTGGCCGTGGGCGGCGGCGTGGCGGCCAACGGCGAGCTTCGCCGCCGCCTCAAGGATCTTGACGCCACGCTGCACATCCCCGCACCCCCGCTGTGCACGGACAACGCCGCGATGATCGCCAGCGCGGCGCGCTTCGGCCGGCGGTTGCCCTATCCGGACTACCTGGCGCTCGACGCCTATGCGACCGGGGAACGCCCGCGGTGACGGTGATGACCGTCTATTCCAGGCCCGGATGCCACCTGTGCGAGGACGCGATCGTGGTGCTGCGCCGCTTGCAGGCGGAGTTCGCCTTCGAGCTGTGCGAGCGCGACATCAGCACGGATGAGAGCCTCCTGCGCGCCTATTTCGAGCGGATTCCGGTGATCGCGCTGGACGGCGAGGAGCTGTGCGAGTACTTCGTCGAGGAGAAGCTCGTGCGCGAGCGTCTAGAGTCACGACGATGAGCTTCGGAGAACCGACGACGGGCGCAGTCGAGGCCGACCACGATGGCGCCGGCGCCTCCAGCGAGCGTCTCTCGCTGGGCGTAGCCGCGCGCCTCTCGCGCTACCTGCAGGTGCTCACGCAGGCGAAGAAGATGGGCAAGGAGACGATCTCCTCGCAGGAGCTCTCCGACTACACCCACGTGAACTCCACCCAGATCCGCCGCGACCTGTCCGGCTTCGGGAAGTTCGGCAAGCGCGGCGTCGGCTACAACGTCGAGGCGCTCGTGTCGCAGATCCGCAAGATCCTGCGCACCGCTGGCCAACACAACATCGCGCTCATCGGCGCCGGGCACCTGGGCAAGGCGATCGCCTCCTCGGAAATCTTCGCCGACCACGGCTTTCGCGTCGTGGCGATCTTCGACAGCGACCACGCCAAGGTGGGCACGCAGGTCGGCAATCAGATCGTGCGCCACATCGACGAGCTGCACCAGGTCGTCGAGGACGAGGACATCGTGGTCGGCGTGCTGGCGGTGCCCGCCGGCGCCGCGCAGGGGCTGGCCGACGAGCTCGTCGAGGCGGGCGTGAAGATCATCTTCAACTACTCGGAGTCGCTGGTGGACGTGCCGCCCGAGGTGACCGTCCATACATCGAGCCCCGCCGTCGATCTGCTCTACGCGCTGTACTTCTATCTGACGTGAGCGCCCGCACAGCGGCAAACGCTCGTCACGCCGAACACAGCAACCTCAACACTCGAGATCAGCACGAGATGCCCAGCCTGGATCTAGACCAAGCGGCCGAGACGTTCGCCGAAGCACCCGACCTCACGGTGGGGGTGGAGGAGGAGTTCGCGCTCCTGGACCCCGACACGCTCGAACTGGCGCCGCGCTTTGAGGAGCTGCGTGACCTCTCCGCGAGCGACGGGGTCCTCCGCGAGAGCATCGCCGGCGAGCTGATCTCCTCGGAGATCGAGATCATCTCCGGAACCGGAGCCGATCTCGACGACGCGCTGACGCGCCAGCATGAGCGCTGCAGGCGGCTGTTCGCGCTGGCGGGAGCACAGGGCGTCGCGCTGGGCGCGACCGGAACCCACCCGTGGGCGGACTATCGCGAGCAGCCGATCATCGACACCGAGCACTACCGCCGCGTCGAGGACGGGCTGAAATACGTGGCCTGGCGCAACAACACGTTCAGCCTGCACGTGCATCTGGGGGTTCGCGACATCGACCGCGCGGTGCGCGTCTGTGACAGGTTGCGCCCGGTGCTGGCGCTCCTGCTGGCCATCTCGGCGAACTCCCCCTACCTCGACGGGCGTGACAGCGGCCTGCACTCGGCGCGGACGCAGAGCTTCACCAAGAGCTTTCCCCGCTGCGGCATCCCGGACGTGTTCGGCAGCTGGCGGGCCTACCGCGAGTACATCGAGTTCCTGCTGCGGACCAACTCGATCGTCGAGTTCACCCAGATCTGGTGGTCGGTCAGGCCGCACTTCAGCTTTGGCACGGTCGAGGTGCGCGTCTGCGATGCGCAGGCTACGGCGCAGGAGTCCGACGCGCTCGCCGGGCTGATGGTCGCGTGCATCGCGCAAGCGGCCCGCGATGTCGACGAGGGCGTGCCGTTCACCGCCCTTGAGCCGCGGATGATCGAGGAGAACATGTGGCGGGCGATCCGCTACGGGCTGGACGGGAGGCTGATCGACCTGGAGCTCGGCGAGGAGTATCCGGCCCGGGCTGCGATCGAGCGGCTCGGCGCCTGGACGGCGCCGGTGCGCGCAGAGCTGGGAATCGACCTCGCCTTTCCCGAGCTCAACGGCGCCCAGCGCCAGCGGCGAATGATCGAGTCGGGTGCGACGCGCGAGGAGGTCTACGCGACGTCGGTGAACGAGACCAGACAGACATATGCGGAAGGAGTGTCGGTGTGAGCGCAGATGCGGCAGGGCAAGCAGGCGGGCAGGCGGGTGCGGGCTCGGGAGAGCCGACCGAGGATGAGCTGCGGGCGGCCTACGAGGCGGAACTGAGCCGTATCACGGCCACCGACATGATGGCCCAGACGGCGGTGTCGCTGCTGAACATCGGCGCTCGCCGGCTCGCCGGGCCGGGCGACGGGCCGGGCGCCGACGGTGCGGGATTCCAGCCGGACCTCGAGCAGGCGCGCGACGCGATCGACGGAGCACGGGCCCTGATCGAGATCCTCGAGCGCCGGATCCCGCATGAGCTCGGACCCCTGCGCGACGCGCTCTCACGGCTTCAGATGGCCTACGCACGTGACGTTCAGGGCGCGGCCGGCCAGGGCGGCCCCGGGCAGTCTGAGCCAGCCTCCGAGGCGCCCGCGGCGGGTGCTCGGCCTCAACCCGCGCCCGGCGAGGAGGCAACGGCGGGGCGCGAGCAGCCGGGTGGTCCGGGACCGGCGGAGGCCAGCGGAAGGTTGTGGGTGCCGGGAAGGTGACGCACCGCGTGCCCGCCTTTCGGTGCCGGGCACGATAGACTCCGCCCGCGTTTGCGCCGGCTACGGCTCGCTCTGAGCTGTCTGGCTGTCAAACGTGCGCGCGACACATCCTCGCGCGGCACGCAACCAACACCGCGGAGGATTTCTGTTGAGCAGCTTTCTGACGAACCATGGGGTCGTCGTCGCCCTCGTTTGCGCCGCCTGTGCCGTGGTCTACGGTCTCGTGACCGCACGGTCCCTACTCGCGCTCTCACCGGGCAACGAGAAGATGCAGAGCATCTCGCTGGCGGTGCAGCAGGGCGCGCGCGCCTACCTGAACCGGCAGTACACGACGATCGCCGGCGTCGGCGTGGTGCTGTTCGTGGCGCTGATCTTCGTCCAGGACATCGCCGTTGCGGGCGGCTTCGCGATCGGCGGCCTGCTCTCCGGTTCGACCGGCTACATCGGCATGAACGTCTCCGTTCGCGCGAATGCCCGCGTGGCTGAGGCCGCGCGCGGTGGAGTCACCCCGGCGCTGCGCGTCGCCTTCCAGGGGGGCGCCATCACGGGCCTGCTCGTGGTCGGGCTGGCGCTGATCGGCGTGGCCGGCTACTACGGCGCGCTGACCTCGATCTTCAACGACAGCCAGAAGACCGCCGTCGACGCCCTGATCGGCCTCGGCTTCGGAGGCTCGCTGATCTCGGTGTTCGCGCGACTCGGCGGTGGAATCTTCACGAAGGCCGCCGACGTCGGCGCCGACCTCGTCGGCAAGGTCGAGGCGGGCATCCCCGAGGACGATCCGCGCAACCCCGCGACGATCGCGGACAACGTCGGCGACAACGTCGGCGACTGCGCCGGCATGGCGGCGGACCTGTTCGAGACCTATGCGGTCACCGCGGTGGCCGTGATGCTGCTCGGCGTGCTGACCTTCAAACAGGAAGACGCGACGAGGGTGGTGCTGTATCCGCTCGTGCTCGGCGGCGCTGCGATCATCGCGTCGATCATCGGCACCTTCGCGGTCCGCTCGAGGTCCGGAAATGTCGAGCGCGCCCTCTACCAGGGCCTGATCGTCTCCGGGCTCCTCGCCGCAGCCGCCTTCGCGCCGATCACATACTGGCTGATGCACGGCCTCTCGGGCTTCGCCAGCGCCACCGAAATCCCGAGCGTGCACCCGCCCTCGTGGGGCCGCTTCTATCTGTGCTCGCTGATCGGAATCGCCGTGACCGCGTTCCTGTTCGTGATCACCGACTACTACACCTCGACGCGCTTCGGGCCCGTGAAGAAGACCGCCAAGGCCTCGATCACGGGTCACGCCACGAACATCATCCAGGGCTTCGGCTCGGGCATGCAGGCGACGGCGCTCCCCGCGATCGTGATCGTGCTCGGCATATTCGGCGCCTGGAAGCTCGCCGGCGGAGGCGTCACCGGGATCTACGGCATCGGCGTCGCCGTGGTCGGCCTGCTCTCGCTGACCGGGCTGATCGTCGCCCTGGACGCGTTCGGCCCGATCACCGACAACGCCGGCGGAATCGCGGAGATGGCCGACCTGCCCGAGGAGGTGCGCACCGTAACGGACCGGCTCGACGCGGTCGGCAACACGACCAAGGCGGTCACCAAGGGCTACGCGATCGGCTCGGCCGTGCTGGCGGCCGTCGTGCTGTTCGCAGGCTTCCAGAAAGAACTCGAGGCCAAGATCGGGCACTCGATCTCCTTCGGCATCAACGATCCCCCAGTGCTGATCGGCCTGCTGCTCGGCGGGCTGATGGTGTGCCTGTTCGCCTCGCTCTCGATCGAGGCCGTCGGGCGTGCCGGCGGTGCGGTCGTGGAGGAGGTGCGGCGCCAGTTCCGCGAGCACCCCGGGATCATGGACTACTCCGAAGAGCCCGACTACGCGACCTGCGTGGACATCGTCACCAAGACCGCCCAGCGCGAGATGATCCTGCCCTCGATGCTGCCGATCGGGCTGACGCTGATCGTGGGCCTGATCGATCAGCAGGCGCTCGGCGGGCTGCTGATCGGCGTGATCGTCGTCGGCTTCTTCTTCGCCGTGCTGATGACCGCCGGAGGCGGAGCGTGGGACAACGCGAAGAAGCTGATCGAGGACGGCGCCTACGGTGGCAAGGGCTCGGACGCCCACGCCGCGTCGGTGACCGGCGACACGGTCGGCGACCCGTTCAAGGACACCGCCGGTCCTGCGATCAACCCGATGATCAAGGTCGCGAACATCGTCGCCATCCTCATCATCCCGATCATCACCTGAGAGGCCGGACGCCGGACTCGCGCTCGCGTGCTCAAGGAGCGGCGGTGAGCGCGGTCCGGCTCCCGGCCGGTCCGCCAGGACCTAAGCTCACGTTGAGATGAACGGCCGACAGGCGCACCGCATGGGCACCCTCGTGCTCTCGCTGCTGATGGTGGGTGTCGGCACGGCGCTGATCGTTCAGGTCGTGGACGGCCGCGGCAGCGTGATCTCGCCGCGCCTGCTGCTCGCCGTCCTGTTCGTCGCGGCGGGCGCCGGCCGGGTATACGCGGAGATACGCCGGGGTCGCGGCGCATGAGCCCCGGCGAGGTCGAGCACGGCGCATCAGAGCTCGCGGCGCGCTCGCGCGTGGTCCTGCGGCGCAGCATCGGCTCGCCGATCCTCTTCTCGATCGTCTACACGTCGCTGGCGAGCGCGATCTACTTCTCGCTCGGCGTGATCGCCGGCCACGCGCTCGGGCTCACGCCGGTGGTGTTCCTGTTGGCGGCGCTGCTGTTCGCGCTGACGGCGATCACCTACGCCGAGGGTGCGTCCCTGCACCCGGAGCGCAGCGGTTCGACCGTGTTCGCGCGCTACGCCTTCAACGAGCTCGTGAGCTTCATCGCCGGCTGGGCGATCCTGCTCGACTACATCATCCTGATCGCCGTAACGGCGTACTCGGCGACGCAGTACCTGCGTGAGTTCTGGAGCCCACTGGGCCAGCACGACGAGGCGCTCGCGCTGGCGCTCGCGTTCATCGCGCTGGTGGTGCTGGTGAACATCCGTGGCTTCGGCGGACGTCGCGCACGGCGGATCGGCATGCTCGTCATAGCCGACCTGGCCCTGCAGGGGTTCGTTGTGGTGCTCGGGCTGGCGCTGTTCTTCAACCCGCACACGCTGCTGAGTCCGATCCACCTGGGGCGCTCGCCGAGATGGTCGGACCTCGTCTTCGCCCTGACCATCGCCGCGATCTCCTTCACGAGCCTCGAGTCGGCCGCGGGGCTCGCCGGTGAGATCAGGATCACCCGCCGCGCGCTGAAGCGCGTGGTGTTCAGCGGCACCGCCACGGTGGTTGTGCTGTATGCCGGGATCGCGCTGGTGGCGGTGACGGCGCTGCCGGTGCACGCGGGCCACACGGAACTGGCCAGCCGCTACATGAACTCCCCGATGGTGGGCGTCGTCGTGCACATGCGGCCGCACTGGCTGGCCGAAGCGTTGAAGTACCTGGTGGGGGGGCTGGGGACGCTGACGCTCCTGGCGGCCGCCAACTCGGCGATGCTCGGCCTCTCGCGGCTGGCGTATTCGCTGTCCACCAATCGCCAGATCCCGAGCGGCCTGGGGCGGCTGCATCCCGTGCGCTCGACTCCCTATGTTCTGATCATCCTGGCGGGCCTCATAGCGGCGGGGCTGGCGGCGACGGAGGACCTCGACTTCCTGATCGGCATCTACGCCTTCGGGGCGATGCTCGCGTTCACGATCGCCCACCTGTCGATCTGCCGCCTGCGCTATTCGGAGGGCCACCTCGACCGTCCCTACCGGGTGCCGATGTCGGTGCGGGTGCGCGGCGGCGACCTGCCGCTGCCGGCCGTCTTCGGGGCGGTTGCCGCGGCGGCGGGCTGGGTGGCGGTCCTGGTCGTCCACGAGCCCGCTCGCTACGTGGGGCTCGGGTGGATGGCGCTCGGCCTGGCTGGGTACGTGGTCTACCGCCGCGCTGACGAAACGTCGCTGCTGCGGCGCGTGACCGTCTCGCCGGAGATCCTGCGCGCCGAGCAGCCGCGGGAGCGCGACTACGGCTCGGTGCTCGTGCCGCTGTTCGGCACCGACCTCGACGACGACATCGTGCAGACCGCAGCGCTGCTCGTCTCGGGCGAGCCGACCGACGAGGCGGCGATCGACACTGCGACGATCGAGGCGCTGTGGGTGTTCGTCATTCCGATGTCGCTGCCGTTGGACGCGAGCCTGCCCGACGCACACATCAAACACGCCCGCCAGGTGCTCGCGCGAGCCAAGGCCGTGGGGGAGGAGTACACCGGCGTGCACGTGGCCACCGCCACCGTGCGGACGCGCCGCGCGGGCTACGCGATCGTCGACGAGGCGCGCAGGCGCGGTGTCGAGGCGATCGTGCTCGGCGCCGAGGAGCCGTCGCTGATCCGCGGCGGCGCGCGCCTCGGGGGTTTGGGAGGACAGCTGGAGGGCTATGTTGGAGAGGTGACCAAGTACGTCGTGCGCAAGGCCACCTGCCGTGTGATCGTCACCGCGCCGGCCGCCAGCGATTCGCCGGTCGAGCAGGCTCGACGGGCGCACCGGGTCGGAGCCCCCATGGTCTAACCTGCCCGCTATGCCCAACTTCTCATCGCCATGTTCGTCCTGATCGTGGGTGCCGGCCGCGTGGGCTCGGCGCTCGCCAAGGCCGCGCTCGCCGCCGGGCATGAAGTGTCGGTGCTCGACGCCGACCCCCTCTCGCACGAGCGGCTAGACGCCGGACAGAGCAAGAGCTGGGAGGAGGCCCACGGTCAGTTCACGGTCGGCACGGCGCTCGAGACCGAGGCGCTGGTCCAGGCCGGGATCGAGCGCGCGGACGTGTTCATCGCCTCGACGGCCGGTGACAACACGAATCTCGTCATCGCTCAGATCGCCCAGAGGCGCTTCGGCGTGGAGCAGGTGATCGTGCGGGTGATGGACCCGGCGCGCGCCGACTGGTACGGCGAACAGGGCCTGAAGACCATCTCGCCGACCAAGCACGCCATCGAGATGTTCGAGCGCGCGCTGCAGCCCAAGGCGGCATAGAGGGTATGTACGCGATCATCGCCGGCGCCGGCAAGGTGGGGCGCAACCTCTCGAGGGAGCTGATCAGCAAGGGCCACGAGGTCACCCTGATCGAGTCCTCGCGCGCCTGTTACCTGGCGATCGAGGAGGAGTTCGAGCACGCCGTCCAGTACGGCGACGCCACCGAGCTGTGGGTGCTCGAGCGCGCCGGAATCCAGCGCGCCGACCTCGTCATCGCGGTCACGGGTGACGACGAGGACAACATCCTCGTCTGCCAGGTCGCCAAGGAGAAGTACCTCTGCGATCGCATCATCGCGCGCGTCAACAACCCCCGCAACCACGACACCTTCAAGCTGCTGGGCATCCAGCCCGCGGTCTCGGCGACCGACCTGATCCTGCGCCTGATCGAGCACGAGGTTCCCCGCTACGGCCTGGTGCACCTGCTCGCGCTCGAAGAGGAGCGCCTGGAGATCATCGAGCTGGAGGTGACCGACGACGCGCCCACGGTCGGCGAGAAGGTCACCGACATCGCCCTGCCTGAGGGCAGCCTGATCATCTCGGTGCTGCGCGGCGGATCGGGCTTCGTGCCCAAGCACGACACCGTGATCGAAGCGGGCGACGAGGTGCTGCTCGTGCTCGACCCGGGCCTCGAGGACGCGATCACCGCGTACTTCGCGCCCAACGGGCACGCCGCCACGGTCTGAGCGCTCCGCGCGCCGTGCTCAGGTCGCCCGCGGCCGGCGCTCCCTGTTGCGCCCGCCCCAGCTGTCGGTCTGGCTGTGGCAGTTCGGGCACAGCAGCGTGAGGTTCTCCAGGCGATTGTCCTGGCGGACGCCGTTGATGTGGTGTAGCTCGAGCGCCAAGGGCGCGCCGTGCCACTCCGACACACCACACCGCTGGCAGCGATTGTCGAGCAGTCCAGCTTTCAGCAGACGCTTCTTGACGTGAGTCCGGCAGCGCGGGGCGGCTAGCAACGCCTCTATGGGCATCGCGTGGGGGCGCGTCACGATGTCTCCGCGCTGCTTGGCGGCGTGCCAGGTCTGCTTGGAGAAGCCGAAGCGCGCGACACACTCGTTGACGCTGTGGCCGGCGTCGTAATAGGCCTGGACCGCCTGCCAGTCGTATCGGCGGCGAAAGCGCGGGTCGGGGTTGCGGACTCTGCGTACGTGGTAGGCGACGGTGCTCTTGGCGAGGCCGAGCGTCCGCGCGATCTCGGCCTGCGGCGTATTCGCGGCGTACATCGCCAGGACCCGGTCTCGCGTCGCCATTGCGAACATATGTTCGCTCACGCCGAGGATGGAACGCCCGCGACATTGGCTATTCTGTCCTGGCTGCTGTCCGGGATAGTCCAATTGGCAGCGACGCCGGGTTCTGGTCCCGGAGATTGGGGTTCGAGTCCCTGTCCCGGAGTAGGCGGAGGCCTCGCAAGCGCGGGGCCTCCGTCGTTCTGGGCCCGGTCCCGGCACACCCCGCAATCCCCGCCCTCG
>JADGPK010000079.1 GCA_017882445.1 Solirubrobacteraceae bacterium
CGTGAGTCCGCTGCTGTGGGTGCTCGTCATCATTCTCGTGGTCTTCGCGGTTGGAGGTCGAGGCCGCTACTACGGACGGCGAGGGTGATGGTTCGCTCTGGAGCCATCGTGGATCGCAGCGATGGTCTCCGCAACGTCCGCCGGCATTCACGTTGACCATCTACACCTCTGGCTCGGGTCATCGTCGCTTGGGCGACGCGTCTCGGCCACAACCCAGTACACCCTAGGAGGCCCCCAATGGGCGAGAAGACCGACAAGATCAGCGGCCGCGCAAAGCAGGCCGTCGGCGCCGTCACCGGCGACGAGGACACCAAGAGCAAAGGAGAGCGCCAAGAGGACAAGGGCAAGCTCAAGGGTAAGCTCGACTCGACCGTCGACAAAGCGCAGGACGCGCTTGAGGACCTGAAGGACAAGGCAACTCCTCGACAGTAGGGTGGTGAGAGGATGAGATCGGGAATCGGCAGTCTCGTCTATTTGGTAGTCGGTGCGGTGGTCGCGTCCTCACACCACTACTTCGAGCACGCCAGCACTCTCAAGCCCCTCGTGTCAGCGCTGCTGGCCATCGTCCTTTGGCCGCTGCTGCTCCTCGGCATCAACCTCCACATCAAATAGCCCCTCCCGCCGCTCCGAAGCGGCGGGGCTTACTTCTCCTGGCGGTCTCAGGCGGGAGCGACGGAGATACCCTTCGCGTATTGGCAATCCGCGCCGCGGCCTTGAGCGGCAGCGCCCAGCAGTCCGACTACCGCTTTGACTTTGAGGACGAGAACCAGACCGTATGCGGTCGCTTTTCCGGTAGCGCCAAGGATGGCGAGTGGGTGGCAAGACAGCCACCGGATCCGAGCGTTGATCGACGGCGAAACGTCGCGCCGGATCTGCAGACGAAGGGTGCCGACAACCGTAACCACTTGGGTCTTTCGGCAAGAATGCCGAAAGGCGCTAACCGCCAGGCGCGCCGCTCAGACATCTGGCCCTGCTTGATGAGACGAGGTGCGGCAGTGACCCTGCACCGTTGCGCCTTGCCGGGCCGCGCTGCCGCGACCTCATGAGGCCGTCCGCAGCCGCGTGCCGGTCAGTGGAGGATGTTCACCGCCCGCGCGGCCACTAGCAGCACGGCGGTCGCCGAGATCGCCGACTCCGTCAGCATCATCATCTTCACGCGACGGGTCAGCGGCATCGCATCCGTCGGGCTGAACGCGATTGCGTTGGTGAACGAGATATACACGTAGTCGGCCAGTCGCGGGTGCCAGTTCGGCTCGGCGAGTGCCGGATTCTCGTCCTGCGGGAACTGGAAGTCGCGGGGCGGCGGATCGGGCTCACGCCGACGTATCGGCCCGCCGCGGTCGAGCTCCCAGAACAGCAGTCCGAACGTGATGACGTTCGTACTCCAGATCGTCGCGCCCTTCAGAAGCAGCTCCCCACCGCTCTTCTCCTGCGCACTCAGCAGCGACGCGATGAGCGCGGCGAGCGCGAGTATGTTGGCTGCGGTGATCACGCCGACGAGTGCGAGTGCGACCGTGCGGCGCTGGCCGAGCTGCTCCAGGCGATGCCGAGGTACCGACCAGGCGAGCGGCAGCAACAGCGCCGCCTCGGGGACGGTCGGGATCAGCCAGACCCACCCCGGAAGCCCAATGAGCTTCCAGCCACCTCCAAGGCTCACCAGCGCGAGCGTGACCTGCAGCCCGATCACGAGCCCGACGGCAAATGTCGCCTCAAACCGGGACTCGATCTCCTCCTCGTGCAGGTCCGCCGTGCTCACCTCACGATTCAACCATCATTGGGCTGATCCAGCGCCGCAGCCGCACCGGCACGTTCGTCACCGTTGCCACGACCAGGCTGCTTCGCACGAGCACCGGCGGGTCAGCTACCGCAAGACCCTACGCATCAAAGCAAGCGGCACCTATCGCGTGGTCAAGTCGCACGATGCCGATCACGCCATCGGCGTCAGCGGACTACGCCGGATCACCGTTCACTAACAACTCAAGCCACGCCGCCGGCGGACGGTCCGCGGCAGGCCCCTCGTCTCTCGCGAGGACTCTCGCTTCGCCACGTGAACAGGCGCGTCGGTCGCCGAGATCGAGACTGTCGTTAAGGACGAACAGCGATCGTCGGGCGAGATGGCCGTGTCCTGGGCGAGTGCGCGGGAATGTCCCTTGACGCGGCGTTACCGCTTGTTGTCCAGAGCAGGCACCCACTCAGCGTCGAGCGAGACGACCGCTCACCCTGCAGGCCAAGACGTAGGATGCACTCATCAACCAGCCGCTTCCACGCCTGCCACGGGTTTCCCGGCTACTTCTTCAGTAGCGGCTACGGATGACCGTGCCCGCGATTCGGGCGTAGGTTCGTCAGACATGGACCTGATCGTCATGCTGCTCGTCATTCTCATCGTCTTGGCGTTGGTGGGAAGCTTGGCCGTGAGTCCGCTGCTGTGGGTGCTCGTCATCATTCTCGTGGTCTTCGCGGTTGGGGGTCGAGGCCGCTACTACGGACGGCGAGGGTGATGGTTCGCTCTGGGGCCATCGTGGATCGCAGCGATGGCCTCCGCAACGTCCGCCGGCATTCACCTTGATCATCTACACCTCTGGCTCGGGTCATCGTCGCTTGGGCGACGTGTCTCGGCCACTTCCCGGTACACCCTAGGAGGCACCGTTATGGGCGAGAAGACCGACAGGATCAGCGGCCGCGGGAACCAGGCCGTCGGCGCCGTGGCTGGCGAGCAGGAGACCAAGCGCACGACAAGGCACGACCGACTATTGCACGGTCGGGCTGGTGCCGCGGGTCTGCTGTTTGTGGCGCTGCTAGCGATGGCTCCGCTCGCCTCGAGCGCCCAGGCCGCCTCTGTGCCTCTGGGAGCCGCTGAAAGCTTCGCGGTACTGGCGGGCACCACCGTAACCAATACCGGACCAAGCGTTATCAGCGGCGATCTCGGTGTGAGCCCCGGCACGGCGGTGACGGGATTTCCGCCGGGGACGGTGACCGCGGGCACGGTTCACGCCGCCGACAGTGTCGCCTTGCAGGCCGAGGGCGCCCTGGCGACCGCCTACAACGACGCCGCGGGGGCACCCTCGACCGCCGCGATCTCCGCCGACCTGGCCGGCAGAACGCTGACGCCAGGGGTCTACACGTCGGCGAGTTCGCTTGGTCTCAGCGGCGATCTCACCCTCGACGCCCAAGGCGATCCAAACGCCGTGTTCGTCTTTCAAGCCGGATCGACGCTGACCGTCGGCTCCGGTAGCCATGTCCTTCTAACCGGCGGAGCGCAGGCTTGCAACGTGTTCTGGCAAGTCGGCAGCTCAGCGACCATCGGCACGAGCAGCGCGTTTGCCGGAAACATCCTGGCGCTGACCTCCATCTCACTGACTACCGGCGCGACGCTGAACGGCAGAGCGCTGGCCCGCAATGGTGCGGTCACCCTGGACACCAACACCATCACCAAGGCAGCATGCGCGGCCCAGACCTCGACGCCGTCGGTGACCGGGCCGCCGTCGGTGACCGGGCCGCCGTCGGTGACCAACACCTCGGCGACCACCAGCGCGGGTAAGCGGGTGACCGTTGTACTGCACGGCACCCACGCCACAGGAGCGCCGCTGACCTACGCGATCATCAAGCGCCCCTCACACGGAACCTTGGGGCCGATCAACCAGCGCACCGGCACCGTCACCTACACGCCCAGGTCCGGTTTCACCGGACGGGACAGCTTCACCTACCGAGCCACTAGCAGCAACGGCACCTCCAACACCGCAACCGTGACCATCACGGTCAAACGTAGCGCGCACCAGCACACGCGGCCCCAACCCGCGCACCACAAGACGCCAGCATTCACAGGCTGACAGGCGACAGGGGCGGGCACCTACGGCTGCCCGCCCCTACCTGCGAATTTCAATCAGCTAACCCCGGCCAGACCAATCATGAAACACCCTGTGCGCCTTGCCAGCGGAGTCACCACGGCGCTGTTGCTCGGCGCAACCGGCGCTGCAATCGCAGCACCCTCACCGCCACGCGCCGGTCGACCGGCGGTGAAAGCGACCCAGCAGCTCGCGATCCTAAATCACGCCACGGAGGCGTTCTCAAAGCCAAACCGCGGCTCCAAGCGGGTGGGGCTGGTGAGTGAAATGCGACCAATCACCGGCGAGCAAACCGTGCTTCCCGTGATCGCTCAAGCCACCGACGGGCACGGCGCAGCCTGGCTAAGAGTCCTTCTGCCAGGCAGACCAAATAGCCACACAGGCTGGATCTCAGCGCGCTCAACAACACCAGCCGTCACCGATTGGCAGATCACCATCCGCATTTCCACGCGACAGGTGACAGCCCTTCGCGACGGCCGCCTGGTGCGCACCTTCAAAGCAGTGGTCGGCAAGTCCTCAACCCCTACCCCGCTAGGGCGTTTCTTCGTCGAGGAGACCGTGAAGCTCAACCAACAGGAACCCGGCGCGCCATACGCGCTGGCGCTCAGCGCCCGCTCGAACGTGCTGCAAGAATTCGACGGCGGCGACGGACAAATTGCACTTCACGGCACGAACAACATTGGCGGCGTCCTAGGCACCGCAGCCTCGCACGGATGCATACGCCTAGACACGCAAGCCATCACCTGGCTCGCAACCCGCATCGAACCCGGCGTCCCGGTCACCATCACGCGCTAGGCCGTCGGTCGGTGCGACCCCGTTGGCGCCGCCGCTAATCCCAGTCTGGGCGAGCGGGCACCAGCCGATGTGGCCGGTGGCGGGCGCGGCTAGCCGGTCCGCTCGACCTCGAGCGTCTGCCCGGTGAACCGCAGCCGCTCGACGAGCGCGTTACCGATCGCGGTCGCCGGCGTCAGCCAGCACCCCGGCGCGTGGCCCGAGGCATTGGAGCTCAGCATCCGCGGCAGGGCCAGATCATCGCCGTGATCATCCAGGTACTGACCGATCACGATAAGCCGATGCAGGCGCGAGCGGTCGAGGCAGAGGTCGAGGCGTTACTGCGTGAGCCAGTGCGCTGGGCCTCCGTCAAGGCGCTTCTAACCTCCAACGTTGCAAGGGGCATCGCCTCGGATTCCTGCGGGTGGCTCGGGGCAGCTACAGCGTCCTTTCGCGGCCGATCCGCTGAAGCAAGTATGTCCGCCAACGCGGGTCCAGTCCAGTGGTCCACGGAGATTGGGCCGCCCGGCCAGGCAAAATAGGTCACGTGACCGATCACGGGATACCACTTCGCGAGGAGGACCTCGACGACGACCCCCTGCACCAGTTCTCATCCTGGTTCATGGAGGCCGGGGTAGCGGGCGTTCGGGAACCGCAGGCCGCCGCCCTCGCCACGGCGTCTGCCGACGGCGTCCCGTCGGTGCGCATGGTGCTCGTCAAGTCCTTCGACGAGCGCGGCTTCGTCTTCTTCTCGCACTACGCCAGCCGCAAGGGGCGCGAGATTGCGGCCAACCCGCGCGCTGCGCTGCTCTTTCACTGGGATCCCCCGGGCAGGCAGGTAAGGATCGAGGGGCCGATCGAGCACACGAGCGCCGAGGAGTCGGCGGCGTACATTCGCTCCCGCCCACGCAGCAGCCAGCTCAGCGCGCTGGCCTCACCGCAGAGTCAGACGATCGACAGCCGCGAGGAACTCGAGCGCCGCGTCAGCGACCTGGAGCGTCGGTACGCGGATCGTGAGTTACCGATGCCGAGCAGCTGGGGCGGGTTTCGTCTCGCCGCCGAGACACTCGAGTTCTGGCAGCAGCGCCACGATCGCCTGCACGACCGGCTGCGTTACCGCCGCGACGGCGACCGCTGGCTGATCGAGCGGTTGGCGCCCTAGCTCAAGGGCCCGTTCCATCGAGTCGTCCTGTGCCTGCTTCGCGTCGGATGCGAGAGCGAGCCAGGAGCCGAGGAGGACTGTCGTAGCTCGTCCGCTGCGACAGTGAGCGCTAGCGTGATCCGTGCGCCCGCTTGCTCGCGGAAGCGAGACTGAGCGCCCGTTCGAGCGGGAAGCAAGCGTGCGAAAGCTGTTCCCGCGAACGAATCGCTGGACGCGGCAGCAGCGGTTCGCTGCCCACTCTCGTTCGCGACCATAGCCCGAGACCGGACCCTCACGGCGCTCTCCACCGGGCTCGGCGATAAGGACGGAGGTTTCCACAACGCCATGACCGGGGATGCGCACATGGCGTTTATCAACCAGGACGAAGCGATCCGGCGCCAGCGATCCGCTCTGACGGTCGTAGCGGGCTACCCGACGATCTTGGTGACTACGTGGCCGATGACCCAGCCGACCCCGGCGCTCACGCCGCCGATCAGCAGCACCTGCAGACCTGCGAACAGCAGTCGCTGGCGGGCGACCGAGCCCTTGATGACGCCCAACACGAACAGCGCGACGAGCGTGCAGGCGATGCTGATCGGGAGCGCGACGTGGACGGCGAAGAGGAAGTAGGGCCATAGCGGGATGATCGCTGCCCCGAGGTAGGTGGCCCCGACAACGAGCGCGTCGCCGCCGGCGTCGCCGCCCGCATCGGGGGATAGGCCGAGCTCCTTCTGGACCTTCGTGCGCAGGAATACGTTCGGGTTCGCGGCGAGACCCTGGGCGACCTGCTCGGCCGCGGCCCGCTCGAGTCCCTCCTCCTCGAGTATGAGTGCGAGCTCGGCAATCTCGCGCTCGGGCTCCGCCTCGATCTCCCGGCCCTCATCCTGGATCTCGGCGACGTAGAGGCCCTCCTCGGCCTCGCTGGCCAGATAGGACCCGCCGCCCATCGCGATAGACCCAGCGACCGCCTCAGCCAGCCCGGCGACGAGGATTGCCGCCTTTCCGGGGTTCGCAGCGGCCATGCCCGTCACAACGCCGAGCGGAACGAGCAGCCCGTCCTGCGCGCCGAGGACGAACTCTCGTATGCGCGACAGCCGCTCTATGCGCGCCGCCTCGCCGAGCGCGTGCTCACGGATGTGGACGCGAGCCTGCTCACGCTGCGCCTCGCCGATCGGCTCCATCGCCCAATCCTGAGGGTGCCATCGGACGACGACATTCGCTGTGGTCGCGTTCGCGCAGTGCGACGAGCACGGGAGGAAACGCATCTACCTCAGGTTCAACGATCTCGCGCCGGTGAACCGAGCCCCTCCGACAGACCGGCTACGCGCAAGCAACGGCTCGCAGCGTCACCCCGCGATGGTCAGCGCTAACCCGGAGATGTGTCCCCCTTGCAGGTAGCCTCGTGGACCTCCTGCGTGAGGATGCTCATCGTCTGGCTCAACGTGTGGATTTGTTCGGTGAGGTCGGTGTTCTTCGTAAGCAGGTTGCTCTGAAACTGTGCCAGCTCGTCCCTATGCTTCGCCGCAGCTTCCTCGTTCGCCTTGTCGGTCCTCGTCTGTGCCTTCTCGCTTGGGACGACGTCCAGGCGTCTCGCGCCTGCGAAGCCGCGCTACCGCTTCGCCTGACGGAAGCGAGCGTAAGGAGCCTCTCGGGCGGCACGACCGGAACTCGTCCGTTCCGATCGTCGCGCTGGGCTTGAACCGGACGCCTCCTCCGCGGGCGTAAGCGAGCGTCTCGCCTTCGCGCACTAATCGGCGCCGACGACCTTGAAGTGCTGGTTGACGAAGATGTGGTGCGGCCAGTTGACGCCGATGTTGTGGACCTCGTACTCGCCGTTGCTCAGCTTCACAACACGGTCGACGATGCCCCCCGGTAGGCCGCCAACGCGGCTTTTGTGGCCTGATTCGCCGTGGTTCCACTGACGAGGGTGCCGGATCCCTGCTTGTAGTTCTCCGGGATCTGTCCGACGTGCTTCGACGTGGACCGTGTACCAGGCTTGAAGGGAATCACCTTCGACGACGTCTCGGACCCGCTGTTTGTCGGTTGCAAAATGATCTGCGTGGCCGTGATCGTCGTGCTGTTGGTTATGCCTAGCCTCGATTCGTCAGGAAGGTGAGTTGTCGCTCGTTTTTGGGTGAGATCGCTCGCTGGTGGTGGTGCTGGCGGCGGGTTGCGGTGTGTCGGGGTG
>JADGPK010000033.1 GCA_017882445.1 Solirubrobacteraceae bacterium
CGCGCAACTTCGGTGTCTCCCGGGGGTTTCATGGATGTCTCGGGCACGAAGAAGCGGACCGCGAGAAGGCGGCGCCTATCGCGTGATCGAGTCGCACGACGTCTACAATGCGAACATTCTCGGCGCACCACGCCGGATCATCGTTCGCAACCCAGGGCCTGGCATCGATGTCCAGGCCGGCCGGTTGCCAGCAAGGAGGCACCATGAAATTCCATAAGCTTGCGATGCTCACCGCCACGATGGCGCTCGGCGCCGTCCCGGCAATGGCGCTCGCCGCCAAACCCGCCACACCCGGCCCGCACGCGAGCCTGCCCGCAAAGGCCAAGGCGTACGGCAGGTACTGCAAGGGGGAGAGCAAGACGCATGTGGCCGGCAAGCCCGGCACGCCGTTCTCCAAGTGCGTGACCGATATGGCCAAGCTCGCGACCGGCTCCACCAAGAGCCCGCGCACGGCGTGCAAGGACGAGAGCAAGAAGCACGTCGCTCATCACCCCGGCACTCCGTACAGCCTCTGCGTATCGGGCGGCGCGAAGCTGCTCAAAAACAGCGTTCCCGCGCACAGCATTCCCCCGCACAGCATTCCCCTGCATCCTCACGGGGTGATGGGGCCATAGGCACGCGCTAGCGGTCCTACGCCCAAAGCCAGTTGCTCGTCCAGCAGGATGGGGCCTACCTGGCGCCCTTCTCGTTCGGCGGGCCCTAGACGTAGTCTCGTGTAGTCGCGGCTGGCGCAGGTGGGGGAAGAGGCGCCTGCGTGACGGTGCTACCGTGCGGCGGCCCATTCGACCAGAGGAGTTCGACCATGGCAGGTACCGATGCGTTGGTGTTCGACGCAATCCGCACGCCGCGCGGCAAGGGAAAGAGCAACGGATCGCTGCACGGGACGAAGCCGGTCGATCTGGTGGTCGGGCTGATGCACGAGATGCTCATCCGCAACGAGCGGCTCGATCCCAATCGCGTGGATGACGTCGTGCTCGGGTGCGTCACGCCGGTCGGCGATCAGGGCGCCGACATCGCCAAGACCGCCGCGATCAAGGCCGGGCTGCCCGACACGGTCGCCGGCGTGCAGCTCAACCGCTTCTGCGCTTCCGGCCTGGAGGCCGTGAACATCGCCGCGCAGAAGGTCGCCTCCGGTTGGGAGGACCTCGTCTTCGCCGGCGGCGTCGAGTCGATGTCGCGTGTGCCGATGGGCTCCGACGGCGGCGCCTGGGCGATGGATCCAGAGACCAACTACGACACGTCGTTCATCCCGCAGGGCATCGGCGCCGATCTCATCGCCACGATCGAGGAGTTCAGCCGCGAGGACGTCGACGCGTACGCCGCGCGCTCGCAGGAGCGAGCGGCGCAGGCTCGGCAGGAGGGCCGGTTCGCCGACGGTGTCGTGCCGGTCAAGGACCTGAACGAAAACGTGGTGCTCGACAACGACGAGTTCATCCGACCCGGAACGACCGTCGAGACGCTGGGCAAGCTCAAGCCCTCCTTCCAGGTGATGGGCGAGATGGGCGGCTTCGATGCGGTGGCCCTGCAGAAGTACCATTGGGTCGAGAAGATCGATCACGTCCACACGCCCGGGAACTCCTCGGGCATCGTCGACGGCGCCTCGCTGGTCGCGATCGGCAACGCGCAGACGGGCGTCGATCTCGGCATGACTCCCCGCGCGCGCATCCTCGCCACGGCGGTCTCGGGCGCGGACCCGACGATCATGCTGACCGGACCGGCGCCCGCGTCCAAGAAGGCGCTGGCGAAGGCCGGCATCGAGGTCGTTGATCTCGACCTCGTCGAGATCAACGAGGCCTTCGCAGCAGTGGTCCTGCGCTTCGTACGGGACATGGGGCTCGACATCGAAAAGGTGAACGTCAACGGCGGGGCGATCGCCATGGGCCACCCGCTCGGCGCGACCGGCGGCATGATCATCGGCACCCTCGTCGACGAGCTGCACCGCACCGGCGGCAGATACGGGCTGGCGACGCTCTGCGTCGGCGGCGGCATGGGCATCGCGACCGTGATCGAGGCGATCTAGACATGGCCGAGTCCACCACCATCACCTACGAGCGCGGCGACGACGGCATCGTGATCCTCACGCTGGACGACCCGAGCCAGTCGGCCAACACGATGAACGCCGCCTACATCGCCTCGATGGGCGCGACCGTGGAGCGCCTGGAAGCCGAGAAGGAGCAGATCAAGGGCGTCGTCATCACCTCCGCCAAGAAGACGTTCTTCGCCGGCGGCGACCTCAACGACCTGAAGACCGTCACGCGCGAGCAGGCGGGGGAGTTCGCCGCCGGCATCCGTGAGGTCAAGGGGCAGCTGCGCCGGCTGGAGACGCTGGGACGGCCGGTCGTGGCCGCGATCAACGGCGCCGCCCTCGGCGGGGGCCTCGAGATCGCGCTCGCCACCCATCACCGCGTCATGCTCGACGACCCGAAGGTCAAGCTCGGCTTCCCCGAGGTCAAGCTCGGCCTGCTGCCGGGCGCGGGCGGGGTCGTACGCACGGTGCGCATGTTCGGCATCGTCGAAGCGCTGATGCAGATGCTGCTCCAGGGTCAGGAGATCCGAGCTGCCAAGGCCAAGGAGATGGGGCTCGTCGACGAGCTCGTCAACTCACGCGAGGAGCTCGTCCCGGCGGCCAAGGCGTGGATCGAGGCCAGGGCGGCAAGCGGCGAGGAGGTCGCTCAGCCGTGGGACGTCAAGGGCTACAAGATCCCAGGCGGCACGCCGTCGAACCCCAAGCTCGCCCAGAACCTGCCGGCCTTCCCGGCCAACCTGCGCAAGCAGCTCAAGGGCGCCAACTACCCCGCCCCGCACCACATCATGGCCGCCGCTGTCGAGGGCGCACAGGTCGACTTCGACACCGCGATCGAGATCGAGGGGCGCTACTTCACCGATCTCGCCACCGGCCAGGTGGCGAAGAACATGATCCAGGCGTTCTTCTTCGACCTGCAGCAGGTCAACGGGGACCGCGGCCGGCCGGAGGGGGTCGAGCGCTTCGCGCCGAAGAAGGCCGTCGTCCTCGGCGCCGGCATGATGGGCGCCGCGATCGCCTACGTCTGCGCCAAGGCGGGCATAGAGGTCATCCTCAAGGACGTCTCGATCGAGGCGGCCGAACGCGGCAAGGGCTACTCGGAGAACCTCATCGAGAAGGCCGTCTCGCGCGGGCGCTCAACCGAGGAGCAGGGCGCGCAGCTGCTCGAGCGCATCACAGCGACCGCCGATCCGGCCGACGCCGCGGGCGCCGAGCTGATCATCGAGGCGGTCTTCGAGGATCCCGAGGTCAAGGCCCGGGTGTTCGCCGAGATCGAGCCGCACTTGGCCGAGGACGCGCTGCTCGGCTCCAACACCTCCACGCTGCCGATCACCCAGCTGGCCGAGGGCGTATCGCGCCCGGCCGACTTCATCGGGCTGCACTTCTTCAGCCCGGTGGACAAGATGCCGCTGCTGGAGATCATCAGGGGCGAGCAGACCAGCGACGAGACGCTCCATCGCGCGCTCGACTTCGCCAAGGCGATCAGGAAGACGCCGATAGTCGTCAACGACTCGCGCGGGTTCTTCACCTCGCGCGTCATCGGAACCTTCATCGGTGAGGGCATCGCGATGCTGCTGGAGGGCGTGCCGGCCCCGTCGATCGAGCAGGCCTCCTCGCAGGCCGGCTACCCCGCGCCGGTGCTTCAACTCTCGGACGAGCTGAACCTGAACCTGATGCGCAAGATCCGCGCTCAGTACCAGGCCGCAGCGGAAGCGGAGGGCGTCGTGTGGGAGCGCCACCCTTCGACTGCGGTCATCGATCGAATGCTCGACGAGTTCGACCGCGGCGGCCGCCTAGCCGGCAAGGGGTTCTATGAGTACGAAGCCGACGGCAGCCGCGGTGCGTTGTGGTCGGGCATCGGCGAAGCGTTCCCGCCGATCGAGGACCCGTCGTCGATCTCGCTGAAGGACCTCGAGGAGCGCATGCTCTTCGCCGAGGCGATCGAGACGGTCAAGTGCCTCGACGAGGGCGTGATCGAGTCCGTCGCCGACGCGAACATCGGGTCGATCTTCGGGATCGGCTTCCCGGGGTGGACAGGAGGCGTGCTGCAGTACATCAACGGCTATGCCGGCGGCCTGCCCGGGTTCGTCGAGCGGGCGCGTGAGCTGGCGGCGCAATACGGCGAGCGTTTCGAGCCGCCCGCGTCTCTGGTGGAACGGGCCCAGCGCGGCGAGATCTACGACAACCGGCCCGCGCAGGCGAGTGCGCTGAGCGCAGCGGCCCTGTAGACATTGCGCATGGGGGCTCGCCGTTGGGCCATCGGGATGCTCGCCGCGATCGGGGTGACGCTCGCGCCCGCCGCTGCATGGGCCGGACCGCTCGGGAGCGCGAGCTTGCTGGCGACACCGACGTTCACCAGCCCGCTTGCCGCGGCGGGCGGCGTCATCGCCTGGGCCGCCCCGTCTGGAGGAGGCCACCGCTTCGAGGTCCTGATCCACCGCGCCCGCGCGACCCACGCGCTCACCCGCACATCCGCGGTCGGCTGGATCGACGGTGTGAAGCTCGGCACCGACGCGCACGGCCACGCGGTCGTCGTGTATTCGCGCTGCCCGCACTCGCCGTTCGCGAGCGCGACCGCCGGCAGCGCGGGCACCGACGGCTGCCTGCTGTGGTGGGCGCCGCTTTCCGGTGGGGGTCCGCGCCGGATCGCCGCCGCGCCGCTCGACACCACCGTCGGGACCGCGACCGCCGGGAAGGTCGTCTTCGCCGTCCAACCGAACACTGCTCGCCAACAGCAGCCGGCGCGGCTCGAGGCGAGCACCCTCACCGGCCACACCGCGCGGGCGCTCACGGTGCCGACTCCGAACGGGGCGACGATCGCCGACATCTCGGTCGCCGGCGGCGACGTCGCGTTCATCGAGGATCCGCTGGTCGCGGACCCGCGTATGAGCCCTTCGCAGGTCTGGCTCGACGCTCCGGGTGTCGCCCCGACGCTCATCACTCAGCAGATCTCAGACGGGGTGCAGGTCGACAACGCCTCGCGGTTCTTTGACGGCGTGACGCTGACGAGCGGCGACGTCTACGCGTTCCTGTACGCCAACAGCGGCTTCTACCCGCCGGTGGCCTCCGAACTCGAGCAGGTTACCCTCGCCGGCGGTACGACCATGACGGCGCCGTGGACACCGAGCGGACGATTCAGCTCGTTCGGCATCCAGGCCGCCGCATTCGACCCGAGCGACAGCCGGCTCGCGCTCGACCTGTTCTCGCCGAACGTCGACCTGTCGACCCCATCGGGAGCCTGCGCGAGCCACGCCTCGAGCGCAAACGCCTGCCCGATCGTCACTACCGGTCCGGTCAGCTTCCTGTAGGACCTGCTCGGTCCAGTTTCGGTCCCTGCATCCGGCTCCGCGCCGTAAAGCGCTCCGCGGCCAGGTGCTCAGGGAAGCGGGCTCACGGCGAACCAATCCGACTCGAGCTCCGGTGCGCGGTCACAGACTTCGAACACGATGTCCAGGACGGCGCGACGCCCAATCTCGTCGCGTTCATCGCGCTCCATCGACACGGGCGAGTCTCCCCAGGTGACGCGGATCTCGGCGCCGACCCTGGCAAAGCGTGCGTCTTCGTGCTGGACGTCGAGCCGCTGCCACAGCAGGTCCAGAGCATCGGCAGGCGCTGCGAAGCCCGAATGAATGGTGATCCTGAATTTCACGGCGCAACACTACGCCACCTCGACCGGCCGCACACTGCTCGGCGTGGCGGACCGCGCTACTTCCCGGTGGTGCGGTGCATCGCCCCACGCGCGTGACCCGGGGTTCCCCGCCCGGCGGCCGTGCCGCCACCGGCTGCGCTGCGGACCGGTGACGGCGTGCGACGGATGAGGAGCTGCAGCGCTCGATCGTCGGGACCCTCCTCCGTCCGCTCGGTGAGCGTCTTGGGGTGAACCGTTCGGAACACGGGACCCCGGCCGGGGTCCACCACGGCCACCAGCACCTTGGATCTGCTCGGAGTGTCGAACACGATCCCGTCGAGCTCTGGGCCGCCACCGGCGACCTTGACGAGCTCCCCGGCGCTTGTCGACTCCATCTGTACAGCGTACCCGGCCCCACGCTCGACGCGGCAATGCACCCCGCGGAGCCTCAGACCCCGCCAGGTGTCTCGTCGCGCTCGATCCAGCGGCGCAGGCCCATCGCGCCGGCCCTGGCCAGCGCTATGAACGCATAGTCCTCCGCCTCGCTCTCGGGCATTCGCGCCCGCATGTGCTCCATCAGCCGGTCCACGAACACATCCTCGCCCTCGCGTGCCCACCGCTCGTGGCGATCGAGCGCCTCGCGCATCTGCGCGAGGTGGTTTTCGGGGTCCTCGACGAGGCCGAAGTGCGGCAGCGCCAGTCGCTCGGGCCGCCAGGCGGTCAGCAGGTCCAGCGACGTGCGCCAAGCCCGCAGATCGATGTCCGGCGGCGGCGTTGGAGGAAATACGAGACCGGAGGAAAGCCGCACGCCGGCGACATCGCCGGTGAACGCCAAGCCGGTGCCCTTCTCCAGGAACGCCACGTGATGTGAGGCGTGGCCTGGCGTCCACGCGGCGCGAAAGCGCCCAATCTCCTGACCGTCTTCGATCGTCTGCAGGTTGGTCTCGGGCACCGCGACGACGTCGCCGACGAGCCGCTCGAAGCTGTCCCCGAAGACCCGGCGGGCGCTCAGCACGAGGCGAGAGGGGTCCATCAGGTGCTGCGCGCCGCGAGGGTGCACGAACACCTCGAGATCCGGCCAGCGCTCGACCAGGGCTCCGGTCGCGCCCGCGTGATCGAAGTGGATGTGCGTGAGCAGCAGCTGTCGTGGCCTGCGGTCGCCGAGTGCCCGCAGGAGCTCCGGCAGGCAGGCGCTGGGGCCGCAGTCGATCAGGACGTCGCCGCACATCCACGCCCCGAGCAGGCCCGCCCGCCCGTCGTAGCGGAGGTCGAGGATCTCGGTGCTCAAGGACGCTCTAGACGCCGCGGGCCTTGGCCCGCGCGAGGAGCAGTAGGAACAGGCGCTGCTGGGCGGCTGCCGGGAACGGCACAGGTACGCCCGAGCTGAACAGCGCCACCTCTGTGGGACCGTAGATGAAGCCGAGGATGTCGAGGTAGAACGGAATTCGTATCGAGCGCACGGCGATCGTCGCAGTGAAGCGCCATCCAAAGCCCCCCTGCGTCCCGGGCGCGGGGGGCGTGCCCTGCGAGATAGAGGTCGGGCTGACCGTTCCCCCTCGGAACGCCGTGCCTTGGCCGAGGGCTTTCAGCCAGCGGATGAGGCACGCACGCGTGTGGACGCTGCGGAACTTGACGAGGTCCCCGGCGGCCGCCGAAGGTGACCTCGCGACGGAGACGCTGGAGCTCACGCTGAGCTCGGTCGAGGCGTTATGTTCGAAGCGCGGCGAATCGATTTCGGCCACCGCGCGTTCGGAGCCCGATACTCCCATGCAGCGCTCCAGCTCTCGTTCAAGGCGCTTTTCGGCCGCAGTTTCATGTTCGTGTTCGGACGAGGAGGCCCGAAGCCCGGGGACGTCGGTCGCGCGCAGGTTCACCGCCCGAGCGAACGCGATCGCCTGCGACCTCGTCATTCGCCCGTCCGCCACGCCGCTCGGCGCGGTCCTGCCGGTCGGCGATCTCGCGCCCCCATGATGCGCGCGGCCGCAGGACGCGAACAGGCCAGCCGTGGTGAGGAGTGCGACGATGACCGCGGTCTGACGCATCACGGGAGCATTGTGTCAGTGGCGGACCGCCCGGCGGACCCCCGATCGGACATCATCCTGACTCGTGTCTGACCTGGATCGGCTCCTGCATCGCGTCCCCGACCGCTCGGGACCGGCAACCCACCTGCAGCTGACGGTGTTCGCGCGGCGCATCACGGTGCTCGGGCTGATCGCGGCGGGCCTCCTGTTCCTCGGCGCGGCGGGCCTTGCGCTCAGCGAGAAGGTCGGGCTGTGGTACGGCTTTCGCTGGGCGCTCGACACGGCCGCCACGGTCGGCGGCTTTCCCCAGCCGCACACCACGGCGGGGCAGATCGTCCTGGTCATGCTGACGATCCTGGGCGTCGGTACCCTCTTCTACGCGCTGGCCACCGTCACGGAGTTCTTCGTGGCGGGGCACCTCGGTGACCTGTTGACCGCCCGGCGCATGCAGAAGATGATCGACTCGCTCAGCGACCACCACATCATCTGCGGCTTTGGCCGCGTGGGCCGTCAGGTGGCCAGGGATCTGAACGCGGCCCGGGCCGAGTACGTGGTGGTGGACGCTGACAGCGCCAACCGCCACCGCGCCGAGGGTCTCGGCATCAGCTTCATCGAGGGCGACGCCGCCGATGACGTCGTGCTCGTCCGGGCCGGCATAGCCCGAGCGCGGTCGATCATCGCCTGTGCGGACTCAGATGCGGACAACGTGTTCATCACGCTGACCGCGCGCGAGCTGCGGTCGGACATCGCGATCGTCGCCAGGGCGGCGATATCGGACACCGAGAAGAAGCTCAAGCGCGCCGGCGCGGACCGCGTGATCTCGCCGTACAAGTCCAGCGGCACCGAAATGGCCCGACTGGCCCTGCATCCGCAGCTGAGCGGCGTGGTCGACGTCGACGCCGAATACCGCATGGAGGAGATCCTGGTGGACGAGGGCTGCGAAGCGGTCGGCCAGACGATCGGCGACATCCGCGGCGGCTCGATGATCGTCGGCCTGCGTCGCGGAGCGCGCTTCGAGCCCCAGCCCCCGGCCGAGACGCAGCTGCTCTCCGGCGACGTCATCCTGGCGATGGGCACGCCGACCGCTCTGGAGCGCCTCGAGAAGGTCTCGGACGCGCGCTCGCGCGGCCGCTGAGCGGCGGGCACGCGCGGGTTTGCCCGCCGCGCGACGCAGGATAGGATGCCTGCAATGCGAGCGCACCACGTCCACGTCGAGCACCGCTTCGAGCAGCCGCCGGAGCGCATCTTCGCCTACCTGGCCGAGCACGAGAACCTCGCCGAGGTGTTCGGAGCGAACATCACGCGGCTGCGCGACGGCGACGGCGGCGAGCGAAACGGCGTCGGCTCGGTGCGCCAGCTGCGGATCGGCCCGTTGCCGGCGTTCGAGGAGACGGTCACAGAGTTCGTCGTTCCCGAGCGGATCGTCTACCGGATCACCAAGGGCAGCCCGCTGCGCGGCCACGTCGGCGTGATGACCTTCGCGCCGTCCGGCGGCGGCACGAGCTTCGTCTATGACATCCGGCTCGCCTCCCCGATCCCCGGCGTCGCGGTGATCGTGCGCGCGGCGCTCGCGCGCTCGATCAAGGCGTCGCTGGAGCAGATCGACCGCGACGCCTGATCTGGCGCGCCCGCCGGCGGCTCCGCCCGCTCCCGCCGCACGTCCGCCGGCCTGCCGCAGTCCGTAGCCATCCCCCGGACTGCCTATCGTGGCGAGTTCGTGTCACACGCCCCCTTCTCCGCCGCGCTCGCCCACGACGAGGCCGTGCTGCGCTTTCCCTATGACGAGCGCCTGCGCCAGCTCCTGCGCGCGATCCCGGGCCGCCGCTGGGACCCTGCGGAGCGCGCCTGGTGCATCCCGCTCGGCCCCGACCAGGCCGAGGCGCTCGCGCGGCTGTTCGCCGGCCTGACCGGCGAGCCCCAGCTCAGCCCCGAGCTCCTGCGCGTCATCGGCCGCCTGCGCGCCAGACGCCGACGTGGGGAGTGCCTGGTCGACCTCGCGCGCCCCGACGAGGACTGGTGGCTGAGCTTCGCCACCGACGCCGCGCCGGAGTCGGTGGCGGCGCTGCTCGAGCACCCCGACGCGCGCGAGCTGCCCGCGATCGGTCGCGCGCTCGTGCCGCTCGACGATCGCGCCGCCGGGCTGCTCGCTGCCCTCGGCGAGTCCGACGGGCTGCGGCTGAGCAACGTGGCCCGCCGCGCGCTGTCGGCCCGCGGTGCGCGAGACGGCGCCGAGCAGGGCGAACCGGCAGGGCGTATGAGGCCCGACTCGGGCTCGAGCCACGACGTGGAGTTCCGCCGCGACCGGCGTGGCGAGCACTGGGTCCTGGTCTGCGGCACGCACGCACCTCTCGCACGCGTGCTCGCCGCCCAGGCCGGGTTGCGCGCTCTCGAGGGGCCCGCGGAGTCGGTTGGGCTTGCTGCGGTGGAGCACGACGCGGAGCAGATCCTGGCGCTGCTCGATCAGCTCGAGGACGCCGACGTGGACCCGCGGGTCTCGGCCTGGCTGCGGAGGGCGACCACGTGGCGCGGCAACATCGAGGTCGAGGGCCCCAGCGACGCTCCCGTCTTCCTGCTCATCGGCGACGCGACACGCCTTCCACGCCAGATCAGGGACCGCGCCGCCCGCGTGACCGCGGGAGCGACGGTGCCGCTGACGTTGGAGTCCTGGCTGCTGATCGAGGCGCAGATCGAGGGCTGGATGAGCCATGCGGCCAAGCGTTGCGTCGCGGCGGTGAAGCGTGGCCACCCCGCGCCGGCGGCGGTGCTCGAGCGCTCGATTGCGCACAAGGAGCCGACGTTCGTGCTGGGACCGGGCCACGACGCAGCACGCGTCGAGCGGTTCGCCGCCCTGGCCGGCGCTATGCGCCCGCGCCTACGGCGCGGGGCCACGCGCGAGCACGCGCGCCTTCCCGCGATCCGCGCCGATCCGTTCTGCGTACCCGAGCTCGACCGCTTCCTGGCCGACGGCGGGGTCTGGGTGGACCCCGACGCGCTCGCGCTGCTGCAGGAGATCCGCGAGCAGCACGCTCGCGCGGCCGGCCTCGTGGCGCTCTCCAGCGCAACCGACGCGCCCCTCGACGTCGCTGGTCTGACGGGCGAGCTCAAGCCGTTTCAGCGTGCGGGGGTGAGCTATCTGCTGGAGCAGCGGCGCGCGTTCCTCGCCGACGAGCAGGGCCTCGGCAAGACGATCGAGGCGCTGGCGACGCTCGAGGCCGCTGGCGCCTATCCCGCGGTCGTCGTCTGTCCCGCGAGCCTCAAGCTCAACTGGCTGCGCGAGCTCGAGCGCTGGCTCCCCGGCCGTAGCGCGCAGGCGCTGGCCGGCAACGGTGCAGGCGCCCCGATTCCCGTGGCGGACATCACGGTCGTCAACTACGACATCCTCGCCGCGCGACTGGCCGAGCTGCGGGCGCTGGCTCCGGCCGCGCTGGTGCTCGACGAGTCGCATTACTGCAAGAACGCCGCCGCCAAGCGCACACAGGCCGTTCAGCGACTGTCCGCGGAGATCCCGCGCGAGGGCATCGTCCTCGCTCTCACCGGTACGCCCGTCGTCAACCGCCCGACCGAGCTCATCTCGCAGCTGCGCATCCTCGGACGGCTCGAGGACTTCGGGTCGGGCGTGAAGTTCGGCGAGCGCTTCCGCGGCGCCGACGCGCACCTGCGCCTGCACTGGCATCTGCGCGCGCGGTGCTTCGTGCGCCGTCTCAAGGCCGACGTGCTGCCACAGCTGCCCGCCAAGACGCGCGCGGTGGTTCCAGTCGAGCTGGACAACGAGTCCGAGTACAGGCTCGCGGAGCGTGACCTCGTGGCGTGGCTGCGCAGTCAGCCACTCGATCTGCGTGAGCTCGACGCGAAGGTCGCCGCCGCGCTGCGGGCGGAGCGCCTGGTGCGGCTGAACGCGCTCAAGGTGCTCGCGGCGCGCGGCAAGCTCCACGCCGCGCTCGCCTGGATCCACGACTTCTGCTCCTCCGGGGAGCGGCTTGTCGTCTTCGCCCACCATCGCGAGATCCAGCGAGCCGTGCTCGGTCACTTTCCCCGCGCCCTTCACATCCTCGGCGAGGACAGCCACGCGGCCCGGGATGCTGCGCTGCAGGGCTTCCAAGCGCCGGACGGTCCCGAGAACCAGCTGATCGTGTGCTCGATCGAGGCCGCCGGACATGGGCTCACGCTGACACGCTCCTCGAACGTGGTCTTCCTCGAGCTCGACTGGACGCCCGCCAAGCACGACCAGGCGGAGGATCGCTGTCACCGCATCGGCCAGCAGGACGCAGTCAACGCCTACTACCTGCTCGCGGCCGGGACGGTCGACGAGACGATCGCGACTCTGCTCGAGCGAAAGCGCGCTGTGATCGGCGCGGTCACCGACGGGCTGGAGGAGGACGAGGAGGGCGTCCTGGACGCGCTCGTGCGCGAGCTGACAGGCGTCCCTTACAGACACCTCAAGGCGGTCGCGTGAGGGTCTAGGGGTTCAGCATGAGCTCGTTCATGATCTGCCCCCAGGATTCGACCGCCCTGGCTTCGCCGTCGGTCAGCTCGACTTCGAGCTCGCTGCTGCGCCTCACCAGGCTCCTCTGTTCGGGAGACTCGTATGCGGCGAGCTGCCCGGGCAGTTCTCCGAGCGCGACCCACGCGGGCATGAACCGCTGGTCGAACCGGACGGTGCTCGCGGGCAGCGTGTGAAAGCCGCCGGCGGCCCACGCCCGCACGTCCGCGCACAGTTCGGGTGGGGCCAGGGTCGAGAGCGTCTTCAACTTGCCGGCGTACGCCTGCACGGCTCTCGTGAGGCGGCTGTTGCTCCAATGCAGGCGCGTCGCCGTGTGAATGAAACCGCGTATCGCAGGCAGGTACGGGCGGGCGGCGGCGATGACCATGGCGCCGATCACCTCGTCGCTCAGCTGAGTGGATTCGCTGTCCTGCGGCGAGTCCGCGGCCGCCTGCGGGCATTCCCGGCGGACCTGGGCCAGGATGCCCAGCGGCGCCGCTTCGGAGGTCGCGAGGTGCGAGCGAGCGGTGCGCACGAGCGCGTAGTTGGCCAGGATGTACGCCTTCGTGCTCGCCACGTCCGAGCTGCTCGCCGGCGAGCTCGCCGGCGCGAGCGCGAGGGCCGCGCCGGCGGTTGCGAGGAATGGAACCAGTCGCCTGCTATGCACCATCGACTCAGAGCCTAGGCGATCGGCGGTCGGCCCCGGTTGTTAGTAAGAGCTCGATAAGGATGGTCATCGCGGGGGCGGCGCGACGGGGGCCGGGCGGTTTCCCCCGGTATTGTCTGCCTGCACGGCCTCCGTCTGACTCCCGGGGGGGTCGCAGGTGAAGACGGGGATCGCCTGACGTCCGGGCCGCCCACCCGGGCCGCTGGCGCATTGCGCCCTGGGCCCTCAAGAACATGCGAAACCGATACATCGTCCTGCCGCTTGCGCTGCTCGCCTGGGCCGTGGCCGTGGCCGCGATCGTGCTCGGCTCTCCCAGCCTCGGCGTGTTCGGATCGAGCGTCAGGCGCACACCGAGCGGGATCTCGCCCGCCTGCCTGCCGGCGACGCTTGAACGCAGCGGGCGCCTGCCCGGCACCCACATCGACGTCTCGCCCGGGCCGGAAACGGCCACCGCCGACCCGAACACCCAGATCAGCCTGCTCGGCACGAACGTCGCGCGCATCCGGGAAGTGTCGGTCGTCGGCTCGGAGTCCGGCGAGCACTCCGGTCATGTGCGCGGTTACTTCCAGGGCGACGGCGGCAGCTTCGTGCCCGACCGGCCGTTCGATCCCGGCGAGCGGGTCCTCGTGCGGGCCGTGATCGGCTCGGGCAGGGGCGCCAGGCGGATCGCCTTTCACTTCCGCGTCGATACGCCGTATTCGACCGCAGCCATCCCGCAGTTCAACAACCCGCCCGCTGCGCCCCCCGACTACGAGAGCTTCTACACACTGCCAGGCGCCCAGGCGCCCGTCATGACCGTCACCGTGCCGGATCGCGATCCGGCGGCCGGTGACATCCTCGCGACGAACGGACCGGGTCCGGGTCAGTACGGACCGCTGATCTACACCCCGGCGGGCCGACTCGTCTGGTTCGACAGGCTGCCGGCGGGAGAAGCGGCGGAGAACCTGAGCGAGCAGACATACGAAGGTCACCGCGACCTCACCTGGTGGAGGGGGCGCGTGCTTTCGCTGGGCTTCGGCCAGGGCGAAGACGTCGTCATGAACTCCCGCTACCAGACCGTCGCGAGGATCACGGGCGGCAACGGCCTGAAGGCCGACCTGCACGACTTCCAGATCGCTCCTCGCGATGTCGCCTACATCACGGCGTACAACCCGGTTCGCTGCGACCTCACCACGGTCAAAGGTCGGCCGGGCGGCGCGATCGTCGACACGGCGGTTGAGATGATCGACATGAAGACCGGACTCGTGCGCTGGGAGTGGCACAGCCTCGACCACATCGGCGCGTCGGAGTCCGAAGTCGAGACGTCGGCCGACGCGACGCCTTGGGACTACTTCCACCTCAACTCGATCGATCCCGAGCCGGGCGGAAACATCCTCATCACGGCGCGCAGCACCTGGGCCGGATATCAGCTGGAGGGCGGCACGGGCAAGGTCCTCTGGCGACTCGGCGGCAGCAAGAGCTCCTTCAAGATGGGGCCGGGCACGCAGATGGCCTGGCAGCACGACGGCCGCGTCCTCCCGGATGGCGACGTGACGTTCTTCGACGATGGCTCGAGCCCGCCGATCCACCACCAGTCGCGTGCCGTGCGGATCACGCTCGACTTCAAGGCCCGTCAGGCGCGCCTGGACTCCGCCTTTACGCACGCCAACGCTCCGCTGCTCGCAGCAAGCCAGGGAAACATGCAGACGCTGGCGGACGGCAACACGGTCGTGGGCTACGGCGGCGTGCCCGCGATCAGCGAGTACGCCAGGGGCGGCTCGCTGCTGTTCGACGCCCAACAGCCGTTGGACATGTCCTTCTACCGGGCCTTCCGCTTCCCCTGGAGCGGTCGCCCGCTGAGCCCACCCGCGGTCCTCGCCGGCCTGAACGACACGGGCGAAGAGACGATCGTGCACGCGAGCTGGAACGGCGCGACCGACGTGGCCCGGTGGCGCGTGCTCGCGGGCGCTCAACGCGGAGCGTTGGCCGCGCAGGCGACCATCCCCGCCAGCGGCTTTGAGAGTTCGACGACGCTGCCGGCGAGGTATGCCTACGTGGCGGTGTTGGCGCTCGACGCGCGCGGCCGCGTGCTCGGCAGCTCGCAGACGGTTCAGCTGATCAGCTACGCCGCCTCGCTCGCGAGCCCCCGGCGGTCGGGATGAGCGCGATGCCCACCGGGCCGGCGGACGCGCGGTCCGCCAGGCAGGTTGAAAGGCGGTCTAGTAGGCCGGTTTGGACTTGTGCTTGAGCGTTGTAGTCGTGGTCGTCGGGGTGCTGCTCGTCGTCGGCTTGGAGGAAGAGCTGCCCCCTTTGCCGCCGCATCCCGCCACCGCGACGGTGCTCGCCAGAACGGTCAGTAGCGTTAGCATGGCGGTCAGTGGCGTTCGTTTCATGGGCCGGGCTCCAATTGTCGCTCGAGCGCTCGGGCGCTCACCTTACCAGTCGTTCAGAGCGCCGTTCGCCGTCGGGTAGGCCGTAGTGGGCGTAGAGGCGACGGCGAGCCCGGGGGTGGCGGAGACGCCTGCGACAGAGAGCAGGCAGAGCTCGGGTTCGGCGTGGCTGCTGGCCGTGTGCTGCGTCGCCCAGTTCATGGTCATCCTCGACCTGAGCATCGTCAACGTCGCGCTGCCCTCGATCCAGTCTGACCTCGGCTTCTCGGCGCCCGAACTGCAATGGGTCGTCGACGCGTATGCGATCACGTTCGCGGGCTTTTTGATGCTCGGCGGCCGTGCGGCCGATCACTTCGGGCAGCGCCGCACGTTCGTCGCGGCACTGGTGCTGTTCGCGCTCACCTCGCTGGCCGGTGGCGCCGCGCCCAACCAGGGGGTGCTGATCGGCGCTCGCGCGGTACAGGGCCTCGCCGGCGCGCTGATGGCGGCGTGCTCGTTGGCGATCATCACCGCGTCGTTCCCGCCGGGCCCGAAGCTCCACCGAGCGATCGGCACGTGGGCCGCGATGAACGGGCTCGGCGGGGCGGCTGGAGTGCTGCTCGGAGGGATCATCGTCGAACTGCTCAGCTGGCGCTGGGTCCTCTTGATCAACCCTCCGATCGCGATCGGCGCTGCGCTGGTGGGCTACGCGGTCGTGAGCGAGCGCCGCAGAGCGCAGGACGGCGCCAGCTTCGACCTCGCCGGAGCGCTGACGCTGACGATCGGTCAGATGGTGCTCGTGTACGGGGTCGTGGAAGCCGGCCTGAAGGGATGGAACACGTTTGCGGCGCTCGGCCCGATCGTCCTCGGCGTGCTCCTGCTCGGGACGTTCGGCGTGATCGAGACGCGCGTGGCGTCGGCGCCGCTGATTCCCTTCAAGGAGCTGACCAAGACACTGCGAGACGCCAACAACATCGTGCTGCTGTTCAGCGCTGCGCTCTTCCCGATGTGGTTCGTGAGCTCTCTGTATCTGCAGCAGGTGCTGGGCCTCTCGCCGCTTCACACCGGTCTCATCTTCCTGCCGATGACCTTGACGATCATGCTCGTGGCTTCGCGCGCCGGCAGGCTCGTGAGCCGCTTCGGCGTGCGCCCGGTGCTCGGCGCCGGGCTGATCATGCTGACGGGCGGGCTGCTGTTGTTCACGAGGATCGGTTCCAGCGGCAGCCCGATCGTGTACGTGATGATCCCCGGGCTGCTCACGGCGGCGGGGATCGCGATGTCGATCGTTCCCTCGACGATCGCCGCCACCCAGGGCGCGAAGGAGGGGCAGGCCGGGCTCGCGTCGGGCCTTGTCAACACGTCGCGTCAGGTGGGCGGTGGACTTGGGCTTGCGGTCCTGATCACGCTCGCGACGCAGCGCACCAGCCACCTGATCGGCTCAGGCCAGCAGGTTTCGCAGGCGCTGACCCATGGCTTTCAGCTCGCCTACCTGATCGGCGCGGGCCTGGCCGCGCTGGCTGCGGCGATGACGTTCGCGTCGCTCCCCAGGCCCGCCCCCGCGCTGAGGGGAGCGGTTCGGCGCCTTGCGCTCATGATCGGCGTCGTGCTCGCGGGTTTCGTCGCGCTCACCGCCGCGTTTGCGGGCTCGCACGGCGCTCCGATCGGCAAGTACACCACCAGCGGCGCATACAGCTTCGTCACCGCGCCGTCGCTTCACCCGCCCCAGATTCGCCGCACCCAGCGAGCTCCCGCAGGGCAGCTGGCGCCGGGCTACATCTTCACCGCGAACTTCTACGACCTGAACGAACCGCCGATCGTCGGCCAGAGCGGGCCGCTGATCCTCGACCGGCGACTGCAGCCGGTCTGGTTCCAGCCCGTGCCGGAAGATCTCGTCGCCGCCAACCTCAGCCTGCAGCATTACGAGGGCAAGCCGGCTCTCGCCTGGTGGCAGGGCGCCGTCACGAACACCGGCGCGACGGAACGCGGCGAAGACGTGGTGGTCGACCAGCACTACCAGCAGGTCGCGAGGCTGAACGCGAAGGACGGCTGGGTCCTCACCCTTCATGAGTTCGTAATCAGCGGAGACCACGCATGGGTCACCGCGAACAAGAACATACCCATGAACCTGTCAAGGTACGGCGGCGCCTACAACGGCGCGCTGATCGACTCGGCGGTGCAGGAGTACGACCTCAAGACCGGCAGGCTCCTGCGCAACTGGGACGCGCTCGATCACATCCCGTTGAGCGAGTCTCGAGCCTCGCTGCCCACCAACGGGTTCCCCTGGGACGCCTACCACGTCAACTCGATCGAGTTGACGGGCAACGGAACCTTCCTCGTCTCGATTCGCGACACCTGGGCCGCCTACCTCGTCGACATCGAAACGGGCGCCATCAAGTGGACCCTTGGCGGCAAGAGCTCGAGCTTCAAGTTCGGCCGGGGAGCAGCGTTCCAGTGGCAGCACGACGTGTCGCTAGGACCCGACTCGACGGTCAGCTTGTACGACGATCATTGCTGCCAGCTGACCGGCGGAGGCACTTACGTCGACCCGACGGGGCCATCTCGAGCGCTACTGCTCAAGCTCGATCAGCAGACGCGCACGGCGACGCTCGCAGCCCAGTACAGCCGTGGCGGGGACTTCGACGCGGCCTACATGGGCAACACGCAGCCGCTGCCGAACGGCAACGTGTTCGTCGGCTGGGGATCGGAACCCTATTTCTCGGAGTACAGCCGATCCGGCCGGCTGTTGTTCGAAGGAGAACTCCCGGGGCCCAACCTCACCTACCGTGCGACGCTCGAGCAGTGGGTCGGGCTTCCGCTTTCGCAGCCCGTGGGCGCGGCTCGCCTGAGGGAAGGCAGGACCACGGTGTACGCGAGCTGGAACGGCGCCACCCAGGTCACGTCCTGGAGGGTCATGGCCGGACCGAGCGCCGACCGGCTGACCGTGATTGCAACCCAGGCGAAGTCCGGGTTCGAGACGGCGATCGCCACGACAGTGGGCTATGAGAGCTTCAAGGTCGAGGCGCTCGACGCCAATGGACGGGTGATCGGTGCCTCCCGCGTGTTCTCGCTAGTAGGTTCAGCGTCGTGATCAAGCCGACGGTCGTCTCATCGTGCCTGTCCGCCGTGCTCGCCGCCGTCGCGCTGGCTGCGTGCGGGAGCGCCTCGAACGCCAGCGCGGGGCCGGCCGCGCGCGCCTCGCTGCGCCTCGCCGCGGCCAACCCGGTCGCCGTGTCGCCCCAGCCGGGCACCGCGGACGCCTCCCCGAGCACTCAGATCAGCTTCCTCGGGGGCCTCGGAACGCGTGTGTCCAACGTGCGCGTCGTCGGCTCTCAGAGCGGCATGCACACGGGTGTCCTGCGCGTCTACTCGACCATCACCGGCGAGAGCTTCCTTCCCACCCATGCCTTTGTGGCCGGTGAGCGGGTCACCGTGACAGCCGATGTCATCGGCGGCGCCGGCGCCGCGACGGGCACGGCGCGCACGACGTTCACGATCGCCCACCAGGCGCAGGTCAGCCAGCAGCAGTTTCCGATCAGCCCGGGCGACGCGCGCGCGGTGCAGCACTACAGCAGTGCGCCGACGCTGACGCCCTCGACCGTGCGCGTCACCACGCCCGCAAGGCCCGGCGCGACGCCCGGGTACGTGTTCCTGGCTCCCTACCAGGGGCAGGGCTCGCCCGGGCCGATGATCGTCGATCAGGGCGGCAACCTGGTGTGGTTCCACCCGCTGGCGGCCGGGATGCAGGCGACGAACTTCGGGGTCCAGCGCTACGAGGGCAAGCCGGTCCTGGCGTGGTGGCAGGGGCGGATCCTCCAGGTCGGCTTCGGCCAGGGCGAAGACGTGCTGTACAACAGCTCCTATCAGCTGGTGGCCAGGATCCGGGCCGGCAACGGCTACCACGCCGACCTGCACGAGATCCGGATCACACCCGAGGGCACCGCATGGATCGACGTGTTCGACCCGATCGGAATGAACCTGTCGGGTATGCGTGGACCCGCCAGCGGCATCCTGACCGATTCGGTCGTGCAGGAGATCGACATCAAGACCGGCCTGGTGATGTGGGAGTGGCACGCCCTGGGACACATCCCGCTGGGCGAATCAAAAAATCCCGTGCCCCGCGATTATCCGTGGGACTACGCGCACCTCAACTCAGCCGACCCGGGCTCCACGGGCGACGTCCTGGTCTCCGTGCGCAACACGTGGACGCTCTATGACATCGACATCCACAGTGGGGGGGTGCGCTGGCGCCTCGGGGGCGCCCACAGCAGCTTCAAGCTCGGTCCGGGCACGCCCTTCTACTGGCAGCACGACGCCGAGTTCCAGCCGGGTGGACTGATCTCGCTGTTCGACAACGGCTCGGATCCGCCTGAGGAGAAGCAGTCGCGCGGAGTCCTGCTGGCGCCGGACGCCGTCGGGCACAGCGTGAGCCTGGTCAAGCAGTTCGTGAACCCGACCAAGACGCTGCTCGCCGAAAGCCAGGGCGATGCGCTCAGCCTGCCGGGGGGGAACTGGCTGCTGGGCTACGGCCGGCTGCCGAACTTCACCGAGTTCGATGCCTCCGGGCATGTGCTCCTCGACGCGACCCTAGGCAGGAACGTCCAGGACTTCACGACGTCCCTGTCGCCCTGGAGTGGACAGCCGAGGAGCGCCCCGTCGGTCCTCGCGCGGCCAAACGGCGCCGGAGCGCTGGCCGTTTCGGTGAGCTGGAACGGAGCGACCGCGGTCGCCTCCTGGCGGGTGCTGGCGGGAGCAACGCCTCGCTCTCTGGCGCCGGTGACGAGCGCTCCCAAGGCGGGCTTCCAGACGACGATCGCCGTACTGAGCACCGCGCCATATATCGCTGTTCAGGCGCTCGACGACGCGGGCGCCGTCATCGGTGTCTCGGGCGCTGTGAAGGTCTAGCGCCCGTCGCGTCCGGCGCTCGCGGGCCGGGGATCCGATTGATGGGACCCACCTCTCGTTCGGAGCGGAGTTTGCGCCTGGCGGCCGCGCTCTGCGCGGCGCGCCTCGCCGTCGAGAAGTAGTCGGCGAAGCCCCGGCCGTGCGCCGCGCTCAGGCGGCTGGACAGCGGAGCGCGCAGCTCCTGGCGGAAGGCGTGCTCGATCTCGGCTCGCAGGCGTCCCTCCAGGGCGCTGTGACCGGCGCTGTTGTGCAGCTCGAGCCGGCCGCTGTGGGTGCGGTAGTCGTACAGCTCGTCTTCCTGTCCGTGTGACAGCGGCGCGATGCCTTCCTCAGGCCAGTGTGAGTAGGTCGCGTACTTGGCGCTCGGAGTGCGCAGCGCGACGACGTGGAGCGGTGCGTCTGCGGCATAGGGTTCGACAGCGAACTCGGTCACGATCTCATCGGTTGCGTGCAGCACGTAGCGGCGACCCGCGGCGGTCGGATCGGCGAGGATCGGCGCCAGATCGAGCCGGTGGGCGAGGTGGGAGTAGTGCTGGTCTCCCCGCCAGTCCGAGGAGCCGGTGGCGATCGTCAGGAGCAGCGGCGCCACGTCGACGCTCGAGCTGAGCTGGGTGCGTGGCAGCTCGGGCGCGCTGGTGAGGACGCCGCGCGGGTCCTTGACCATCAGCGGCACGCGGATGCCCTCCTCGTAGGCGCTGGCGCCCTTGCCCCGCATGCCGTGCGAGGCGCCGTACTCGCCGTGGTCGGAGGTGAACACGATCACGGTGTTCGCGGCGAGAACGGGGTGGCGCTCGAGCGTGCGCAGGACGTCGCCGACGTGACGGTCCACCTCGTGCTGGAGCTTGGCGTACAGGTCGAGGAACGCCAGCCACCTGCGCTCCACGTCGGGGCCCGTGAACGGGACCGGCCCGAATGAGTTGGCCGCGGTGTCCTGAAAGGAGCGCTGCAGGCGCGGCTTGTTGCGCTCCATCAGCAGCTCAGGGGTCTCGAAGTTGGGCGGCATCCGTCGTACGGCGTGCCGAACGTCTCTCTCCCGCGGCACGCGATCGCTCCACACGTACCACCAGGCGATGTCGTGCGGATTGACGAACGAGACAGTCGTGCACCAGGGCTCGCGGTGGCCCTCGTGGGCGAACCAGTGGGAGAACTCCGACGCGATCCGAGGGTCCGCGCTCAACCCCTGGCCGGGAGCGCCGTCAGGAGACGGATAGACCCCTCCGGCGAACCCGTAGCGCTCGAGCGCGCGTTCACCCGCAGCGGCCGTCCAGTGATTGTCGCGGTGGGTGAGGTGCCACTTGCCGAACCAGCGCGTGTGGTATCCGTGCTCGCGCAGCATGGTCCCCCAGGTGGGAAAGCCCGGGTCCAGGGTGCTTCCGCCGGTGATCATGCAACCGGTCTGGTGCGTGTAGAGGCCCGTCAGCAGGCTCGCGCGCGCTGGGGTGCAGTCGTTCGAGACTGTGTAATGCCGGGCGAAGGAGACGGCTCCCTGGCGCAGGCGCTGGAGGTTGGGCGGCAGGCTGAGGCCCATGTGCCCGGCGGAGAACCACTGCGGGAAGCGAAGCTGGTCGACGACGATCACGAGGATGTTCGGCTTGCGCACGGCCCGCAAGGACGCGCGCGAGCGCGGGGCGGGGCGTGCGGCAGATGTCCTGGGCGCCGAGTCGCTCGTCGCGTCGGCGACCGCCTTGATCCCCACGCCGGCGCCCGCGAGGAGCCCGCCGGCCAGGAGCCCGCCCTTCAGGAAGCTACGTCGGTCGACTCTCCTATGCTGCTCGGGATCGATGCTGTCCATACGCGCTCTCATCCTAGGGCCGGCGGCGGCTGTGGCCCTGGGGCTCGCCGCGGGATCCGCCGCCGCCGGGCCGCCAAGCCCCCAGTGCACCCCCGCGAGCTTGAACAACTCCGCGCTCCAGGGGGGCTCGGTGACGATCTCGCCGCTCCCGGGCAGCCGCGACGCCCGCCCGCAGACCCAGATCAGCTTCCTCGGCGTGTCGGCGCGCGGGCTGGGCGCTGTCAGCGTGATCGGCTCGCGGTCCGGTGCGCATGCGGGCCGTCTGATCGCCTACTCCCAGGGCGACGGTGCGAGCTTCGTGCCGGCGCGAGGATTCGCGGAAGGCGAGCGGGTCACGGTGCGCGCCCGGCTTCGCACGGGCGGCTCGACGCGGGCGATACTCGATCAGTTCGCCGTCGCGACCGAGGCCTCGATCAGCTCCACGTCGGAGACGATCCACCCGGGAGGGCCATCGGAAGTCCAGAGCTTCCGCTCGCGCCCGGACCTGCATCCGCCGGTCGTCGCGGTGAGCGCGCAATCTCCCGCGGTCGCGCCGGGAGAGGTGTTCGTGGCGCCATACTCCGGACCGGGCCAGGCCGGACCGATGATCCTCGACCCGAGCGGCGGGATGGTGTGGTTCAAGGCGCTTCCGCGCTACACGTTCGCGACGGACTTCAAGGTTCAGGAATACGAGGGCAAGCCTGTCCTGACCTGGTGGCAGGGGGGCATCTCGGTGCACGGATTCGGACTCGGGCAGGACGTGATCGCCGACTCCACGTATACGGACATCGCGCACGTCAGGGCGGGCAACGGCGATGAGGCCGACCTGCACGAGTTCCAGCTCACACCTCAGGGGACCGCTCTCGTCACCGCGTATGACCCGATCCTCTGCAACCTCTCATCGGTGGGCGGACCCGTCTACGGGGCGGTGACGGACGGCGTCGTTCAACAGATCGACGTCAAGACCGGGCTGGTCATGTACGAATGGACGAGCCTCGACCACGTGGGGCTCAGCGAGTCCTACGAACACGCGAGCAACTCATCCGCGGGCTCGCCGTTCGACTTCTTCCACATCAACTCGATCAACCTCGACCCGGACGGTGGCCTGCTGATCTCGGCCCGCAACACCTGGACGGTGTATGACGTCGCGGGCCGCAGCGGCCAGATCGTCTGGCGCCTGGGTGGCAGGCAGAGCAGCTTCAAGGCGGGGCCGGGAACGCGAACCGCCTGGCAGCACGACCCGCGCGAGCTCCCGGACGGCTCGATCAGCATGTTCGACAACGGCGCCTCCCCCGCGGTGGCGCCCCAGTCGCGCGGCATCGTCCTGCGCCTCGACGCGAGCAGCGGGACCGCGATGCTCGTCAGCCAGTTCGTCCATACGCCGCCGCTGATCGCCGACAGCCAGGGCAACACGGAGGCGCTCGCGAACGGCGACTGGTTCCTTGGTTGGGGCCAGGTGCCCGACTTCTCCGAGTTCAGTCCGACCGGCACGCTCCTGTTCGACGCGCACTTTCCCGTCCACACGCAGTCCTACCGGAGCTTTCGCCTCCCATGGACCGGTACTCCCGCCCATCCTCCGGCTTTCGCGTTCCAGCCTGGCGCTCCGGGAGCGGGAACGGTCTACGCGAGCTGGAACGGAGCGACGCTCGTGGCGTCCTGGCGGGTCCTTGCGGGGCCGACGCCGGGCAGCCTCAAAGCGGTTGCCCAAGCTGCGCGTGGAGGCTTTGAGACCGCAATCGGGCTGCCCTCTGCGCTCGGTGGGCCATACGTCGCGGTCCAGGCGCTCGACTCGAGCGGCCGCGTCCTGGGCGCCTCCGCGCCGGCCTTGCAGCCGGCCCTGAAGCCGGGCGGCTGATGGGCAGGCTGCCTGCGGAGCTTGCCCTGCCCTACGCCCCGCTGTCCAGCCCCTACGCCCTGCCGCCGGCCTGCGTCCCCAGGGCCGGTCTTGCCTCTTCATCGCTGACGCTCATGCGCAGATGCTCGGCCTTTTCATCGCTGACGCTCATGCGCAGATGCTCGGCGAGGGCCCGCCCCATAGGCGAGAGCCCGTCTTCTGTGCCGTAGAGGAGCACGAAGCGGCGCGGGAAGCGCAGCCCGGCGATCTGGCGAACGAGCAGTCTCTCATCCGCCGCCCCCATCGTCAGCCTCGACAGCAGCAGGGGCGCGCCCTCGTGAAGCGCCGCGTCCTTGGCCGCCGCCGTGCTGCCGATCTCCGCGAGCGGCGGCGACAGCGACAGTCCCAGCGTCCTGAGAACGGCATCGACGGTGCGCCGGCTGTCGGCGCCGGGGTCGCGCATGATCATCGGTGTGCTCACGAACTCGTCGAGGTCGACTTCCTCAACCGCCGCCCACGGGTGGCACGGCGGCACGACGACCACGATCTCGTCGTCGCAGATCGGGATCTCAATCAGCGAGTCTTCCTCCTGGTGGGAGGGGTCGGTCGCCGCCAGACCGAGGTCGACGCGCCCCTCGCGCACGAGATCCCGCACGATCGCCGAGCTGACGATCGTGAGCTCCACAGAGAGGTGGCGCTCATGGCGACCCTCGAACTCCACCAGCAGCCCAGGCAGCACGGACTCGGCCATCGTCGGACTCGCCGCCACGCGCGCGGGCACCCCATCGTCGACCACTCCCGCGATCAGCTCCTCGACAGCCTCATCCTCCGCCAGCACACGGCGCGCCGCGAGATACAGCCGTCTGCCGGTCGGCGTCGGCGACACCCCGCGATGTGAGCGCTCGAGCAGGCGGGTGCCGGTCAGCGTCTCGAGCACGCGCAGCCGCTTGGACAGCGCCGGTTGGCTGACGTGCAGCACTCTGGCCGCGCGCCCCAGGCTGCCCAGGTCCACCGCCGCGCAGAACGCCCGCAGCTCGGACAGCTCGGGTCCGCGCACCGGCCTGCTCACCGCTGGTCCCTCAGCTGTCCGGACGTGTCGTGCGCCTCATGCGAGACAGTTCGCACCGGCGGGTCGAGCAGCTGGTCGAGCGCCTCATTCATCAGTGCCCTTTCTTCAGACCGCTTTTTATCACGCGCCCAAACCCCATGGATCTCCTGCGGCCCGCTTGCGGGTGCATCAGCCGTTGGATCGGGGCTTGCGCTCCAGTATCCCGCAATCGCTCGTCTAGCCTCGCCGTTCACGGATCGGCCCAGTAATCCGCGACCGCATTCTTCGCGACGTCTTCGCATGGGCGGCCGCGGTCGACGGCGAGGGGGGTGCTTGGGGAGAGAGCACCCCCCCCGCCAGATGCCCCGCCCGTGAGCGGTAGTCGACCGTCCGCGAAGCCGGTGAGAGTTGGGATCACCGGCTTGGTGGATGCTGCGGTTCATCTGTGGCTCCCTTGGTTCTGACTGGCCACACTAAACGTGATGTCAGCGATTTGCTAGAGGCGGATCTGACCTGGTGGCGATAACCGCCGGTTATGAGTCTCGGACGGACGGCCGTCAGCCTGAGCGGCTTGCGCAAGGGCGTCTAGGACTGAGGGCGGGCGGTTTGCTCAGGTGGGCGGCTGATAGGCGTCCGCCATACACGAACGCGACGGCCGCTGCAGGTCCCTACCTATGGCTAGGCCCGACCTCACGTGCGCGCCCGTTGCGCGTAAGGGCCTGCATAGGCGGAAGGGGGGGGATTCGAACCCCCGAGACGAGTAACCCCGCCTAACGGTTTTCAAGACCGCCGCATTCAACCGCTCTGCCACCCTTCCGAGGGCGCCGCAGATGCTACGCGGTCGCGCGGCAGGCCCGACAGGCTCTACACTGGCATGCCGTTCCCAGGGAGAGGTGGCCGAGTGGCTGAAGGCACTCGCCTGCTAAGCGAGTATGGGGATCAAACTCCATCGCGGGTTCGAATCCCGCCCTCTCCGTTTCGCTCGAGATCTGAGCCGTTCTCCTCGTTTGCGGTCGCTATTGGCTTTGCGAAGCCGATCTCGAGCACCGACCGGACGGGACGTGCTCGGCGCTCCCCTGGAACGCCGCGGGTGTGGCGTGCGGTTTCGACGCCATACCGGGCCGAGCCCGGTCGACCGGTCGCGGGCGTAGGATGTCGTGATGCCCCTTGCAGGCGCCACACGGATGGCGCTTAGGATTGCCCCGGTCGTGGCCGGAGCGCTGGCTGTGCTCCCCGGCTCCGCGGTGGCGCTGACCCCGGTCCAGGTCGCGCCCGGCCACGGTGGCTCACGTACGACGTTCACGATCTCGTTCAGGGCGCCGATCGACACGACGGTCGATCCGTTCAACGAGAGCTATGAAATGGGCGTAAAGGGGCCGTCGCGGTCGGCCTGCGCGGGCGACCTGAGCGTATACACGTCATCTGGCCGTGGGCTTCGCAGGGGCCAATTGGTGCGCGTGCGCGTGCGCGCTCCATATCGGCGCGCCCGCTGGTGTCGGGGCGCCTACTCGGGGACGATCTACGAGTTCTCCGTCAACCCCTCGAGTACGTGCGAACAGGAACAGCACCTGGCGGCGTGCGCCTCGGGCGAAACCCTGATCGGGACCTTCCGCTTCCGCGTGACCGCGTGACCGTCACGTCGGGCCGCTCTTTCCCTCCTCAGCCGTTATCGGCTCTGTAGAGCCGAGGTTTGGCGCTCCATCGGCTACCGTAGGGTGGCCGATGGCTGATCGCGCCCATTGGGAGGGCGCCTACGCGCAAAGGGCCCCGCATCAGGTCAGCTGGTACGAGCCGCTGCCGCGGCGCTCGCTCGAGCTCATCCAGGCAGCCGACGTGGGCCACGGGGCACCCATTCTGGACGTCGGCGGGGGCGCCTCGAGCCTCGCAGCGCAGCTCCTCAGCATGGGGTACACGGACATCACCGTCGCGGACATCTCGCCCGCTGCGCTTGCCTACGCCAAAGCGGAG
>JADGPK010000034.1 GCA_017882445.1 Solirubrobacteraceae bacterium
GTCGAGAACGCCGAACGCGACGCCGATCTGGCGTTGATCCAGGCGCAGGCCAAGGGCGACGTGGCGGCCATGCTCGAGCAGATCAGCGGCTGCCGCGAGAGCCCAGCGTGCGTGGCGACGGTCAGGGCGAACGCGAGCAATCCCCGGCTGCGCCGCTCTGGCGCCGTGAAGATCCTCCAGCTGCAATCGCCCACCGCCTACTCGTTGGCGGGAGCGACGGGAAGGACGCGCCTGGCGTGGACGGTGATCGGAAAGCTACCGGTGGTCCAGTGCGTGGGGGTTCGGCGCAGCGGCAACGTGCTCGCGGGCATCACTATCACCCTCGTCTCGCTGAGCGCCCCGATCCCGAACGAAGCCGATTGCTAGAGTCTCGTCTCTCCATGGCCTCGACCACGACCAAGCTCAGCGTCAACAGCCGCGCCGCGGCCGGTTCGCGCGCAGCGCGCCGTCTGCGCGGCAGCGGGCGCGTCCCCGGCGTGCTCTACGGCGGCGGCTCAGAGTCCGTCGGCTTCGACGCGGACGCGCGTGAGCTGCGTCTCGCGCTGGCCGGCAGCGGGGCGGTCCTGGATCTGAGCATCGACGGCAAGAAAGCGACGCCCGTGGTGCTGAAGGAGGCCCAGCGTGACCCGGTCCGTGGCGAAACGACCCACGTCGACCTGCTGCGGGTTCGGCTGGACGAGAAGATCCATGCGGTCGTGCCGCTGGAACTGACGGGTGTCGAGGACTCTCCGGGTGTCAAGGAAGGGGGCGTGCTCGAGCAGATCACACGCGAGCTGAACGTGGAGGCGCTGCCGACGGCGATTCCCGAGTCGATCGTCCACGAGGTCGGTGAGATGCAGATCGGCGAGACGACCCTGCTGGGCGCGGTCGTCATCCCCGAGGGAGTGACGCTGCTCGACGACCCCGAAGAAACGGTGGTCGCAACACTGTCGCCGCCGCGCCTGCAGGCCGAGACGGCGGAGGAAATCGAGGCCGAGACGGAACTCGTCGGCGATGGTGCGGCGCCGGGCGAGGCCGCCGAGGCCGCCGACTCCGAGGGCTCCTCCGGCGAGGAGTAGCGGCCTCTGCGACGCCCCTTCGGTGGCGGTGGCGGAGCCGTCGACTGGCTGATCGTCGGACTGGGCAATCCGGGTCGCGAGCACGCGGGCACCCGTCACAACGTGGGTTTCATGATCGCCGAGGCGCTCACGGCCCGCTGGGGACTGGGACGGGCGAAGGACCGCTTCCGCGGGCGTATCGTCGAGGGCCGCGTCGTGGCCCCCCCTGGCGTCCGTGAGAGCGTAGGCACCGCGCGCGTGGCTGTGCTCTGCCCGCAGACGTACATGAACGACGCCGGTCGCTCGGTCGGCCCGGCACGCGGAGCCTTCAAGCTCCCGTTGGAGCGGGTGCTGGTCGTGCACGACGAGATCGATCTCCCCTTCGGCGATGTGCGCACGCGCATGGGTGGCGGGCTGGCGGGCCACAACGGGCTGAAGTCGATCAAGCGGGAGCTGGGCGGCGCGGACTTCATGCGCGTCAGGGTCGGTGTGGGCCGGCCCGACTCCAGCGACCCGGAGATCGTCTCCGGCCACGTGCTCGGGCGCTTCAGGGAGGGCGAGGAGCAGGTGCAGGAGCTGATCGAGCGCGCGTGTGAGCACGTGGAGCGCGTCGTGTTCGGCGATGACGCCCACCGATCCGAGAGCGCCCGGCGGGATCAGGGGTCCTAGATGGCCACCGGCCCAGGCGCTCTGCGCTCGCTGCTGGGGTTCGTCCAGGAGGACGAGCCGACGCTGAAGCTTGCGCGCGCGGGAGGCCACGCCTTCGTGTCGGCGTCGCTGCGCCCCTACGTGATAGCCGCGCTCGCCGACATCGACGACGCCGCGCGGGACAGGCCGACCCTGGTTGTCGTCGGCGACGATCGTGCGGCGCGAGATCTGGCGGCTGATCTGCGCGCCTGGCTTGCGCCTCGGAGGGTGCGCTACTACCCCTCGCGGGGTGTCGCCTACGAGTCGCATCTGGCGCCGCCCGCGCATCTGGTGGGCCTTCGCGTGGCCGCGCTCGACGCCCTGCTCGGCGCGGACGGCACGGCAGGGGAGCGCTCGGAGCTCGGCCAGCCGGTCGTCGTGGTCAGCGCGGTCGCGCTGTCAGAGAAGGTGCCCGATCCGCAGCTGAGACCCCGGTCGTTCACGCTGCGCGTCGGTGAGCTACTCGATCTGGAGGAGTGTGCCGCGGAGCTCGTGCGCTCGGGCTACGAGCGCACCGAGCAGGTGGACGAGCGCGGGCAGTTCGCGCTGCGTGGCGGCCTGCTGGACGTCTTTCCGGCCACCGAGGAGCGGGCGGTGCGCGTGGACATGTTCGACGTGGAGATCGAATCGCTGCGCTGGTTCTCGACGTTCACGCAGCGCTCGCTCGGGGAGGTGGAGGAGGTCGAGATCGCGCCCGCGGCCGAGCTCGCCGCAGAGCATCGCGAGCTCGCGGAGATCGCGGCGGCCACCGGCGCGTTCGCCACCGCCGAAGGCCAGGACTCAGAGCGCCCGGACATCGCCGATCTCCTTCCCCTGGAGCGCTTCGGTGCGCTGCTCGACCTCGTGGGCGAGGAGGCGGAGCTGGTCGTGGCGGCGGAGGAGGAGCTGGCCCCGACGTTGAGCGACCACTGGACCGACGTGTGCGCGGCCTTCGGCGAGGAGGACGCGCACCACCTGTATGTGAGCCCCGAGGAGATCCACTCCACGCTCGAGCGCCGCACACGGATCTGGCTCTCTGCGCTTGCGAGCGGCCAGGAGATCGAGCTGCGCGCGCAGTCGGCGGACACGGCCGCACGGTCGCTGGGGGAGGCGGAGCCGGCGCTCGAGAAGCTCGTGCGCTCGGGCTACAGGACCGTGGTGGCCTTCCCGCGCAAGGGCGAGGGAGAGCGGGCGGCCTACAACCTCGGGCGGATGAAGGCGACGTGGTTGGCCGAGGACGTGAACGCCGGATCGATGCCCACCCACCCGCTCGAGCCGTCGCTGCGCTTCGTGGCGGCCTCGCTGCGCGAGGGTTTCATCGCGCCGCAGCTGAAGCTAGCGGTCTTTCCCGAGCACCGCCTGCTGCGCCGCCGTCGCGCCGAGCGCGCCGGCGAGGGGGGCGCCCGCCACGGTGGCCCCGGGGGCTCGCGCCGCGGTGTGCTGCGCTCGTTCACGGAGCTGCGCACGGGAGACATCGTGGTGCACGAGGACCACGGGGTGGCGCGCTTCGCGGGCTTTGAGACACGCACGGTGGCGAACGTGACGCGTGACTACCTCTACCTCGAATACCAGGGCGATGACCGGGTGTTCGTGCCCACCGATCAGCTCGCCAAGATCTCGCGCTACGTCGGCGCGGGCGGGGAGCACCCGCCGCTGAGCAAGCTGGGCGGTACGCGCTGGGACACGATGAAGGCCCGTGCACGGCGCGCCGCGCAGGAGCTGGCGGGTGAGCTGCTGAGCCTGTACGCCGAGCGCCGCCGGCGCAGCGGACATGCATTCGGGGCGGACTCCGACTGGCAGCGGGAGTTCGAGGAGCGCTTCGTGTTCACCGAGACGCCCGACCAGCGTGATGCGATCGAGCTCGTCAAGCTCGACATGGAAGCGCCGCGCCCGATGGACCGGCTGATCTGCGGCGACGTCGGCTACGGCAAGACCGAGGTCGCGCTGCGTGCGGCGTTCAAGGCGGCGGGGGAGGGCAAGCAGGTATTGATGCTCGTGCCCACCACGATCCTCGCCCAGCAGCACTACGGCACCTTCGCCGAGCGGCTGGCCGACTATCCGTTCACGCTCGAGCACGTCTCGCGATTTCGCTCGGCGGCCGAGCAGAAAGCGGCGATCAAGGGCTTCGCGGAGGGGCGCGTGGACATCCTGATCGGCACACACCGGGTGCTCTCGCGCGACGTGCGCGCCAAGGACCTGGGTCTGCTGATCATCGACGAGGAGCAGCGCTTCGGGGTCAAGCAGAAGGAGCTTCTGCGCCAGCTCAAGCTCAAGGTGGACGTGATCTCGATGTCGGCGACCCCGATCCCGCGAACGCTTCAGATGTCGCTGGCCGGGTTGCGCGACATCTCGGTGATCGAGACGCCTCCCGAGGGTCGCCGACCGGTCAAGACGTATGTGGGCGAGTATGAGGAGGAGCTGGTCAAGCGGGCGATCGAGCGCGAGCACGAGCGCGCCGGGCAGGCGTTCTTCCTGCACAACCGCGTCGAGTCGATCGAGGAGACCGCCGAGCGCCTGCGGGCGTTGTGCCCAGGCGTGCGCTTCGTGGTGGCGCACGGGCAGATGGCCGAGGGGGAGCTGGAAGCGGTGATGATGGACTACCTGCGCGGTGGCGCGGACGTGCTGGTGTGCACGTCGATCATCGAGTCGGGGATCGACATCCCGCAGGCGAACACGCTGATCGTCGAGCACGCCGACGCCTTCGGCCTCGCCCAGCTCTACCAGATCCGCGGACGCGTCGGACGCAGCCGCGAGCGCGCCTACGCCTACCTTCTCTACGACTCGGCGGCGGCGCTCACGCTCGAGGCGGCACAGCGCCTCTCGGCGCTGTCCGACTACACCGAGCTGGGGGCGGGCTTCAAGATCGCGATGCGCGATCTGGAGATCCGCGGCGCCGGCAACCTGCTCGGCGATGAGCAGTCCGGGCACGTGGCCGCGCTCGGCTTCGAGCTGTACATGCAGATGCTCGACCAGGCCGTGAGGGAAGCCGAGCCGGAGCAGGAGGGCCAGGAGCTGCCCGAGCCGGTGCGCCTCGACGTGAGCGTCGACGCCTACGTCCCGGCCGACTACGTCCCCTACGAGCAGGCCAAGATCGAGGTTCACCGTCGGGTGGTCGGGGCGCTGGAGGTCGCCGACGTGGAGCGCCTGCGCGAGGAGCTCGTGGATCGCTTCGGCCCGATCCCCGAGCCGGTCGAGAACATGCTGGCGCTGCAGCGAGCGCGGATCAAGTTCGGCCAGGCCGGGGCGCGGACGGTCAGCTTCCGCGGAGACCGGCTCGCGGTCGTGCCGATCGAGATGGACTCAAGGCGCGCGCGGCGGCTGCGCGAGGAGCTGCCGGGGGCCGTGTACGAATCCAGCCGCGCGCAGGTGTCGCTGCGCGTTCCCAAGGATCCGATCGGACGCTTCCCAAGCGTGGTCAAGGCCGCGGACGCGCTGCTGGCGATCATGCGCGAGGCCGCTTAGGAACTCGTCAAGCACAGACGCGTGACTTTCCGCTAGAGTGCCGGCGTCGTGTCCAAGTCTCTCCGATTCATACCGGCGCTGGGCGCCGTTTTGTTTGCCCTCGTGGGTCTTTCCGCGTGCGGCGGCGGCATCCCTGGTGACTCCGTGGCCCAGGTCGGCGGCACGCCGATAACCAAGGCCGCGTTCAAACATTGGATGTCGGTCGCGTCGGTTTCGAGTACGAACGGCTCGCCGGGAAAGCAGCCGGCGCCAGAACCGCCGGCCTACACGGCGTGCATCGCTCATCTCAAAGAACTCGGGGCGGCGGAACTGGCGGCGAAATCCGTCAAGTCTGTGCCGACCGCGGCGGCGCTGAAGGAACAATGCGTCCGCATGTACAAATCTCTCTCGCAAGAGGTGCTCGGCTTCCTCATCTCCTCTCAGTGGGTGATAGGCGAAGCCTCGTCGTTGGGTGTGAAGGCAACAGATGCGGAAGTCAAGAAGGAATTCGTGAAGATCCGCACCAAGCAGTTCCCCAAGACGGCGGAATTCGAAAAATTCCTTCAGAGCTCCGGCCAGACGGTTTCGGACCTGCTGCTGCGCGTCAAGCTGAACCTGCTCTCGCAGAAACTCCAGCAGAAGATCATCAAGGACCAGGGCAAGGTCAAACCGACGCAGGCCGAAATGCAGAAGTACTACAACGAACACAAGTTGCTCTACGGCACGCCGGAAAAGCGCAGCGTGGAGATCATCCTCACCAAGACAGAAGCCGCGGCGAAGAGCGCCAAGAAGGAAGTCCAGTCGGGCAAGTCCTTCGCGGGCGTCGCCAAACGCGTGTCGATCGACCCGACGAGCAAGGCCACGGGCGGAAAGCTTCCGGAAGTGATGAAAGGCCAGGAGGATGCTGCGCTCGACAAGGCGATGTTCTCCGCCAAGCTGAACGTACTCAGCGGCCCGGTGAAGACGCCGTTCGGCTATTACATCTTCGAGGTACTCGCCAGCACGCCGGCCAGCCAGAAGAGCCTGGCGCAGGCTGAGGCGTCGATAGGAATCTCGATGACGTCCGCTCGGCAGCAGGCGGCGATGAGCAAATTCGTGAAGACCTTCAAAACGACGTGGATCGGCAAGACGGATTGCCGCACCGGCTATGTGGTGGCCGACTGCAAGCAGTACAAAGTCAAGAAGGTTGGCTCCGGCGCCACGCCCACCACTCCGTAGCGTAGGCGCGCGCGACGCAGCAGGCCGTGAGGCGGCGCCCGCGATGGCGAACGAGCGATGAATCGGCCCGGTGACGCCGGCGCCAACGACTGGGAGGCGCAGCATGAGCGAGATCGAGCGAATTCACGCGCGTCAGATCCTCGACAGCCGGGGCAATCCGACGGTGGAGGTCGAGGTGGGGTTGCGTTCAGGCGCTCAGGGCCGTGCAGCGGTGCCCTCAGGCGCCTCCACGGGTGAGTTCGAGGCAACGGAGCTACGCGACGGCGGCGAGCGCTGGCAGGGCAAGGGGGTGACGCATGCGGTCGCGAACGTCAACGGGGAGATAGCCGAGTCGCTCGCCGGGATGGAGGCCTCCGAGCAGGAGGCCCTCGACAGGGCTCTGATCGACCTGGACGGCACGCCCAACAAGTCGCGACTGGGCGCCAACGCGATTCTTGGGGTTTCGCTGGCGGCGGCGCACGCGCAGGCGGCCGAGGAGGGGCTGGCGCTGTGGCGCTACCTCGGCGGCGAGTCCGCGCGGATCCTCCCGGTGCCGATGATGAACGTTCTCAACGGTGGGGCGCACGCGGACAACAAGGTCGACTTCCAGGAGTTCATGGTCGTGCCCTGCGGCGCGGGCACCTTCTCGGAGTGCCTGCGTATGGGCGCAGAGGTCTTCCACGCGCTCAAACGCACGCTGCACGAGCGCGGCCTGGCGACCGCCGTGGGGGACGAGGGCGGCTTCGCGCCGGACCTCAGCTCCAACGAGGAGGCGCTCAAGATGCTCCTCGCCGGTATCGAGGCGGCGGGGTATGAGCCGGGAGAGGATGTGGCGATTGCGCTCGATCCGGCCGCCAGCGAGATTCATCGCGATGGCGCCTACGTGCTCGAGCACGAGGGTCGCACCCTGAGCGCCCCCGAACTGACCGGCTACTGGGCGGACCTCGCCTCCCGCTATCCGATCGTCTCGATCGAGGACGGCATGGACGAGGAGGACTGGGATGGCTGGAAGACGCTCACCAAGCGCCTGGGCGCCGGCGTGCAGCTCGTCGGGGACGACGTGTTCGTGACGAACACAGCGCGGCTGCGCAGGGGCATAGATGCGGGCGTGGGCAACTCGATCCTGATCAAGGTCAACCAGATCGGCACGCTGACGGAGACCATGCAGGCGATCGCGATGGCGCGCGAGGCGGGCTACACCGCCGTGATGAGCCACCGCTCGGGCGAGACCGAGGACGTGACGATCGCGGATCTCGCTGTAGCGACCGGTTGCGGACAGATCAAGACCGGCGCGCCATCGCGCTCAGACCGCGTGGCCAAGTACAACCAGCTGCTGCGCATCGAGGAGCAGCTGGGAGACGCCGCGTATTTCCCCGGGCGCAGCGCGTTTGCCAGCCGCTAGAGCTCTGGACTGAAGACCACGTCGGCAGGATGTTCGCCGTAGGGGGCGAATGCGGTGGAGAGCATGCCCGTCGCATCAACCGCACACCCGCGCTCGCGCCGGCCGTCCCACACACGCCCGAAGGGGCCGCGTAAGGGCCGCGGAGCGCTCGCCGGTACGGGGCCCGCGGCGCGGGTGCGCTGGGACCGCCTGGGCCGCGCGGCGATGCTCTGCGTGCTCGCGGCGCTGGTGTACCTGTACCTGAGCGCGGGTGTCCACATGCTCTCGACGTGGCGCCAGTCCCAGCACGACGGCGCGGCGGTGGCATCGATGGAACGCGAACACCGGCTGCTCGTGCGCCAACATGAAAGCCTCGGCAAGCAGTCGACGCTCGAATCCGAGGCCCGCAGGCTGGGGATGATGAAGAAGGGGGAGCAGCCCTACGTCGTCGGCTCGCTGCCGAACAACTGACGGCCCAAGTGGCCCGATCAGGGCTCGGAGTGGGCGCTGATAGCCTCGGCGCGTGTCGTTCGAGAACGCGATCTACCAGTGGCAGCAGGGTGAAAGGCGCCTGCGCGCCGCACCGTCGGAGCGCTGCTCGCTGCTCGAACGCGTAACCGACGCGCTCGTGGCCGAGCTGCGCCGGCGCCTGGGTGGGCGGTTCTCCGCGGAGGAGCTGGTCGGGCTTTACGACATGGGCACGGGCTGGTGCTTGCAGGTCGCGATGAAGGTGGCCCCGGAGCATCCGTGGGCATGGGAGGCCGGCGTGGTGGTGGATGCTGCGTTCGGCAGGTATCTGCGCGAGGCCGCGGACTACGCCGGCGGACGCCGGGAGCTCAGGACCTAGTCGTCGTCGTCGCCCACGCGGCGAATGACGATCCGGTCCTCTTCGACGGCCACCTCGACCTGCCGGTGGCCCGCCCAGTGCTCGGCGTAGATCGGGTTGTCCTGCACGGCCGGGTCGAGCCACAGGCCGTAGCCCTCCTCGCCGTGGTCGAAGGTGCCCTCCAGTGGCGAGGTGTTGCGGGCAGGGGTGCGTCGCCCGCGACCGCCACGGCGGCTACGGCTGCGCGTGCGACCGGCGCTCGGCTCCTCCTCTGACTCCTCTGACTCCTCTGACTCCTCCTCGGACTGCGCGGCCTCTGCTCTGGCGCGCTCGGCCTCGGCTTCGGCGGCTTCCAGCTCGGCGGCGATCAGCGCGTCGTCCTCGGCCCGCAGATCAATCTCCTCGGGGTAGTCGGGGGCGTTGGTGCCCTCGGGGGCCTCGTCGTCGCTGACGAGCTCGTTCTGGCGCTTGAACTGCTCGATGTCGCGCACGGTGACCTCGAGCTGATGGGCGACCCAGGCGTCGGTCCTTCCCTGGCGCACCCAGGCGCGGATCTGATTCAGGTGCGGGCGCAGGGATCTCCGGGGCATGGACGGTCCGGGAGACTAGCGTAAAGAACCCACCATGCGCCGCGGGCCGCCGATTGAGCAGTTCGCCGAGCCTTCGCCACGGGGCTCCCACGGTGGGGTAGACAGCGTGTTGGGATCGCGTTCCCCCGGTCCTGGGACTATGCTTGCATAACCGGCGGTTGGGGCTAGTATCGGGGCTGGCGCCGGGTCGCCAATCGGCAACAGGAGGGTGTGTCCAAAAATGCTGGTTCTGACACGCAAGTCCAACCAGAGCATCATGATTGGGGACGAAATCGAGGTTTCGGTGCTGTCGGTGATGGGCGAGAAGGTGCGGATCGGTATTCAGGCGCCCCAAAGGGTTCCGGTCTTTCGCAAGGAGATCTACCTCGAGATCCACCGCGAAACAGGCGCGGTCGCCGTCCGCCACGACGGCCACGCGGCGGACGGCCGGGTGGCGGACGGCCGGGTGGCGGACGTCGACCGTTCGCTGCGCAAGCTGGGCGAGAACGCCTAGAGCCGGGTCGTCGGTGCCGCTCGGGCGCCGGGCGGCTCTCCGCGTGCTAGCCGAGCAGCAGGTACAGCGTGCGAAACATCGCGACGGTGACGATCACGGCGGTCATGATGAGCGTCAGCACGAGCATCACGAAGCGCATCGAGCCGCGCTTGTGACGCTTCTCCACCCGGCGCTTGAGCGCTCGCTGCTCCGCGGTGCGCCGCAGCGAGTCCCGCCGGTAGCGATCGAGCGAGATCTCCTTGACGAAGGCCCGCTCCCACTCCGCGAGGCTCTGTCGCATCTTCATCGCGGCCACGCCGTTTGCGGTTAGGAGGACGTCGGCGTCGGCGCCTTGGCGCGCTCGTAGACCGCCACGAAGCGCAGGTAGTTCTCGGCGATCTTCAGCGCCCCGGCGGATCGCTCGATCTTGCCGTCGACGTACGCCTTGAGCGGGTCCCACCAGATCGAGCGTCCGATCGCGAAGCCGATGAAGCCGTCCACGGGGGCGGCCTGGGTCAACCAGTGGTCCACCTTGGCGTCGTCGGCGCCACGGCCGAGGACCACGCAGGCGACTCCGTCGCGGCCGCCTGAGCGGGCCTGCGCGACGAGCATCTCGCAGTCAGAGCGCTCTTCGACGCCCTCGATCTTCCAGATGTCCGCCTCGATGCCCGCGCCCTGGATCTCGGCGATGGCACGGCGCATCAACTCGGGGCGCAGCTCGGCGTCGTAGCGGTCGCTGTCACCGTCAACCGACTGCAGCTGGGCCTCCTCGGCGGGCACGAGCAGCTCGAAGAGGAACTTGCGCTGGTTCTGCTTCAGCCAATCGCTCAGCCGCTTCAGCTTGGCGAGCTGCTCGGCGTTTTCGGCCTTATCGCCATCGGCGTTGTAGCGCACCAGCACCTTGGTGAAGTCGGGATCGAAGCGCTCGATGTGCGCGCCGAAGTCCTCGCCGTACTGGAAGTCGAACATGTTCTGGCCCGAGCGCTCGGCGGGCATGGCGAGCTTCAGGCCCTTCTCGCGCGCCTCGACGGGCACGGTCGAACCGAACTGCTCGTCGACGAGCACACCGGTCGCCGACCCGTCGGCGCCCGCGCCGACGGCCTGCAGCAGGCCCTCGAAGATCAGGTGCTTGGCGTCGGCGATGATCGCGGTCTGCTCTGCGTCCGGCTCGCCGTCGATCCCGAAGAACTTCTTCTGGAAAGAGCCGCGATGGTCGAACGCGAGGATGTAGAGCTTCTGGTCGTATCCGAGGTTCATGGCTGGGAGTATTCCAGAGGGACGCTGGGCGCGGTCGGCAGGTCCTTAGAATGGATCGACGATGCCCTCTGGTGCAGACCTATTTGTCGTGTGCAAACAGTGCGGATCGGAGGTGAGCCCGTACATCACGGAGTGCCCCTACTGCGGCAGCCGCGTTCGCCGTCGCGCACCCAAGCTGCCACGGGCGCGCTCTTCGAGCCGCCCCGCCCGCCGTCGTGGGGCGCTCGGGTCGCTCCTGTCCCGCGCGAGGCCCACCGCAGGGCGCCCGCGCGGCGAGCTGCGCGTGGGCCTGCGACGCGGTCGCTGGGACGCCACGCGGCCCTACGCGACGATCGCCCTGGTGGCGGTCAGCTGCGTGGCATGGGTGCTGCGCCATGCCGAACCGGAAGTCTTCTTTCGCCTGGCGATCATCGGTCCGCTCCACGGCGACTGGTGGAAGTTGTTCACGAGCGAGTTCGCCTACCTGAACGGCTTCTACGCGTTCCTGGCGATCCTCGCCCTGGCGGTATTCGGCTGGCTCTTGGAGCTTCGCCACGGCCCGGCGACGGTGGTGGCGCTGTTCTTCGGGGCGGGGGCCACGGGGGCGCTGGCTGCGAGCGCCGTGTATCCCGAGCCGATCGTCACCGGCGGCAACGGTGCGGCGCTGGCGATGCTCGCGGCATGGGCTGTGCCCGACCTCTCAGCGGCGCGCGCGGGCTCCTATTACGAGGGCGATCTCCTGGGCGCAGCGGTGATGGCCGGGCTGCTGCTGGCGATACCTTTCGCGTTCGCTGTGCCAGAGGCGAGCTGGCTCTCGGGGGTGACCGGCTTGACGGTCGGTCTGGCGGTCGGGCTGGGCCTGCACCGACCGGCCGAGTCCGAACCGTAGGACACTTATGATGGTGGGCACATGACGATGACCCATGCGGTGGTGCTGATCGAGGCGGAGCGCGACGCGCTCTCGACCCTGGGGAGCGCGCTGGCGGACATCGAGGGCGTGGCCGAGGCTTACTCGGTGACGGGGGAGTGGGATTTCGTGGCGATCGTCCGCGTGCCCGACCACGAGCAGCTCGCCAACGTGGTGACCGGCCAGATAGGCGGACTCTCGGGGGTGGCGCGCACCCAGACGATGGTCGCGTTCGTGGCCTATTCGCGCCACGACATCGAGGCGATGTTCTCGATCGGCGAATGATCGCCTGAGCGCGACGATGGAAGTCCCGATGAGGCCCGAGTACGGGCCGACGCTCGGGCGCGTGCTCGCGCCACGCTGGCACGCCGCCTCGCTCCTGGCGCGCGCCGTCGTGATCGCCGTGGGCGTCGCGCTGGTGGCGGCGACCGTGGCGCTGGTTCTGACGCTGCTGAACGCGAGCTTCTCCCGCGGCGGCAGGGTCCCGTTCAGCTTCAGCTACCGGGACCTCTACCGCGTGCGGGCCGACCCAGGGGGATACGTCAAGGTGCAGAGCCGCGACGCCGACGGGGCGCTCAAGTACTCCTTCGCCGTCGAGCCGCTGCTGCTGCCGGCATATTCCGGCGGCCTGTCCGGAGAGCTGCCCGTGTACGCGGCGGGCTACATCGACGGGCTGCGCAGGCGCTACCCGGACTTCGTGCTGCGTGGCGAGGGCAAGACGCGGGTCAACGCCGTTCCCGCCTACCAGGTCTTCTACACCGCCGGCGTGGAGGGGCGGGAGATGTTCGGTCGCGACGTCCTCTTGCTGCCCGCCCGCGCTGGAGCTCGCGAAGGCGTGGACATCGTGATGTTGACCTCTCCGACCGCGACCGCCCAGGTCGCCTCGCCCAGCGAAGTGGCGTCAAAGGGCGTCCTGCAGCGACCGCTGAAGACGTTCACCCTCGAATAGCGGCCCGACGTGGGCCCCTTACGGGACGGGTACCGGTTCGGCGGTGGGGAGAGGCGCGGTCGGTTCGTGCGCGGGCGTGGTCGGTGGGACGGCCGGCATCTGCGCCGGTGCGGTTGACGTGGTGGTCGTCGAAGTCGGCGGTTCGCCGTTGGTGGCCGCGGTGGGCAGCTGGGTCGTCTCGGTCGTGACCTCGGTGACCTGCACGGTGCTCTGGGGTTCGGCGGAGGCAGCCGGGGGCGGCGGGGGCACGGGCGTGGCGACGGGAGCGGGGTTCGCGGCCGGCGCTACGGGGGCCGGCGCTACGGGGGCCGGCGCGACGGGGGCCGGCGCGACTGGGGCGAGCCTGGCGGTCTTGAGTGCGGCGGCGTGGTGGGCGCGCTGCTTGGCGATGGACGCCGCGGCGACCGCACTGCGAACGGACGAGTCTGCAGCGCTGAGGGGTTGTGACTGCTCGTGAACCACAACGGGTTCGCTTGCGTCGTGGTTGACGGGCACGCTCGCGGTGGCGGCGCGATGATGGCGGTGGGACGTGACGACCGCGTGGTCGGCCGCGACCGCGCCAGCGGTGACGATCGCCGCGGCGGCGAGCCCTGCGACGGCCTTGGTGGCGAGCGCGCCCGCTCCGGCGGTCATGAGGCCGCCTGCGAAGCTGGCTCCTCCGCCGGCAGCCGCGCCGGCGCCAAGCGTGGCGGTCGCTCCTGCGCCCACGGTGGCGCCTGCGCCACTGGCGACGTGCGCGCCTCCGGCCGAGGCGGTGGAGCCGAGCTTCGTCAACAGCAGCTTCTTTACGAGCAGGAGCGGACCGACGGGCAGGATGGCCGCGAGCGCGTGGTTGTTCTCCTTGAGCTGCTTCTTGAAGGACAGGCAACGCACACAGCCGCGCACGTGTCGGCGAGCTGGCGTGCTCAGCTTGGTCAGGCCCTCGGCGACTTCCCCGAGCTCGAGGCGGACTTCCTCGCAGCTCAGCTTGCGCGCCTCGGCGGCGTCGGCCAGGGAGATGCGGGCGCGCACCAGCAGCGACTTGACCGACGGCACCGTGGTCTCCATCGCGTGGGCGATCTGTTCGTAGGAGAGCGCGTCGATCTCGCGCAGCAGCAGCGCCGTGCGCTGGGTCTCGGGAAGCTGATGGACATCGGCGAGCAGCTCGCGGAAGCTCTCGCGCCTGAGCACCTTGTCGCTGGTCGAGAGGCCGCTTTCAGCGAAGTGCACGTCCATCGAGTCCACGCCGATCGCCGCAGCGCGGCGCAGATGGTTGAGCGAGCGGTTGCGCGCGATCCGGTACAGCCACGGTCGAACGTTGATCGCGCGCTCGTCGGCCAGAACGGCGTTGAACGCCGCGGCGAACACCTCCTGCAGGACGTCCTCGGCGTCCTCGCGCGAGCTGAGCATGTGCCGGCAGAAGGACAGCAGGCGGGATTGATAGCGCCCGCAGAGGGTCTCGAAGGCGGCATGATGGCCGCGCCGCGTGAGCGCGATCAGGCGCTCGTCCGATTGCAGGCGCAGCAGAGCAGACGGGCCGCGCAGGCCCGTGACGCTGCTCGGGTGTGTGAGGGCGGAGACCTCCATAGATGGGGCTCTATCGCTGCGTCGTCGGTAACGACACGGTAGCAGCGGGAGAGTTGCGCCCTCGAGGCGCGGATTGCCGGCGAGATCGCCTTGCATAGACTGGCTCACGGACCTGCCCGGGTGGCGGAATCGGCATACGCAATCGACTTAAAATCGATGGCCCGAGAGGGCATGTGGGTTCGAATCCCACCCCGGGCACCTGCTGCGAGCTTTATGGGCTGCGGGCGGCTGCGGGCGGCCTTGAACGGATAGAGTCGCGCGCATGTCCACCGACACTGCGCAGGACACCAGGACGTTCCACGGCGGACGGCTCGTGGCGCGCCGACTGAAGGCCCACGGCGTGAGCAAGCTGTTCACCCTGTCGGGAGGCCACCTGTTCTCGATCTACGACGGCTGTCGCGAGGAGGGGATCGAGATCGTGGACGTGCGCCATGAGTCAACAGCGGCGTTCGCGGCCGAGGGCTGGGCCAAGGTCACGCGCGAGCCGGGCGTGTGCGCGCTGACAGCCGGGCCGGGAGTGACCAACGGCATGAGCGCGATGGCCTCGGCGCAGGCCAACCACTCGCCGATGGTCGTGCTCGGCGGACGTGCGCCGGCGCTGCGCTGGGGGCAGGGGTCGCTCCAGGAGATCGACCACGTGCCCTTCGTGCGACCGCTCACCAAGCTCGCGGCGACCCCCGGAAGCACCGAGGAGATCCCCGGCCTGGTGGACGACGCGTTCGCTGCGGCGTGTGCGCCCCACGGCGGTCCGGCGTTCGTGGACTTTCCGATGGACTACGTGTTCATGGAGGCCCCAGAGCCCGAGTCCGAGTCCGAGCCGCAGGAGTCGAGCGAGATGGGTGCCCCCGACGTGGCTATCGAGCGGGCCGGCGAGCTGCTCGCGGCGGCCGAACGCCCGGTGATCATGGCCGGGACGGACCTCTATTGGGGGCGCGGCGAGCAGGCGCTCGTGGAGCTGGCCGAGACGATGGGCATTCCCGTGTTCCTGAACGGGCTGGCGCGCGGCTGTGTGGCGGCCGATCACGAGCTGTTCTTCTCCCGCGCGCGCTCGCAGGCGCTCCAGGGCGCCGACGTGGCCATCGTGCTCGGCGTGCCGATGGACTTCCGCCTGGCGTTCGGGGCATCGTTCGGGGAGGACACCGAGATCGTCGTGGTGGATGTGGCCGAGCCGGAGCGACGCCACCCGCGGCCGGTGGCCGTCGAGTGCTACGGAGCGATCGGCGCAACGCTCGCGGGAATCTGCAGCGCGGCCGGAGCCAAGCGGCTCGCGAGCGAGCGGTGGATCTCCGAACTGCGTGCGACCGAGAACGAGCGCCGCGACGCCGAGCGCGCCGAGCTCCAGGACGACCGCGCGCCTCTGCATCCGATGAGGCTGTACGCGGAGCTCGCCAAGGTGCTGGACCGCGACGCGATCGTGATCGGCGACGGCGGCGACTTCGTCTCCTATGCGGGACGTGTGGTCGACAGCTACCAGCCGGGGTGCTGGCTGGATCCCGGCCCGTTCGGCTGCCTGGGCGCGGGGCCGGGATACGCGCTGGCGGCCAAGCTCGCGCGACCGGACAGCCAGGTGGTGCTGCTGCTCGGCGACGGGGCGTTCGGGTTCTCAGGGATGGAGTTCGACACGCTGGCCCGCCACGGTGTCAACGTGGTCGGCGTGATTGGCAACAACGGCATATGGGCGCTCGAGAAGCACCCGATGGAGTTCCTCTACGGCTACTCGGTCGCCGCGGACCTGCGGCCGGCCACCCGCTACGACCAGGTCGTCGAGGCGCTGGGCGGTCACGGCGAGCTCGTGGAGCGCCCCGCCGATGTGGTGCCAGCGATCGAGCGCGCGTTCTCGTCAGGCAAGCCGGCTCTGGTCAATGTGCTGACCGACCCCACGGTCGTGTACCCGCGCAGGTCGAACCTCGCCTGACCTCGGGCGCCGTCGTCCGGCACCGTCAGCCGGCACCGGCCAGTCGCAGGGCACCGCCGTAGAGGATGTCGTGCTCGGAGACCTCGACCTGCTCGAGCTCGAACGCCCTGAGCGCCTCCTCCAGCAGGATCATGCCGGCGACGATGGTGGGTGCGCGATCGGGATTCAGCCCGACCACGCGGCGGCGAGCCTGTTCGTCCATGTCAGCCAGACGGGCGAGGAGCAGTTCGACGGTGGCCAGCATCAGCGGGTAACGGTGAACCCGCGCAGGGTCATATGGATCGAGCTCCTGGTCGATCGATGCAGCGGAGGTGGCCGTGCCGGCGACAGCGATCCCGCGCTTGACGGGCGCGCGCTCGCCTGGGGGAAGCCCCCCGAGGAAGGTGGCGCGCACGTCGAGCGCCAGTGCCTGGAGCTCCTCGGTGTGTGGTGGGTCTGAGTGGATGTGCCGCTCGCTCATGCGCACCACCCCGGCCGGCAGCGACACGTGAAAGCCGGCCGTGCGCCCGATGCCGATCACGAACTCGGTGGAGCCACCGCCGATGTCTATCACCACGGTGGGCTCGGTGGAGGCGGGCCGGCCGGCCATGGCGCCGAGAAAGCTGAGCTGTGCCTCTTCCGCGCCCGCGAGGACTCGGGCGTTCAGGCCGTAGTCAGCACGCACGCGCTCGGCAAAGGTGTCTCCGTTGGCGGCGTCGCGGACCGCGGAGGTGAGCACGGCCAAGTTCGAGACGCATTCGTGCGATTCGATCTCAGCGCGGAAGTCCTCGAGCGTGCGGAAGACCCGGGCCATGGCCTCATCGGACAGCGTGCCCTCACGGTCCACCCCGTCACCCAGGCGAGTCACCTGCGAGCGCCGAAGGCGCTCTTCGACCGATCCGCTGGACGCGTCGACGTCGGCGATCAGCAGCCGGGTGGAGTTGGTGCCTATGTCCACGACGGCGACGCGCACGGGCGGGATGCTAGAGGTAGGTGGGCAAACGAGCGAACCGGGAGCAGCGGATGAGCGATCACGACGGCATCCGAGCTGGCGGCGGCCACGGGCGCGACCGTGATGGCGCTCACCCTCGACGTGGCGGACCCGCAGAGCATCGCGGCGGCCGCCGAGCATGTTCGGGCGGGCACGGGGCGCCTCGACGTGCTCGTGAACAACGCGGGCATCGGCAGCGACTTCGGCGTAGCAGGCGTCGACCCGGACTTCGAGGCGATTCAGCGTGCTCTGGACACGAACTTCTTCGGGGCCTATCGCGTGACGATCGCGCTGCTCGGATTCCTGCGCAAGAGCGCGCACCCACGCATCGTGAACGTGTCGAGCGGGATGGGTGGCGTGGCCGAGATGGGAGGCTGGTCGCCCGGCTATCGCGTGTCGAAGGCGGCGCTGAACGCGATGACGCGGATCCTGTCGACCGAGTTGAAGGACGAGGGCTTCCTGGTGAACTCGGCATGCCCTGGCTTCGTCAACACCGACATGGGTGGGCCGATGGGCGCGACCAAGTCGGTCCAGGACGGCGCAGCGGGGATCGTGTGGCTGGCCACCCTCGCAGACGACGGTCCCACGGGAGGGTTCTTCAGGGACGGCGAGCCGGCCGTGTTCTAGATGTGCTGCCCACCTGTCCTGCCCACGGTCCTGCTGAACGCGGCTGATGGGGGCGCGACAGCCTGCCCCGGGCGCGGTTCTTTGCTAGAACATAGGGAGCGACGCGGGGTGGAGCAGTCTGGTAGCTCGTCGGGCTCATAACCCGAAGGTCGCGGGTTCGAATCCCGCCCCCGCTACTCGAGGAAAGGCCCGCAAATGCGGGCCTTTCCTTTTTCTCAAGATCGCCGCCACCAGCCGCCATTGTTCCAATATTGTTCCAATTTGTTTCGGAACTCCGGGCGAGCGTGCTCGGCAAGCTGTCGCGAAACCGCGCCCTTGACGGCTGAACGCTGCCTCCGCGGCGGCCTGACGAACTGGGAGCCGCACGCGTAGGCGCCCTCTGACCGCACCCGTCCCGAGGGCCCGAAACGGTCTCGAAAACCGTTGTGCGTCTTATTGGCGTACCGGGAGTTCGAATCTCCCCCCCTCCGTAGCAGAGCCAAATATGTCCTGTTTGCAGGGAGTCTGGCCTCCGATCTGATCCGAGCCAGGCTTCCTGCGTCGCGTCAACGAACGTCAACAAACGCCCCGTTTTCAGAAGTTCGTTCCCCCAGCCGTTCCCCCGAGCGGCCTGTTGTCGTGCGACGGATTTGGGTGCCGCGGCCTCCTGCGGGGGTCGTTCCGAGGGCGTCTGGCCTTCTCCGATCGCCGGAGGATCGCTGAGTGGCAACTGCGGCGTGAGCGCTGGAGTCGACAGCAACGATCGTCGAGGATCTCCTGGATCGATGCGGCGTGGACCCTCGTTTCCGTGGCCAGGTAAGCAGCGAGATCGGCAGGGCCGGCGAGGCCGGCAGCTCTGCGCACGCCGAGGGCGCGCGCGGCTGGGCCGATGCCGCGGCGGGGCTCATGTTTCGACCTGGCCAGTCGTCGCTACACGCTGGTGACGTGGGGCGCTCCCGTCTCCACGCCGGGTGCGTGCGCGTGCGGGTGGTGCCGGATCCCCGCCGCCGTCTCAAACGTTTTGATCAGCATGGTGGCGTCGCGGAGGGCGGCGGCGGGTGTGAACTTGGTGACTCGAACGCCGACGCTTGTGAGTCCGAGCAGTGTGAGCGTCCAGGTGAGCGCGATGAGCAGCGCGATACTGCGTAGGAGATGGACGGTACTCCTGTGCGACCGCTCTCTGGTGTCTTTGTCGCGTGCCTGCTCGATGAGCCGGTTGGCTTCTTTGCTCGCCCTGAGGTTCTCCTCTTCCTGGGCGGCTTGCGCCTCCGCGCGTCTGATCGTGATTTCGCGTAGGCGTTGCTGGAACTCGGCGCTGGCGGTTGGGCTCGCGTAGGGCTGGCTCGGGTCGGTGCCGTACCAGTCGAAGCGTCGTTGTGAGGGCGGGCTGCTCCGATTCAGCGTTTCGAGGATCTCGGTGTCCTGCTCGTGGCTGGGTGGCAGGTCGCGGACGAGCCATAGGTCCCGGGTGTCGGCTTTTTGCTCTCCCGTGGGGGGTGATCGTTCTGGTCGCTGGTCTGCATGCATTCTTCAGCCGGCGCTTTCGAGCGGGACGAGCTGGAGCGTGGGTGCGGGCGGGGTGTCTTGGTCGGCGGTGTTGGCCCTGAACTCGCGCAGCCGTGTCCGTGCCTGTTCGATCCGCTCGTGGAGTGCGATGACGATGACGGGCTCGTTACGTGGGAGCAACAGGTCAAGTTCCTTGCCGTCGTGAATTGCGTGCGCGCGTTCGGTGGTAGGTGCGATCACGACCTGGAGGTCGGGCTTGAGGACATCGATGTTCTGCTCGATCTGCAGCCATGCAGTTCTGGCAACGGAGGGCTTAGCGATCAGGGTCAGCTCGTCGAGCGTCGCAGCTCGGATCAGGTCGAGCTCGTTGTACTCCCGCTTCGCGGTCAGTAGCTCCTCTTTGGTCCAGCGGATGTGCTTCCCTCGGGAGACTTGGGCGAGATGGCAGAGCCGTGTGCGGTCGATTGGTGCCCGACTGTCTATATGGTCGTCCATATCGGCGTCTAAGAATACAGATTTCTGGACGCAACATAAAGAAGATTTTCGGAGCGTTTGAGGGGTGCTCAGGAGCCCGGCATACCCTCAGGTCGCGGCTTGCCACGAGGTGCATCCGGTCGCGGACCTACTATCGCTGCCAATGGACGATCCAGCCGAGATGCCGAGCCGATTCGACGATGCCATGCAGGCTGAGTACAGGGCCTTGGCGGCGAGTATCGCCGCGCAGCGTGAGCGCGCGGAGCGTCTTCAGGATCTTGCCGATCACGCGCGGGCGCAGGCTGAGCAGGACGAGCGGGCGCTTAGTTCGCTCGCCGGCGTTTTGGGGCTCGGACCGCAAATGTGCCTGGAGCTGCTCGATGACCGGCTGCGGGGGCACAGGCTGCAGGAGATCGCAGTGCGGGTTCTCGCAAAGCACCGCCGACCTGGTGAGTCGGTCCACTACAAGCAGTGGTATGGCCTGTTGCGTGAGGCCGGCTATACGGTCGGAGGTAAGGATCCGCTCGCGACGTTTCTCGCGAGCGTCAGCCGGTCGCCGCACGTCCGGGGCGTCGGGCAGCGTAGCGGCCTGTACGTTCTGAGGGGCGGCGCTGACCCCGACCCGGACGCCGCCGAGGAGCCCGCGCAGCCAGCGGCGAGCGGCCACGTGTCGATCGACCGAGCACGGTCGGTCGCCTAGGCTGCGCCCAGTCCTGCGTTCTTTCCGTCCGGAGTGAGTTGGATCATCGTGGTTGCGGCGATCCTCTAGATACATCACCTAAGGACCACTACATGACGCCGGCTCACGTATCGGTAGAAGTAGAGCGAGACGGGCCTGACGGCTCGTTGCGGAGGCGTGTCGCCTTCAGGCTGGGTCTCCGGTCCCCGCCGGAACCCCTCGGGGGGCGACGGCGTCTTGTGCCGGGCGCCGCGCGGGTCACACAGGTGGACCCGGCGGCGCCCGCCCGCGATCCGCGAGTGGAGGACACGCGGGAATTCGACGACGCCGTCGCCGTCCTTGTGCAGATTGGGCACTCCCGCGAGCGTGCGCGCCACATGATCGCGATTCGTATGGGGATGCCCGAGGAGGATGTCGCCCGTCTGCGCGAGGCGGCGCGTTAGATCTGTCACCGAGGGCAAGCAGAGACGAGAATTCGCGAGTGCGAGTGAGTCTCTTGAGCGAATCGCGGCGGCCGGCATAACAACGGGCGGACTCGATCACGCGGCAGGTACTGCTTCGCACGCCCTGAACAGGCGTCAGCGGCGAGTTGGTAACAACACCCCCGCGCTTCCCCGGCGCAGCGCGTTGCTCCGCGCGGCGCTACTGGCACATGCCTCCTACTCGGACCCGGTCGCGTCGGGCGCCTGATCGGCGTTTACGTCGACGCTCGTGACGTCGATCACAGCCTCGCCATCGGCTACCGCCTCCGTCTTGGCGCCGTCAACGTTCTTCGCTTTTCGTCCCGGATCTCCGCTCCACGGGATCTTGAACGTTCCGGCGAGCAGGGGTGGCAGGCCCATTCGTAGTGTGGTGCTCTGGGCGATCTCCCGCCAGTACGGCCAGGCGTGCAGCATCCCGTTCGTCCAGGCGAAATACACCTCGTCGCCGTCCTCGATCCCAGCGAGATCTTTCAGGGCGTAGTCGAGGCGGAAGCGCGCGTGCAGCTCGAACGGTGCGTCGCGGGCCGTCGGGACCGGCCCGTCTGCTTGCAGCTCAGGCGACCAGATCGCTACGAAACCGCAGTAGACGACGAGCCTGAGCCTGTCCCTGTCGAAGTCGGCCGAGGCGTTTGACGTTGTTCTCGCGGCGGCGGCCCAGTCGGCGGGGAGCTGCGTCTCGCGGAGCAGGTCGGCGTGCGTGAATGCCAGCTGGATGCTCTCGAGTGCCGCCTGGGTCGAGATCCTTGCGACCGCCTTGTAATTCGGGGGATCAGGTGGCAGGGCTCCGGTAGCGGTTGGCTGCTCCTGCCCACCCCTTGTGGGCGCTCCGCCGAGATCGGCGGCCCCACCGTCCTGGGCGGGCGCGGGTTCGGGTGCTGGCTCTGTTGTCGGGGCTGTCGTTGGCTCCGGTGCGGGCTCGGCCGCGACGGGGTTTGCCGGCTCGTCAGGCGGCGAGTGCATACTCGTGCGCGTCGGCGCTGACGGGCGCGTCACTCCACTCTGCGACCGCGTCGACAGGAGTGTCCGCGCGGATCTCCTGGTCCCCGGGCGTTTCGGCGCTGAGCTCGCCGCTCGGGGCTTCGCCGAGCTGGCCGGTTTCGGCGAGCTCCTTCGTTGTGAGCGCAACACGGTGTCCGAGCACGTATGCGAGGTCCGCGAGCGTTCGCAGCGTCATGTTTCGCTCGCCGGAGAGCAGCTGACTGATGAACCCCTTGCTCTTGCCGAGTCGCGCAGCCAGCTCCTGTCGGCTGACACCGGTCGTCTCAAGCAGCTCGATGATCCTCTCTGTCGCGTCGAGGATCAGCGTCTCCTGTGCAACGAGGCGCTCGTAGTCGGTGTTCTGGGCTCTCTTAGGCGTCATGGTCAGTGTCCTTGCGTTCGTTCGAGGTGCTCGGTACGTAGGCGCTCCGAGGTCTGAATCTCTCGCTTGAGCCGTATCCCTTTGTCGCTCTTCTTTCGAAAGCCGTGGACGAGCATCACTACGTTGCCTTCGCGGAAGCACGCGAGGCGATGCTGTCCGCGCTTGAAGCAGTAGATGTTCTCGGACTCCTTGCGGAAGAGCTCAGTGTTCCTGATTGTGCCCGTCGCTGCCATCCGCCGGAAGAGCGCGTCGAACTTCGCGCGGTCGGGGGGGTCCAGTTTGTCGAGGTATTCCTTGGCACGGAATCGCTTTGAGCTGTCTGCTACCCACCGTAGGGTGGCGTGCTCTCCGGAGAGTATAGGTAGTATCGGCACGGTTTACGTATAAGTCAACTGGCTGCTAGCATTGCAACCGATGCTGCGATCTCCCCGTGCCCCGACTCTACGCGCTCCCCAGGCAACCGATTGCCGTCGCTCCGCTACCACCGGGAAACGGAACGATTCGCACGCTCGGGCAGACCGATGTATTTGGGTCCTGGATCGCCCGAGGGCCCGCCGATCGCGGCACTACAGCAAGAGAAGTGTTCGATGGAGCTGGGTGCTCCCAACCTGAGGAGGTCACATGACAGGGCAACGACGACATGTCACGCAGAGGCCGGATGGCCAGTGGGCCGACACGGCTGAGCACGCCGAGCGCGCGGCCGGCCTGTACCCGACGCAGGCGGCCGCGCAGGCGGCGGCCACGGAACGTCTCGAGAACCGCGCGGGCGGCGGCGAGGTCGTGATCCATCGGCCCGGCGGGCAGATCCGGAACTCGAACACCATCAACCGTCTGGACCCCAACCCGCCCCGCGACACCCGACACTAGGCGTCGCATGAGGATCTCAGTCGTCACATCTGCCGCTCATGCGGTCAGTGCTCCCCGCGCGGTGATCTCGCCCCAGAACCTCGATCTTTACATGGCGAGGGCGCTCGAGCCGAGCGCCCTCGCCGGCCGCGCCACCTCCCCGAACGACCGGAGCGGGTTCGCGTGAGCCTCCAGGACGAGATCTTCGGTTATGTGCAGAACACGCCGCCGTGGAAGCAGGAGCTGTACCTGCGTGTCGCCGTATCGCCGACGCTGAGTGCGGAAGATGTTCGCGCTGTCGCGCACATGTTGCTCGGCGAGGCTGCGGGTAGTCCTGGCCCGCGCGTGGTCTCTCGCCAGGATCTTCCGGGTGCCGATGGCGCCGGCGAGCCGATGTGTATCTGTTCGCTCTCGGATGCCCGCGGTGTGAACCTCCTCGCCGACGGCGAGACCCTTGCTTTCGAGCGCACGGGCTTGAACGTGGTGTATGGCAAGAACGGCGCCGGCAAGACGGGCTACGCCCGGATCGTCAAGCACGCAGGGCGGACACTCCGCCGCGAGACGGTCCTCTCGAATCCGGCTGAGCCGGGGGGGCCGCCGCCGAGCGCCACGATCACCGTCGCGATCGGAGCGGCCAAGCAGCCGATACGTCTTGATCTAGAGGCCCCGCCGCCGGCGCTGCTCGGTCGCATCTGCGTCGCTGACAGCCTCGGCGGCGAGCAGTACCTGACCACAGACACGGAGGTCGACTACGCGCCCGCGGCGCTCGCCAGCCTGACGCGTCTCGCGAGCGGCCTGAAGGCGGTTGGCATGGAGCTCGCCGAGCGGCTCGCGGCGGCGCAGCCGAAGCCGTTGGACCTGAGGCCTTTCGGGGAGAGCACTGACGTCTCGCGTGTGCTCGGCTCGCTGTCGGCTGCGACGACCGACGCGTCGATCACGGCCCTCGCGACCCTCGACCCCGAGAAGCTCGAGGGCATGGCCGACCTGCGTCGCAAGCGTGGGGAGATCGACGCGATGCAGGCGCCGACGCTCCGCAAGGCCGCCGAACGCTCAGCGACGAGCGCCGAGCAGCTCATGGCGGATCTGCGCCTGATCGAGATGGCGCTGGGCCCCGTCGCCGTCAAGGACGCTTGTGCCCGCCGAGACGCGCTGCTGAGCACCCGGCAGGCGGCGGATCTCGCGGCCGCGAGCTTCTCCGCCGAGCCGTTTCCCGGGGTCGGTTCCGACACGTGGCGGCGGCTGTGGCAGGCAGCGCGCGCGTTCGCCGAGCACCAGGACCAGCGGCTGCCGCCGACGCACGAGCCTGCTTCATGCCCGCTCTGCATGCAGGAGCTCGCTCCTGACGCGCGTGCCAGACTGACTCGCTTCGATGAGTTCGTGAAGGCCGAGATCACCGTCCAGGTCGAAAGTGCCGAGCAGGAGATCGTCCGCGCGCGCGATGCCCTACCTGACATCGCCGCGGTGCAGGCGCGCAACGCTGCGGTGTTGAGTCTGCTCGCCGATGGCCCGGACGGGATCGGCGCGGGCGTTGAGGGCTGGCTGACGCAGGCCGAAACCGTCGCGGCCCGCTTGCGTACCGGCGATCTTGACGAGCTTGGGGGTTTGGGGGCCCCGCAGTTGAAGGCGCTCGAGTCGTGGAGCTCCGCGCGTACCGCGGAGGCCGGCGGGCACGCGGCACTCGAGGATGCAAGCGAACGCCAGCGGGTGCAGGCTTCGCTCGCCCAGCTGGAGGCGCGCGATGAGCTGGGGCGCCGCATCGACGAGGTGCTGGCACACGTTGCCGCTCTTCGTGAGGTCGAGCGTCTCGGGGCCGCGAAAGGCAAGGTCGGCACGACCACGCTCAGCTCGCTGATCACCCGTCTGTCACGGGACCTCGTCGAGGCAGATCTACAGGGCTCGCTAAATCGCCATCTTCAGGCGTTGAACTTCCAGGGGCTAGAGGTCGTCGTGAAGTCCAAGACCGTCAAGGGCAAGCCGAGGGTCTCGCTGCGTTTCAAGACGGTCGCGGATGTGCCGTTGAGCAGCGTTCTCAGCCAGGGTGAGCAGCGTCGTTTGGCGCTCGCGATGTTTCTCGCGGAGATGGATGTGCTCGGCGAGTCGAACCCGATCGTCCTCGATGACCCTGTCAGCTCGATCGACCAGGAGGGACGTCGTCACATCGCTCGCACGTTGTGCGAGCTTGCGCGCGACCGACAGGTGATCGTCTTCACGCACGAGCTGTCCTTCGTGCACGAACTGCGCCGCCAGGCACACGACGGCGTCCCGGCGCACTTCCAGCACCTGTGCAGACAGGGTCACCGGGTCGGCCATGTGCGCGCGGGCCTGCCCTGGGAGGGCCAGACAACCAAGCAACGCCGCCAGACCCTGTTCGACAGGCTGAAAGAGCTGCGCGCCCACCACGACGCGGGCGACTTCGACGCCTACCGGCGCGACGTGCCGGGTTTCTGTTTGATGCTGCGCTCCTCTTTTGAGCGGGCCGTGGAGGAAGACCTCCTCGGGGGAACCGTGACCCGCCGCGACGACACGATCCACACAAAGAACCTGCACAAGATTGTTTTGGATCGTGAGCTGTGCGTGCTGGTGGACCGAGGTGTCGATGATTGTTCGCCGTGGGCGCATGACCAGCCGCTCCCTGACGGCGCGGACCCGCCCACCCCGGCCGAGCTGCGTGAAGGTCTCGACCTGTACGGCGAGTTGCTCGACAGGGTGAAGGAGCTCCGCCGCACGGGTGGCGGGTCGAGCCGGTCGACGCTGAAGGCGCTCGATCCGACCGAGGATGTGACCGCGGCCCGCGGCCCAGGACTCACCGCCGTTCCCGACGAGCCGGCTGATCAGGGCCCTCCGTCTGCGTCACGCTGGGGCTAGCGGCTTGCCCGCCCCAGGCGGCGGGTGCTCCCCGGGTGCTTCCGCCGATCTGTGCACCGATCAGCGCCGCCCGGGTGCGACATACGAGCGTTTCTCGTCGCGTCGCCCCCGCTTGCTAGCTTCCTCTCCGCGTTCGAACGACCAGAAAGGCTCGAGCCAGATGCCGACAAGCAAGCGGGTTGCGAAAAAAGCCTCGAAGGGCTTGAAAAACCCCAGGGTGAGCAAAGCTCAGAAAAGCATCGACGCTAGCGCCCTCTCTCAGGCTAAAGCGAAAGCGACGTCGAAACCGAAAGCCGCGTCGAAACCGAAAGCCAAATTGACGAGCAGAGCCAAACCGGCGAACAAAGCGAAAGCCGCGACGAAAGCGAAAGCCGCGACCAAAGCGAAAGCCGCGACCAAAGCGAAACCGGCGAGCAAAGCCAAACGGACGACCAAAGTCAAAGCCAAAGCGACGACCAAACCCAAAGCCAAACGGACGACCAAAG
>JADGPK010000080.1 GCA_017882445.1 Solirubrobacteraceae bacterium
CGCCCTGACGGCACAGCCACGCCAGCAGATCGGCATCGCCTCTGAGGGCCACGCGCTTCCCCCGAACTGCCCGAAAGGCTTCGCCGCGCACCTTGTCGAGTTCGTGCAGTGTGGCCTTCTTGGCTTGCGTGGGGTTGGCCCGCAGGAAGAACCGGAACCTCTCTCCCGGCGTTAACTGCCACGTACGCGAATGACTCTCACATGACACCGGCGCGTTCGACAGGCGGCTGAAGTCGCCCGGCTCATCCGAGTACACGAGCACGACGCGCCGCGGATTCGGGCCGCTGCGTTCGAGGTCCGTTCGAAAGAGGTGCTTACCCTCGCGCCGCGCGGCGAAGGCACGGCACAGGTCGCGGTGAAGCTCGTACAGCCCTTGCGGCGGCGCAAAGACGAGCCGCCCTTGGTGAATCGTCAGCGAAACCACGGGTCGATGCTCCCCTCGACGATCGCGGCCGGGGCCACTGCGAGGGTGGAAACCGGCGGCGTCCAGAGCAGGACATGGACAGCTCGCTCGCCGAAGAGCCGTGGCAGCCGGCCAATCAGGACGTCTCGCTGACGCCGCGCCCGGCTCTCCGCGCTCGGCGCGAGCTCGGCGTCCAGGTGGACCTCGTGCGGTGCGGGGTCGGGTCGCTCGGCGAGCGGCACCTGGTCGAGGAGGGCCCGCCAGTCCTCGCCTTCGAGCGGGCGCGCATCGTGCTCGAGAAACGGAACGCTCGGCGGGCAGGCTCGACGGCCGAGGAACGGCGTAAAGCCCGGCCGGCGGAAGGCTTCCACCAGCCGATCGACTGGCATCGCCTCGCTGCGCTCGACAACGAGCACTGCAAACGAGGCGTCGTAGAGGTAGCGGCGGTTCGAGATCACGGCGTCATTACGTCTGCCGCCGTCAGCGGTCGGCACGGCCAGGGTGCTGTGGTAGTCGACACCTGGCGTACCTCGACGGTCCACGCGCACGGCAACGGCCCAGCCCGCGTGAAGTGCGGCGAGCTGCTCGACCTCGCGCCGATCGATGCCGAGCGCGCCCGCGACCAGGCCGAGCACGCCGCTCTTCGTCGGCACGTCGAGCGAGGGTCGATCGTTGCCTGCGACCGGCCCTCCCCAACTCTGCATCGGCCCCTCGAGCCGCAGTGCGATCGCCCGCATCACTCCTGATCCTTGGCGAGGTGATCCTCGATGTCCTTGGCGAGCGCGGCCAGCGAGGTGTGCGTAGGCTTGGCGTCGTCGCTCTCCCGCAGGCACAGCCGGTAGCGCACGACGACACCGGCGTCCCCGTAGGCGGCGTCGTACTTCATCGCCTGGGCGCGGAGCGCCGCGATGGAGACATCCATCACGTCGTCGTCCGCCCGGGGTCGGACCGGCTTGAGGAAGGCGTTAGCGAGGCTCACGGGCGCGTCGCGACGAACCACGACCTCGAGGAAGTCGGCCGGCGTGTGCGGCGCGGTGCCGTTCCGCTTGGCCTTCTCGAAGATGGACCGGCACATCGCACGCGCAACGGCGCCCATCGCTTTGGCCGCGAGCGCCTGATCCCCGCCGAGGTTCTTCACAAGCAGCGGCATGTCGCATACCGCGTACTCGTAAAGCACCGAAGAGCAGAGCTCGGTCTCGCCCAGGTGGCCTGCACCTGTCTCCGCCGAGGGCTGGAGATCATCGACGGCGGTGAAGTAGTCATACTCGAGTTCGAGCTTCTGGGTGCCGAGCGCATGGGCAACCTGGAGGGCAGCGTTGCACTCGCGGAACTCCTGACTCGTCAGGAAACGCCCGAAGAGCGCTACGTCGACCGCGTTTCGACCACACGCCTCGGCAAGATGTTCCTTCAATGCCTCCCGCAGCTTCTCGACCGCCCTGCCGTCGATCTCGGTCTTCTTCCTCCCTACCTTGACCACCTTCGCGAGGTCGCCGGCGCGGGCAGTTGCGAACTTGGCGATAGCGGCTATCTCCTCCCGCGAGAGGAACAGCAGGTGATCGGTCTTCGCAGTGTCTGTCTTCGCGGCCTCGGCGGCCGACGCATCCCCGGCCTCGGGTTCGGACGAATCGTCTTCCGGCGCGGCTGCCTCCTCCTTGGCCGCCTTCTTGCCGAGGGCGGCGAAGAGCGCTTGAAGGCCAGCGCGCGCCTTGGCATCGTAATCTGCCCCGAGTTTGTCGAAGACTTCCTGCGGCATTCGCTGCGTGCGCACGCCGAGCTGATCGGCAGCAAGCTCGCCCCGGAAGAACGGCGACATCCGCCACGTGCGCTTGAGGCACTGGCTGCTCACTCGCACGCGGCGCTGGCCACCGAACACGATGCTCTTCGGCGAGCCGAGATCGTCGCGGTTCAGGTTCGACGGAGGGTACGAGCGCAGCACATGGAACTCGACATACATTGGCTCGGCTTCGGTCGGCTTGGCTTCACGCATGCGTGGTCTCCGTGAGGTTGGAAGCGTCGGTGGTAGGTCTTGAGGTGAAGAAATCCTGTGCCCAGTTCCGGCGCACGCGGTCGCCCCAGAACATGATGTCGGCGCCGAGCGAGCCCCAGTCGACACCGCGACGAGACGCCTGGAAGCCGTGTTTGAGCAGCTTTCGCAGCTGGTGAACCAGCTCGTCGCGATCACGTGAGGCGAGCAGGCGGCGCACACGCACCGCGCGAGTCGGCAGGTCCGCGGACTTGACGTCGTGATAGGCCGTTCTGCGGAGCCAGCTAGCGAAGCTCTCGCCCCCGGCACCGGCCGCATCGAAGCAGGCGACGACGTGAGCCATCCGCCAACGTTCCCCCTCCGGCACGCCCGCGTCGTCGACGAGCCTCCAGAAGACGCCCTCGGCGCTGAGCTCATTCGCCGTGGAACAGCGCCGCAAAGTGGCCTTTGCGCCCGGTTCCAGCGCGTCGTACCTCGCGCGCACCTTGCTTATGATCGTTGCGAGATCTTCTCGCGTCATGTTGTGCCCTCGGCTTTTGGGGCTGCGTCGTTCCCGTGGTTCCGCTCCGCACTCTTTGACATCGGTCTCTCCTTGGTTGGAGTCGACGGTAATCGTGATCGGGATGGTCACATGCTGGGCCAGGGGAGCGAACGCCGCAGGTAGGCGCCTGCGTCGGCGACGATGGCGACGCGCGATGGGTCGGCCAGCGAGGCGCGCGACCAAGTGTCGAAGATTTTCACGGCCGTGAGGCACGCGCTGCCACGGAATGCGGAGTATTCCCGTCCGAGCGCCGCCTCGTCCTCCCCGATGGCCGCCTCGTAGACCGCCCAGAAGGCCAGCTCGGTGTCTTGCCAGAAGTCGGCCGTGGAGTCGTGTAAGAGGTTCTTCTCGTTCCTCGCCCGCTTTTTCCGCGGCCCGCTGAGCTTGTCGCCCGGACGAGTTTTCATGTGCACGCGGACGCACGCAACGCGGAGCGCGTCGAGCGCCTTCTCCGCGCAATCCACGCACGCCCTCACGGCATCGGCGACATGGCGATCGGCGAGACGGAGCGAGAGGGGAAAGGTCTCGACAAACCGGTGGACGACGCTCGCCTTCGATGCCGCGTAGTCGAGCACGAGCAACGACATCTGCTCACCATGCCGCGCGATTTGTTCGATCCACTGATCCATGACGGGCGCCGGGAAGACCTCTTGCTTCGCCTCTTCACCGCCGTGCGTCGCGGTAACCAGATCCGCGAGCCCTGTCCAGGCGGGCCGGTCCGCGCTCAGGTTGCGGTAACGCTCCTCGGTTACGGTTTTGCTCCTCCGCCTCCGCACCGTCGGGCTCATCGGGTGCCGATAGAGCCCGCCCGCCCGCTTCTGGCGGGGCTCAAGCTCAACGGCGGCGAGGGTCTCGCTATCCTGACCGCAAGCGGCGCACACGCGCGCGTTTGCGCGGATGAGGCGCAGCCCCCGAGGCTTCCAGAACAGGCCCTCGACGAGACCGATGGCGCCACCCTCCTTCTCGTCGGCGTGCCAGGCCCAAGGACGCGCCGGGTCCGCGCCGTACACCAAGCGCTCGACCGTCTGGGTGTGCAGGGTATTCGCCCAGACTGAAACGCGAACGGAGCCGGGTGCAACGACTAGCGTCGTGATCGGTGGCGTCCCGCGAACGCCAGGCGAGTACCCCCTCCCGCCAGCAGGAGCGAACGACTGGATGCCATAGATGACGAGTACGGCGCAGGGCGCACAGAGCGCGTCGACCGCAACGGCAGGACGAAAGAGGAGGTGCTTGGCGTTGTCGAGAAGGAGTTCGCGGGTCTGGCATTCGCCGGCAGAGGCGGTGTCGGCTGTGAGTGGGCTCTGCATCCACGGGAGGGGGCCACCCACCAGCTCGAAATCCGCCTTCACCTTCCCTACGCGTGAGAGGACGACCTCGCGTGGAAGGGGAGCCTCGATCCGCTCCCGCAGCTCTTTCGCGTTCGCCGCTGGAAAGAGCGCCTGAGTCAGCGCCGAGAGAAGCATCCGCGCAAAAAACCTGCAATCGTCGCGCGGGTGGACCAGGTCCGGCGCGTCACGCGTGCCGCTCATCAGGTCGACATAGGACGCGTACACGGCGAGCCCGTGGCCGTCGTCGAGCGGGATCCACGGATCGGTCAATACATTGAATGCCGGCACGCTCACTTCACGCTTTACTCTCTTGCCGCGGGAACGATAGTCCCTTCTTCACTGAATAGGCCAGCCTCCTGAATTCTCCGCGCGTCGTCTCCACGCTGCCACGCCACTCCCCTTCCCCAGCATCGCGCATCGGAACGACGACGGGTTCGCCGAGCCCCGTCTCGCGCAGGAAAGCACCCGCGCGCCCCACCCACTCCTCCCACAGATGGGCCTCGCCGCGCGCCCGTGCGCCGCGCTCGATCCGCTCCCATGGATACGCAGGCACGCTTACCATCTGCCCCACCAACGCGTGCGCCTCCTGCCAAGCGGAGGGACGCTTGGTGTCCAGTGTCCACGGCTCGCCGCCGTCGAGCGGTCGTCCCGTCTCGCCGTCCCAGAGCACCAGCAGCAGGGTTGTGGAATCGCCGTCGCGCGTGAGCGCCTGCACCGTCTCGTCGTCGTCGGCGTAGTAGACCTCGGCCGCTGCAGGGTCGAACGTTGCTGGCGCGATGCATGCCCGCTTAGCCTCGCTTTGCCTCGTGTCGAGCTTCTTCTGCCTCTTGGTCTCAGCGTCACGCAAGGCTCCTGCGTTCGTCGCGGCGTCAATTCGGGCTGCACGCGAGCCAGGATCGTAGACAGCTTCAACAAGGCCGCGAATGTCGCTCGGGATCGCGACACCAGCCCGCTCGGCGAGCACGTCGAGTGTGAGGCCGAGGGTGGCTGGATCGTACACGTACCCCGATCCGTCGAAGTCGAGCGCGGCGGCTTTCCCCGCCGTGGGAGCCACAACGAGCAGGCGCGGCGCTTCGCAGCCCGCGGGCCGGCGATCACGCACGTGCCGGTGCAGGCGTCCGGCTCGCTGGAGTACGAGATCGATCGGGCAGAGGTCGGTCGCGAGGAGGTCGAAGTCGAGGTCCAGACTCTGCTCGACGACCTGGGTGGCGATGAGCAGGATGCCCCGGCGCTCACCTGTCTTGCCGAAAGCGGCGAGCACGCGTCTCTCGACGTCGGCGCGGTCTATGGCGCGCATCCGGGCGTGGAAGAGGTCGACGAATGGCGCTCCGAGCGCGCGGGCTCGCTCCCAGGCACCCTGCGCCTCGGTCACCGTGTTGCGGATCCAGGCAACCATCGCTCCCTTGCCAACAGCCTCGATGAGCCGCGGGAGCACGTCTTCCTCGGGCTCGCCCGTGTAGACGAGGGAGAGCTCGACGAAGGTGGAAACGGGCGTCTCGCCCAGAGTCCGCTCGCTCACCGCGCCGCGTGTGGCCATCGTGACCAGCGGGTAGGGCGCTGCGGCGGCGGCACGCTCCGGTGCGGCCGGGATCGCGAAGCCGGCGCCGCCAGCGTACGCCTCGACAAAGCGGCGCCTCTTGTCCGAGGGCAACGTCGCCGACAAGAGGACGACCGGCGCGCCGAGGGCACCGAGCCACTCGACCAGGCGTTCTAGGATGACCTGCATGTAGGCGTCGTACGCGTGGATCTCGTCGAGGACGACGACGGAGTCGGCGAGCGCATAGGCACGCACAAAGTGGTGGCGCACGCGGAGCGCGGCCAGCATCGCCTGGTCCACGGTCCCGACCCCGACCTGCCCGAGCAGCGCGCGCTTACGCCCCAGGAGCCAGCGGCTGCAGACCACCGTGGCTTCGTCTTCATAGGCGCTGGCCTCGGGTCCATGGCGCGCGATGACGCGTTGGAAACCCTCGTGTAGCCGACGCCGTCCGTGCGAAAGGACGAGGTTGACGTGGCCCTGGAACATCTTCGGGAGGTTTCGCTCGAGGCGGTCGAGCATTGCGTTGGAGGTCGCCATCGTGGGTAGGGCAACGTAGATGCCGGATGCGTCGCCGCGCGCGAGGAACCGCTCGGCGAGGGACAGCGCGGCTTCGGTCTTGCCGCTTCCCATCTGCGCCTCCACAACTACGAGGCATGGTCCGTCCGGTAGATCGAGCGTCTCTGTGACGCGCTGTACGTCACGGGGCGGAAAACCGAAAAGCGCTCCGAACCCGCTACCAGACGGTCGCGCAACCCGCAAACCCAGCGCTGCCACGGCGACTCGCGCACGCGGGAGGGCGTGTTCCACGTAGTAGGTCCCTAGAAGCCGAGGCTCGCTCGCGTATGGGAAGAAGTCGACGCTGGAGCCAATCCAGTCGGCGACGGAGCAGAGCCCTGCGAGCAGCATGACCAGCGGTGACCCCGATTCGGTGGTTAGTGGAAGTGCGGCGCCTCGCTCCACGAAGAGCGCGAGCGCATCACCGAGATACGCCGAACGTGCCGTCCGGTCAGCGTTGCGGAGATCGAGCCGTGCGAGGTCGTTCCAGCGGGCCGAGTCCTCCGCCCTCCTGCGACCCGGGAGTTCGCCGTGGTGCCCCGTCACCGCCTGGAGCAGTGGCCACGCGCTCGGGCCAAGTCCGTGGGTAACTGCGACGTTGTGGTCACGAAGGAGATGCCCATACCCGCCCGCGCCGTGGTCGAAGCCTAGGCCGAGTCGCCGGTCGATCGATTGCCATCGCGGCGAGAGCCCGCGCGCGACGTCGGGCGCCTTGGACTGGAAGCGCGTGTCGAACTTCCCGATGTCATGGAGCGCTACGAAAACCGCGAGGGTCGCTCCGAGCTCAGACTCCGCCACGCGGAGCCAATCTGAGAGGCGTGCGCGGAGTCGCGGGCTGCCGGTAAGGATCGTCTCGGCGACCGCCGCGACGTCGAGGCAATGGAATGCCGCCGGGTGGTGCCCTCCGATGTCGGCGTCGGCCTTCCCCCAATAATCGAGATACGTCCAGATAGAATACATCGCGATCCGGTGCCTGCGCACGGCGGGCGCGCCGGCCGCGGATGACCTCCCTCATGCCTGATCAAGCCCGATCACTTCGCCACTTGCGCCTCTTTCTCTGCACACGGTCCGATAACGAGTCTAGTGTCAAAAAGACGGGTTCTAATCAGGCCGCATCAACGCCACCCTCAAAGGTATAGGGGCCGATTGCAGGAGCCGGATCTCGAGCCAGATTATGGGATCGGGCGCAAGTCGAAATTCACCCCGATCGGCACCCGGAATTAGTTGGCGTAATCAGTTTATTGGCAACCTCTGGGGGGTCAGAAGTGGCCGACTGATTCCCGGTGATCAGGTCCTTTCGGTCCTGCCTGCACTTGATCGAAGTGACTCAACAGTAAGCACTTATCGTGACGACGGAGCACCTGCGGATCGACGCCTTCTAACGCGGCACGGC
>JADGPK010000081.1 GCA_017882445.1 Solirubrobacteraceae bacterium
TCGCGCGCGCGCACGCGAGACCCGGCGTCGGCATCGGTATCGCCTGCGGCATCGAAAAGGAGGGCCGTGTGGCCACCTGCGCGCAGGTGCACCTCAGCGGCGATGAGTTCGAGATCCAACGGATCGTCACGGCGTACGACTGCGGCGCAATCGTCAACCCTGCGAACGTCGAGAACCAGATCGAAGGCGCGCTCTTGATGGGACTCGGCGGCGCGCTGTTCGAGGCGATCCACTTTCACGACGGGCGAATCGGCAACGCCTCCATGCATAGCTACCGCGTCCCGCGATTCACCGACGTACCGCCGATTGAGATCGTGCTGATCGACCGACCCGAGATTCCCTCCGCCGGCGCCGGCGAGACTCCGATCATCGCGATCGCCCCAGCCCTCGCCAATGCGATCTTTCATGCATGTCAAGCGCGTGTCCGCACTCTGCCTCTGCTACGCGACGGCCGCCTTAGCGGGTGATCATCTGACAGCGAGCTCTATGTCCACTCCGGCACCTCGAAGCTGATCCCGTCGACCGCGAATTCGCCGAACCGTCGCACGAGATCGCTGACCTCGATCACATCGGGACGCGGCGCTAGCTGCGTGAGGACTCGCGGTGCGCGATACGGTGCTAGACAGAGGTCACATCGTCGCTGAACACGCCCCTGCGGCCATCGGGGCGCCTGCGGGTTTGTGTCCGTAATCTGCCCGCTGTCGCGATCACGCATCGTTGGACTCGGAGCACAGCTTGGTCGCTCGAACGTCTGCGGCGTAGCGACCCCGAGCGACCCAACAAACCGCGGCGTAGTGCCCGCGACGTTCGAGCTCAAGCACTGCCTGACCGATCCCAAATGCACCGGCTCGCCGAGAAGAGCCTCTACGGCGCGGTGAATGTCCCGCGCGCGCATCGCCTCGCTCCTACCCGCGAGCACACGGATGACCGCGTCCAGGACCCAGTCGTGTCGACGATGCCGAGAGCCGATTGGAAGACGCGCCTGTTCGGCGTCGCCCCGCGCCCGACGGTGTCCACGTCCCTGTCCGAGCGGCCTTCCAGCAAGGCTTCCAGGGGTCGCGAAAGGTTGGAATGGTGTCCGGTTGGCTCCACTCGCGGAGTGCCTGCGAGGACGACGTTTCTCACGCGGAATGAACCGCCCCGGGTGAGCCTGCTATCTGACCACGGCGATCCCGCCGCAGGCCCGCAGGCCCGCAGCCCGCGGCCCGCGCCACGCGGGCGAGACGGGCGGGGCGTCGCACGCCTTCTGGTCGCGCGGGTCGCACGCCGAGCCCGATCCGCGACGGAGCGAAAGTGCTCAGCGATCCGAGGCGCTCGGCTCCCGAGAAGTTAAAGACCGTCATCCGCCAGCCCGTCGCGGCGCGCTGAACGCCTCACGATCGGGGCGCTCGCCTCGGGATTGGCTGCGTTGCTGCAGCCGGCTTCGCTGTTGCACGGCTTGCGCAATTCAAGGCGCGCCGTGCCGGTAGACGCAGCGCGGAGGCGGAACGGATGCGGAGGGTAGCCACCGGCGTCCCCGCCCCCGAGAGCCGCGTGGGGGCGTGGGGACGTGGGGACGTGGGGACGTAGGGCGCTAGACGACCTTGCGACGCGTGCGCGAAGCAGTGCCCGACTTAGCTCGCGACGGCGCGGGCCGCCGCTTTGCCCTGTGAGACGGACTCAGATCCTTCTGAAGACGCTCAACGTCTCGGCGTACGGTCTTGCTCATCTTCGTGATGTCGCGGCGCGCGTCGCGCAGCAGCTTGGCCACATCCTTGCGCAAGTCACTTGCGCCCGTCCCGACGCTGCCGCCGATCGTGGCCAGATCCTTCTGTGCAGTCTCCAGAGACTCTGCGATCCGACCGATCGCATGATCGTTCTTTTCGAGGCGCGCACGCGTCGTCCCGATGGCTCGTGGCCGCACAGACGACCGAGCGGGTGGCTTCTTGGTGGAGGGCATAGACGCTCCTTCTGTCGTTGCTTACTTGGCCGATGACTCGGCCTTGTCTGGCCAGACTACGTGGACGAGCCAGCCGCTGCCAGCGTCGTTTGCCACACGTCCGTCACGGTGAACTACCACCCCCCGTGTGCTCAGGCGCTGCCCGTCGTCCTGAGCGGGAGCGTCGATGTGAGCCGCCGCACAGTGGTCCGGCGGGTCGCGATTGCTGCTGTCCGAGCGTGGTTAGTGGCTCTTGTCGTGGATGATGTGTACGCCGTCTGCGGGGTACACGATCGACTCGTGCTGCTCGTCCCACTGCACCTTGTAGTGCTCATGGCCGGGCTCGCCGAGGATTTCGACGATCCGCCCCCGACGAGCGGGCTCACCGTGGATACCACGAGCCTCGAGCCAGTCACCGACGCGCGCCGCGGCTGGTGGGTTCTTCGCGCTCATTAGAGCAATTGAAGCATCCCAAACGCCAGACATCCAGCGCGGCCTTGAGTTCCTTCTCTCGCGCAACCGACTGAACGTCGCGATCTCGCGCGCACAATGCCTCGCATACCTCCTCTGCAGTCCTCGTCTCCTCGACGTCAACTGCCGCACCATCGATCAGATGCGACTTGCGAACGCGCTCTGCCGATTCGTCGAGTTCGCCGAGGTGTGCTGAGAACGCAGTATGTGGGGTTGGTCCGTCAGAGGTCGGCGGGCGTGGCCCATGGCGAGCTCATTCCTTGGGCGTGAGCAGGTAGATCCGGGCGGGGGGAGCGGGCTCGAAGGAGAACACGGACCAGGACCGACCGCGGTAGGTGACGGTGCCGCTGAGCGGGAGCCTTGCCGGACCGGCACCGCCCGCGAGCTGCTTCGAGCCGGCGCGGACGAAGGCCACGCCGTTGGTCGTGGCGCGCACGAGATCGACCAGATCCTTGTAGTGGGTTGGCAGCGGGTTGAAGCGACCCGCGATGTGGGCCACGACGCTTCCCCAGGCCGCACTGCGCACGGTCGCGCAGCTTCCGCTCGCAACGGCCGGTTCCTTCTCGAACAGGGCGATCTGGAGAGAGCCGCTGGGGAAGGCCCCGGCCTGCATCACGTTCTCCCGATAGGTCCTCCCGGCGATGGTCACCGTCGCCCCGGGGCTCACCGTGCTCGGGGCCGGCGTGAGCGTTCCCATCAGGAAGGAGCCGTTGCGGTAGATATCGATCGGGACACCGATGAAGCGGCTTACGAGCTTGACGAAGCCGATGTCGTCCTGGACCGACATCACGTAGCTGCCGACCGTGCGGCCATGCCACCTGAGCGTCCCAGTGACCGGCGCGATGATGTAGGGCCCACCGACGTCGGCGAGGACCCTGCCTGCCTTCAGCACGCGCAGCCGGACGATGTGCCAGCGGGGCGCGTATACGAGCCCGTGGACGGCCGCCTGGACGGCCGCCGGGTTGGAGCCGGCCATCGCGCTGAGCAGCGCTGGGGAGCCGGTGACGTGGCCGATGTCGGCCTTCGTCTCGGTGCCGTTGAGCTCGCCTGTGTAGATGTGGCCGGCGGCCGCCACGTCGACCGCGGAGATGGCGGCGGCGCCGGCGCTGCCGCAGGCTTCCGCACCGGAGCGCCCGGCGGGCCCGACCGCGGCCGAGGCTCGGGAGACGCCATCGTCGTTGGCATCGATCGTGAGGCCGGCGGCCACCCCGGCGGCCGCTGTGATGACTGTGGCGAGCATCGCCCAGCGTAGCTTCGGGCGTCCTGATGAGAAGAGCATGGCCTTGAGGTTGGGCCATGAAACTAAGCGCGATCTCACGGGGGGGTGAGAGTTGCCACATCTGTCGCGGAGCGGCCGTGCATAGAAAGACCCCGCCCGGGCGGGGTCGTCCCTGAAGCTTCGGGCGAAATCGCCGGCGGGCCGGAACGTCCTCCGCTGTCCCTCTTCGGAGTCAATCGACGCGGGCCGCTTCCGGCTTCGATGTATGCCGCCGCCGACTTCGGTCCTGATGCCCAACAACCTCGATTTCCACGAGCCTCCCCGCGGAATCAATCATCTAGGGGTTGAACAAGTGCATCGCGCGGGGTGACCACGCGTCGACGGCAGCCCGAAGCTCTTCGCCGCGGAGCGAGCGTCCGGCGAACAGCAGCATGCTTTCCAGGTGTTCAGCGACTGTCATGAGGCTGTGGTTGCCGGGGTAGACGGCGCTTTCGACCTGCGCGCCGGCTTGTCGGAGCTCGACGGCAAACGCGGGGTCCTCCGCGGGATCGGCGGCGAGGTCGCCCACGGCACCGTAGAGGAACGCGTGCAGGCCGAGTCGTGACAGGATCGGGCGGTCCGTTCGCAGTTCGCCGTCCAGGTGGTTGAAGTAGCCAAGCCAGCTCTCGGCGACGGCGAAGCGATACGGGTTGGCCAGCGCGACGTGCATGGCACCGAAGCCGCCCTTGGAACTGCCGGCAATCGCGCGGCTGGCTCGTGTGGCCATAGTGGGGAGCATCCGGTCGACCAGTTCCTGGACTTCGATCACATAGGTCGCGCTGTGCCACCTGCCCATGTTCTGCCAGTTGTTGAGGGTGCTTCGATCCTGGATCATCACGGCGATCATCGGGGGGATCGCCCCCCGCTTGATTAGGCGGTCGAGGTCTTGCTGCAGGCCGACTTCCAAGAAGGCCGTCGCATGCCCGTCCTGCCCATGCAGGAGGTAGAGCACCGGATAGCGATCAACGCTCGTGTAGCCGGGCGGGAGGTAGACGAGGAATGACCCCTTGCCGGCGAGCGCCGATGATCTGAAGCTCGCGCTGTCGATCGCGCTGCCGGTGCTGTCATGGCTGACTGGGACGAGCGCGGGCAGCGGCGCCGAAGCGGTCACGGCGACGCCGGTCCCGACAGGCGCCGGTTGGCTGGCAGCCGGTGTGCCGATGATCCGGTCGAGCGCGATAGGCCCTTTGAGTGCAAGCGCGCAGCAGACTGCCGCAAGGGCGCCGAAGAGCGCAACAAGCAGGAGCGCTCGCGGTGTGGGGCGCCCGCCGGATAGGGCCGACTTAGCGTGGTCCGAGGATGCAACCCCAGGCTCGAACCGCGGCGGGGACGCCGCAATCCAGGATGGCGGCCCCAACAGTGCCTCGGCCGGCGCGGCCCACCCGGGCCACGCCCAGTCGCCCAAGCTCTCAAGCCAGAGCTGCGATCGCGAGGTCTTTGTTGTACCGGACATCCGTCAGATTCAACGGAAGGAACCCCTCGAGAGCCAACCCCTGCACGAACTCGCCCAAGAGGTCGCCTGCCGGGGTCATCGGCTGTGCGTACGGGAAGCCGCCGCATTGCTGCTTGCTGCGTCCGGACGAACGCCGGAAGGTCACCGGTTAGCGCAGCGTCTGGCGCGGTCGAGCTCCACCGCTCTCGCGGGCGGTGTGGCCGATACCGTGCCTGATATGCAGCGGTTCGATCGGCGGGCGTGAGCGCTCGGCCTGCCCACTGGAGAGACCGCAGGAGCGACCGCTGGCTCGCGCCCGTGGTAGGGCTCTGCGCGGCCGGTCCCGTGATTGTCTCGACGCTGCGCGCATTACGCGACGGCTGGATTCCGGCCGGCGACCAGGCCAATATCGCAACGCGGGCACACGACGTCCTCACGTCACGCACTCCTCTCGTGGGGCTGCATTCGGACGTGTCGGCTCTGACTCACCACGCGGTCTACAGCCTCGGGCCGATGCTGTTCTGGCTTCTCGCGCTTCCGGCTCGCGTTGCCAGCCCCAGTTCCCTGGCGTTCACGATGGGATTGGTAAACACCGCCGCGATCGTCGGGGTCATCGTGCTCGCGCGGCGCCGCGGCGGCCGCACGCTGATGTTCGCCACGGCGCTCGCGGTCGTGCTCACGTCCCGCTCGCTTGCCCCCGAGGTGCTCCACGACGTGTGGAACCCGTCGGCCGGACTATTTCCTTTCACGCTGCTGATCTTCCTGTGCTGGTCGCTGGGGTGTGGTGAATACCGGCTGCTCCCGCTTGCCGTGCTGGTCGCGAGCTTCGTCGCCCAGTGCCAGCTGGCCTTCCTGCCGCCCTCGCTCGGTGTGCTCGTGATCGGGATGGCCGGGCTCGGGTTCTCGCTCAGGTCGGCGAGGATCGGTGCCGGTGCCGGTGCCGGTGCCGGTGCCGGTGCCGGCAGGCCGGGCGGGGCGGGGCGGTGGGCGCTTGCCGCGTTGCTCGTCGCGGTTGTCTGCTGGACTCCGCCCGCGATCGATCAGATCAAGGGAAGGCCGGGCAACCTGACCGCCGCCGTCAGGGCTGCCGAGGCGAACAGTTCCACGCTCGGCGCGGCCGTCGGGTGGCATGCGGTCGTGCTCGCGGTCGGCGTGCGCCCGTGGTGGCTGAGGAACCCGGCCTCTCCATTCGAACGGAAGAACGAAGTCCGCGCCGCCCCGAGCGCCCTGGCCACGGTGTCCACAGCCCTTGCGCTGTGTGCGCTCCTGATCGTCGCCGCGGTGGGTTTCCTGCGCCGCCGCACAGACCTGTGGGTGGGCGCGCTTATCGCCGTCAGCCTCTGCGTCGGACTGGCAGCCCTCGCAGCCTCGACGCCCGCTACGCGTCTGCTGTCGGCCACGCTTGGCTACACGATGTGGTTTGGCTCGCCCGCCGGGATGTTCGTTTGGGTAGTGCTCGCGTGGGCCCCGGTGGCGATCTTCGCCGAGCGTGGGCGTGTGCTGCCACGCCGAGTGTCGCCGGCCCTCGCCTCCGCGGTGGCGATCGGCGCGGTCGCTTGCGCTGGTGTGGCCGTCGGCGTCGCCGAGCGGCCGGATGAACATCTGAACGAGTACCGCCCGCTCGGTGTGATACTCAGCGCGCTGGACCGAGCGGTACCGAGCGGGCGGACTGTCCAGCTGATCGGCTCCCTCGGGAATGCGACGTTCCGGTTCAAAATGGCTGCTCGCTTTGCGCTTGTGGAGCATGGCGTCCGGCCGATCTCCCCCGGAACGGACACCCGCGTCGGGAGCTGGTATGAGCTCGACCACCTTCGGTATGACTGCACCGTCTACATAACGGACGGAACGGCACCCCTTTCCCACTCGGCTGCGCTGCTCGCGAGTGTCGCGTACGGCGGGAGCTATCGCGTCAGTGCATGGTTGGCGCCCGCGGGTTGCCCCGCGGGCCATCTGACGAGGCCCGCCACCCCGCGAGAGCGTTGAAGCCCGCCGTCGTCCACCATCCCCTGCGCTTGATCGCTGCGGGCCTCGTCGGCCTCCTCGCGCTCTCCGGCATCGGGGCGCTCCTCTACCGGCGGCGACACCGCCGAGCCGGGGCGGAACCCTGACACTCGCCGGTGTCCGCTAGGCAACGCCCGGGCTCCGGACCGCGTCGCGTGGCCGTGACGCGAGCCCAATCCTGTGCGGCGCCGAAAGGGATCGCCGGCCCGTGGGATAGCGGCGTTCAGGTGCCAGATACGGTACGGCCGTTTCGGGCGAGCCTCGCGCTCGCCGTCAGCTTTCCACAAGGGGGTTTGCCGTGAGAAGAGTGCATCTCACTCCTGCGATGGGCGTGTCCCTTGCCGCGCTCGTAGTTGCGGCATCGGGTGGCGCTTACGCTGCGGTGACGGGCTCGTCGGGAGCGATCGTCGCATGCGTTCATCAAAAGGGCGGCGGGCTCTACGTCGCCCGCAAGTGCGCTCGCCACGACAAGCGCCTGAAGTGGAGCGTGACCGGCCCGCAGGGGCCGGCGGGCAGGGATGGCGCCATCGGGCCGGCCGGCCTCATGGGACCCAGGGGGAACACCGGAGCACCGGGGCCCTTCCCGGGGGTGCTCCCGCGGGGGATCACGGTGCGTGGCAACTGGG
>JADGPK010000082.1 GCA_017882445.1 Solirubrobacteraceae bacterium
CCGAGGGCAAGACGAACAAGGAGATCGCCGCTGAGGTCTTCCTCTCGGACAAGACGGTGAAGAACTACGTCAGCTCGATCCTCGCCAAGCTGAACCTCCAGCGTCGCGCGCAGGTTGCCGCCTTTATGGTCCGCCACCGCTATCCGGGCGACGAGTAACGCGACGGCACCAGCTCAAACGGCTGCGCCCTCGCAGATGGGCGGCGGCCGGCGCCACGGATAGATAACCGTCCATCACGCCGAGGGGCTTCGTAGCCCTGCACACGATCTGACGCACTCATCGTGTCGGCGTGCGGCGAACTTCGCTGCCTTCGCACTACTCCGTTCCGGCCGCCCCGAACTCGCCGAGGCGATTGGCTTCATCGATCAAGTCAGCGGTCCGGGTGGCAGCGAACCCGAAGATTGTCTGCACGGCCTCGAGAGCTCGCAGGGCGGCTAGCGCCGAGAAAGTGCCGACGCCGGTCAGCATCGCGAGATCGAAGTTGGAGTGATAGACAGCAATTGTGTCCGAAGCAGGGTATTTGGAGCGGGTCGCCTGGGCAAGATGGGACCCATGGGTGGTCTCGTGTGCAAGCAGGAAGGCCAGGTACTCTTCGAGCCGGCCGAAACGACGGGCCAGGCTCTTCGCATCAGGAAATCGTGCCAGCTTTCCCAGCGCCAACCTCTTCTGACGACGAGCGATCTGGTCGCGTCGACCATGAATCGCACCCTGCTGTTCGAGCGACAGCCCTTCTCCCAGCCCCAGAGCGACTTTCTGCGCATCGAATATCGAAATCGCCCTGGCGAGCCCAGCGTTGACTTCGCCGAGAACAAGCCGTTCGCGCCCAACCTCGTCCTCAGCAGCCAGCAGCTCGAACCGTAGCGAGGCCTCGAAGAGGGAGCGAGCTAGAATCATTGCTTCCTCCGGGAACCCGGCCTCGAGAAGCAGACGGATGCCCGAGAACAAGCTTCTGACCCTGCTGAACCAGCTGAGGACTTCTCCACCGACCGGGGTGGTTAGTTGCCACTTCGCGTCGGGGATCGCGCCCAATAGCTCCTGCTCCACTTGTTGTATGTAAGCGCGGAGCTTCAATTCGCCATCGGGAAGCTGCCGGTGCGTGAATCGCACGCTACCCTTCTCGCTCATCCGCATAGCCTCGGCTGGTGCTACAAAGTGGCGCCTTCCCGGCGTGTGTCGCGTCAGCTGCCCGAACGCAGGGGTCGGCGAAGTGGTCTGAGACGCCGGCCGTCAAACACGACGCTTCCGTAGTGTGGGTGAGGCGTACCGAAAGCAGGTCCTTTCGGAGAGCTCGTCGGCGAGCCGGTCCACATCCGCCTACCGCGTGATCCCAGCTCTCGAGAGCAGTGATCTCGGTTGTCGCATCGGCGAACGCGGCCACCCGAAGCGAGCTAGCGTTGCATGCGACTCGAAACGAGCCTAAGGGAGACGCGAGACGCATGGAGCCACTCGAGGCCGTCAGGGCGTGGCGCCGATTTGCGAATGCCACTGCTGTTGTCTGGCGAGGCAACCGAACGACTTGGGCGGCCCATATTTCGGGCACTGGCTACAGCGACGAGGTGCAGCTCCTGCAGCCTCGGGTCTTTCCTGCGTTTGCGCGGGAGCTGCTCGGCTTCGATGTCGGAACGACGCTGGCCGCCGAGCAGTCGGACAGGCAGATAACGCCGGACTTCACTCCGGCCGATGCCGCAACACACCCGTTCGTCTTTGAGACCAAGTCGACGAACCTTGGGGTCACCCTGACCGCGGACGAGCAGGTCGGGAAGTACCTACGCGATGGCGCGCCGCGCATCCGGCAAGTCGTGCTCACGAATCTCGTCGGCTTGAGGGTCTATGGGCTCGGCGACGGTCGTCTGAGCCTCGTCACCGAGATCAACCTCAAGGGGCTGCTCGACGGTCCCGAGGATCTGGTCGCAACCATTGGAGATGCGCGCCGCCTCGCTTCGTTTCTGGATGACTATCGCCGCAAGGAGCTCACCCAGGCGGAGAAGATCGAGCGAGTCCGGCAGGCCCCGCCCTGGAACCCGGTCTTCGAGGTAGCTTCACCAGAGTGGCTGAGCGCCCGGCTCGATCGAGTTGTCGAGGCGCTTACCCGCGATGTCACAGCCATGGTGCGGGCGGGGACCCTCCTCGACAGGTCGGTCGTGATGGGGGCCGATGCCGGGGCGATCACCAACGAGCTAAACGAGCTCGAGTGGCGCATCAATCCGGATCCGCCGGCTGACCCGCGGGGGCTTGAGGACTTCGTCGGTGCGCTTGGCGATTCCGGACCTTCCGGCCTCGCGATGCGCCAGTACGTCGCGCATGTCGCCTACTTCGCAGCTACCCGGCTGCTGCTTGTGCGGATCTGGGAAGACCTCGGCCTAGTTCAGCCTGTGCTATACGACGGCGGGTTCGATGCGCTCATGACGGCCCTTCGTGATGCCGTTTCGGAGGTTGTGGACGTCTCATTCGGCCGCGCTCGAGACCGCTACCCGTCCCTCTTCGATCACCACAACAACTACACGTGGTACAGGCCGAGCGCCGGCGCGCTCGCGGACGCCATCTACGAGCTCGCGAATACGTATTTCGGTGCGATCGAGAGTGATGTCCTCGGTTCGGTCTACGCGCGCCTACTCGAGCGCGTGGATCGCAAGCTGCTAGGGCAGTACTACACGCCACGCGACGTCATCCGCATGATGTGGGAGCTCCTCGCAATGGACCCCATCGCAGATCAGGCGGATCGCGAGAACCGCGCCCCGGCCGTCCTCGATATCGCCACAGGCTCAGGTGGCTTTCTCGTGGAAGCCGCCCGGCGATTGCGTGAGAGGTTCGAGGGCCAGGTGGACGCAGGGGCGATCCTACCTGCCGGGACGTGGGCCGGACGCGTAGCTGCCGGACTGATTGGTGTCGAAGTTCAGCCGTTCCCTGCGTATCTAGCTGAAGTGAACCTACTCATCCAGATCGCTTCGCTACGAGCGACTGGAGCGGCCGTGCGCATCCCTGCACTCTCGGTCGTGAACGCGGACACGTTGGCGCTGCACAACCCGACCACCGCAGACGATGATCCTCCTGGCGGTGGCCATGGTGCGATCGCGCTCGATCCCGAGCGCGCTGCGGTAGCGGAACGGGTTCGGCGTCCGACCGACGACACCGGGTGGTTTGACATCGCCGTCGGGAATCCTCCCTACGTTGGAGAGAAGAAGGCGGCTTCGCTTCTGCGAAGGACTAGAGCAGCCCACCCATACTGGGAGTCCTTTGTTGCTCCGCACCTCGACTATCTCTACTGGTTCCTCGTGCTCGGCGTGTCCAAGCTCCGGAACGGGGGACGCTTCGCCTTCATCACTACGGAGTACTGGCTGCGATCCGCGGGCGGCGCTCCCCTCCGCGGGTACCTCGCTCAACGGTGTCAGATCGATCGGATCCTCGTCTTCCGCGACCTGCGGCTCTTTCCGGACGCTCCTGGACAGCACTCCATGGTGGTCGTCGGACGCCGGGTGGTTCCGGAGGACGCGAACTTAGGCTTGGAGGTTGCGGCAGCAGCCTCTCCCCGCGTGTCGATCTACCACGGTGAACACACCACCACGCGGCAGCCCGTCCTCGACGCCCTGCGCGACGGATCGTCGCGTGCTGGTGTCAGAAGTCACACAGCGTCGGTCAGTCCCAATTCCCTTGGCCGTGAAAGCTGGGCATCGGTTCTCCTAACGAGAGCGCAGCTCCAGCGGCGCGCTCGTGTCGCTCAGATCGCTTCGCCCATGCGCCTCGAGATGGAAGAGGGCGTCATCACCGGTGCCGATCGGCTAACTGTCGCGGCAGAAGCCGACATGACGGCAGCCGACTTGGCCGGCGCCGGTGGGGCGGGAACGCGGCCGCCGATCTTCGCTCTGCGAGCCGACGAGGTCGCGAGGCTTGGCCGACTCAACGACACGGAGAGGCGCACTCTTCGCCCTGTTGTCAACACGAGAGATGTCTTTCCCTACGCGGTCGTGCCAAGAAACGACGCGGAGCAGGTCATCTACCTCCCGGCGCCAACAGGGCGATCTGCAGACGCCGAGATCAGTCGTATGCTGGGCTTCCCCGCCGGGATGCCGGCGCTGGAGGCGCACCTCCGTCGGTTCGAGAGCGTCCTGTTACGAAAGGTCCGCGGATACGGCGAGCGCCGCCCATGGTGGTCGATCCATCGCGACCGCCCGGGCATTCGTGGAGCCGAAGGCACGGCGGGGCGATGGGCCGGCTACGGCCTGACGACGCGCTGGGGAGGCGGTGGCCGCCTACTGGTGGGGCTGGCGCCTCGAGGCGTGACCCCAGCTTCTGGTCTGCATGCCGTATGGCCCGCGGCCCCCGCAACCGCTGCGTACCTAATCGGGCTGGTGAATTCATCCTTCGTTCAGGAACTCGCAGAAGGACTGCCGCCAGGCGAGATTCGACAAGGGGACTTGGAGGACCTCGGCCTCCCCTACCTTTCCGGCGAGGAAGGGCGGCGAATCGCGGAGCTGGCGAGTGAACTCGCGGAGCTAGTGACTCGCCTTGTGCACGACGAAGGGCCGACCTGGCCGGAGGCCCCTGGAGCCCTCCGGGACGACCTTAGCCTCGACACACTCGGGCTCACCGCGTGGCTTCCTGCAGCCGGTCCGCCAACGGGTTGGGGAACTCTGGCCACAGTGCCATGGGTTGACGGGATCGAACGCACAGGGGCGCAAGCAGTTGCCGTTGAGCGCACCGAGGAAGAGGTAGGCATCTTTGGGTCTGCGATCACGGCGAGACCGGCCCGGGGCGCTGGGCTGCTGAGGGTCAGGCTGACGCCCGAGGCGGCGGAATTCTCTCCGGAACTACTGGCACTCTTCCTCGGACTACGAGCCCGAGGCGTTCGACTGAGTGACGTGTCTGCTACAGCGGTCCCAACCTCACTCACCGAGCTGCGGCGTCAGTTTCAGGGCGACGTGGCCCGCGTTCACGAGCTCGTTTCCAGCTACCGCGACCGACGGCGGCAGATCGACGAGATCGTTGCCGCATTCTTGTAAGCAGCTCATGACCCAGTGCCCGCTCCCTGGGTCAGCCTTTGCCGGATACCAGAAGGACCTCCTTCTGGACGCCAGCCGTTCCTCCGGCGCTTGAGCGCGCATCGGTCGCGCTGCGCGGACGCCCTTTTCGGTGTGGCCTCACGAGATCCTCAGCCGCACACGAGGCGGACGTCGTGGCGGATCGAGCGTCCCGATTCGCCTCCGGACTCATCCTTGCAGCCGCCCTCCCTGGTCGGAGGAAGACGCGGGCTGGACCGCTGTTAGGCTAGCCCAATGCCCGTCGATGCAGGCGACGATCGTCACATTCACGCGGCGGAGTCCGCGGTCGGGACGGACGACGCAGGGTCAATCGCTGACGAGTTCCTCTCCGTCTTGGCGAGTAACTGGGTAACGGCGATGGAGCCGCACCTGGCCGCGCTGGCCGCATTGGCCTCGCCGAGCGCCCCGGAGGCTCACGAGGTCAGCCATCCGGAGAACGCCCATGCAGTCGCCGTCGCCACCATGCTCGCGTTCGCGCTCGAGTCCAACGCGGGGCGGCTGGCAGCACTTGGCCGAGTGCCTGCGGACACCAGGCCAGATGCGGGCGCGTTGGAGATAATCAAGGAGGTCCTCGCGGAGAACCGCCAGGACCCCGGGCCAGTAATTGAGCTGTTCGTCCTCCGAGACGTGATCGTCCACGACCACATCTGGGAGATCCGTCTCAGGCGAGCTCCCGACTGGTCCAGCGCTTCCCTGGTCAGCGCCGAGCTCCGTCGCGGCCGGACTAGCGGGAAATACGCAGATGTGGTCGTGGACGAGGGGACGAATCGGACCTCGCAATTGAGGCTGCACCTCGTACCGACCGAAGTCCGTAGGTGGGACATCGCCCGACTGTTTCCCGCCGCGTGCGCGGCCTTTGATGCGCTGGCGGCGCGGGACGTCGCGAACATGCGGAGTCTCGCGGATCAGCGAGTCAGGATCCCTGGCCACCGTCCGGCCTCACTGCGCGACGTAGTTCCTTTCCTCCAGGTCCAGCAAGAGGACCGACCGCAGTAGGCGAGCCTCACGATCCGCGCATGGTGACCCCCGACGTGGGGCCGCCCACAAAGGGGGAATGTCACGACTTCCCGCGATCTTCGGCAGCCACCGAGGCTTCGGTTTCGTTCTTCAAGAAGATCGAGGGGTAGTGTCGCCCGAGGAACGCCGCGGGTCCGGGCTTGCCGAGGACCCGGTCAAGCAGGAAGGTGTCGGCTGCGGACACGACGATGCCGATGAGAGGTCCCACGATAGGCACGAATCCCACTCCGGTAGCAGTGAGAAAGCGAACGGTTCTCCCGAGCGGGCTGTGAGTAACCGCCGCCAGTTCGTCTCGCACGCCCCCGAACCTCGCGTCGATCCGTGCGTCTGTTTCCGAGTCGACCCCACGCAGCCAGGCGCGGAGTTCCCGGCATTCCCCACTCTCTCGCAGGCGTAGCAAACGATGGACGTCGATCCGCGTCCCCGGCGGAAGCGCCTCGAGGCCCGGCAACCCGGCCAATGTCACGACCCGATCGAAGCGGCGCTCCTGGCTTGTCGGGTCCAGCAAGGACAAAGCGAACGACAGCTTCTGCTCAAACAGGGCAGCCTGGTCATCCCGAAACCCGCTGACGGCCCCGAAGCTCTCCATCAGGTGGATCCGTTGATCCAGCCCAGCGAGTGCGAGGATCGCACTCTCTACAAGCCCATGCTCCTGATCCGGCGGTAGTCCGAGCGTCGCCCCCATCGTCGTCACGATGCGGAAGTCGCCCTCCTGTCCGAGCGAGTTCACGCGAAACTCCGGGTCGGAGCCAGGATCAAGGCCTGTCTCCCTCCGAACCGCGGCTCGGATTGCGCTCCAGACGACGGGATTTTGCTGACGGATTTCCAGCTCGGCGTCCCTAACCCCGGCCTCAACGGCGCTCGGCGGATACTCCAGGAGGCGAGGAGCGAGGGCAGCCTTCAGACTCTTCACTGCCCTGAACGAGATGTTGGCCTTGTGCACCTCCTGCAGTGCGCTGTGGAGAAAGGCACGTCGATCGGCGATGCCGATGGGTGTCAACCGATATGAGCCAAGCGGGAGCGGGGCGCCGCGCTTGACTGTCGCTCGCAACCCAGCGGTCTGACCGATCTGGCCGGCAGTCATCGCATCGCAAATGAGCCTGACTGCACCAGAGTCGAGGAGCTCGAGGAGCCCGTCCACGCCGAACGCCGCGACGAGTGCTGGGATCTCAATGAGCCTGATGGACTCGACGGTGCAACGCTCGAACAAGATGAGGCGCCGCACGAGCGCCCCGACGTCGACGTCCACCCGAGCGCCACCGGAGTCCTGCGTGGCTATCCGCCCGAGATGATGCCCCTGAGGATCCACGACCCTATCTTCGCATCGAGGGGGCAGCGCGCGGCGTGGGTCCAACCGCATAGCAACTCTGGTGGCGCCGACCCGCCATGGAAGACCCGGCCGGCCAAGAGCGTGCGCCCTACGACGACGTGGTCATCGTGTGGCGCCTCGACTGGGTACGGCATCGAACGTGGTTGCGAGGCGTGGCCTTCCCCTTTTTCAATCGCGTCGGGCATGTGCCGCGCCGTAGAGTTCGCGCATGCAGGTCGCCAGCAGGCGAGCGGAGGCTCTCGCGTCCGAGTTCC
>JADGPK010000035.1 GCA_017882445.1 Solirubrobacteraceae bacterium
GGGCTGACGCCTGCCCGGTGCCGGAAGGTTACGTGGAGTTGTCAGGACTTCGGTTCGAAGCAGCGAAGCTAAGCCCCGGTAAACGGCGGCCGTAACTATAACGGTCCTAAGGTAGCGAAATTCCTTGTCGGGTAAGTTCCGACCTGCACGAATGGCGTAACGACTTCAGCGCTGTCTCAACGAGGAGCTCGGTGAAATTGCAGTCTCGGTGAAGATGCCGAGTACCCGCGGCTAGACGGAAAGACCCCGTGAACCTTTACTACAACTTGGTATTGGAGTTCGATGCACTTCGCTCAGGATAGGTGGGAGGCTTTGAAGCGCTGGTTGCGGCCAGCGTGGAGCCAACCTTGAGATACCACCCTTGGTGTATTGGATTTCTAACAGCGCGCCGTGAATCCGGGCGCTGGACAGTTCCAGGCGGGTAGTTTGACTGGGGCGGTCGCCTCCTAAAATGTAACGGAGGCGCACAAAGGTTCCCTCAACACGGTTGGAAATCGTGTGTAGAGCGTAAAGGTAGTAAGGGAGCTTGACTGCGAGACTGACAAGTCGAGCAGGTGCGAAAGCAGGTCTTAGTGATCCGGCGGTAGCAAGTGGAAGTGCCGTCGCTCAACGGATAAAAGGTACTCCGGGGATAACAGGCTTATCGGGCCCAAGAGTCCACATCGACGGCCCGGTTTGGCACCTCGATGTCGGCTCGTCGCATCCTGGGGGTGGAGTTGCTCCCAAGGGTTGGGCTGTTCGCCCATTAAAGCGGTACGCGAGCTGGGTTCAGAACGTCGTGAGACAGTTCGGTCCCTATCTGCCGTGGGCGTTGGAGAGTTGAGAGGATTTGTCCCTAGTACGAGAGGACCGGGATGAACGCACCTCTGGTGTATCTGTTGTCCTGCCAAGGGCATAGCAGGCTAGCTACGTGTGGATCGGATAACCGCTGAAAGCATCTAAGCGGGAAGCCGGCCTCGAGATGAACTCTCCCATCCCCTAGAGGGAGTAAGACCCCTGGTAGACCACCAGGTTGATAGGCCGGATCTGGAAGGGCGGCAACGTCTGGAGGAGACCGGTACTAATGGGTCGAGGGCTTGACGGATTTTTGATACTCGGTGTGGCGCTGTGCAGTTTTGAAGGACTGGGAGGCGTGGTCTCTCACCCTTTTCCGGTGGCTTTAGCGGGGGGGAAACACCTCTTCCCATTCCGAACAGAGTAGTTAAGCCCCTCAGCGCCGATGGTACTTGGCTCGTAAGGGCCTGGGAGAGTAGGACGCCGCCGGTTTTTTCTACATGACAGGGGCCGTCTTCGGGCGGCCCTTCGTCGTGTTCGGGCGCGGGCGCGCCGCTGTCCTCGGAGAGGCTGTCGCGGTCCCAGAGCGACACGACGAGCGCGCCGGCCTGGAAGAAGACGACGCCGAGCTCGTCTGGCGTGGTCGAGCGCCATCCGAGCGCTTCGTAGAAGCGTCTGGCACGGGCGAGGTCGGCGACCCCGAGGGTGACCACGGTGACGCGCTGCTCCATCGTGTGCGTTCTAGCGGGCCGGGGCGGCGCTGCGCTGTGCGGTGCTCGTCGCCCGCGCCGTGCGCAAGCCGCTGCTCGGGACGCCCACGGGGCACACACACGCGTGGACGCGCGGAGTGGGTTCGCCGGCGCGACGCGCCCGTGAGGGCCCGCGCAGCGGCGCCCGGTGCGGATGATCCACCTCAGCCCGCTCGTCCTGGCCGACCTCCCAGTCGACCTCGTGGTCGTCCTCGAGCAGCAGGAACGAGCGGATGAGGCCACGCGCACCGAGCGCGCGCTGCCCCAGGGTCGATGTTCTCGGAAGGGGGAACATGTGTTCGTAAGCTAGAAGCGACGTCGGACGGAAGTCGTGCGAACGGGTGTGCGCATCTGGTCGCCCGCATAGATTTGGCTTGCTGAAGCGGTCATCGGCCGATCGGGCTGCAATTGAAGTTGCACCACGCCCAGGCGCTTTGGCCGCTGGGCGTTCCTGGACCGCGGCAGGCAGGGCGTTGGTCGCCCGACGCGAACTTCAGTGAGGAGATGACTGTTACGCTTGCCAGGCGTCATTCCGGCGGGCCCATCGTGGGTCGAGGGCGGCGCCCACAGCTCATGGAGAAGTTCGTCATCGAAGGCGGCGTTCCGCTGTCCGGCACGATGGTTCCTGCCGGGAACAAGAACGGAGCGCTTCCAATCCTCGCTGCGAGCGTCCTCACCGAGGACGAGGTGATCGTGCGCAACGTGCCGCGCATCCGGGACGTCGAGGCGATGCTCTCGATCCTCAGCGCCATCGGCGTGCAGGTGAGCTGGCGCGGGGCCAACGAGGTCGCGCTGTGCGCCGCCGGCGTGCACGAGGTCGAGATCGAGCGCGAGCTCGCTGAGCTGATCAGAGCGTCGTTCCTGCTGGCCGGTCCGTTGCTCGCGCGCTTTCGCCGGGCGGTGATGCCGCCCCCGGGCGGCGATGTGATCGGCCGCAGGCGCCTGGACCCCCACCTGGACGCATTCCGGGCGATGGGCGCGATCGCCGAATGCGGGCGCGAGATAGTGCTGAGCGCGCCGCGCGGTCTCAGGTCGACCGACGTATTCATGGACGAGCCGTCCGTCATGGCCACCGAGAACGCGCTGATGGCCGCCGCGTTGACGCCGGGCACCACCGTGGTAGGCAACGCGGCCTGCGAGCCGCACGTCCAGGATCTTGCGCGGATGCTGGTGAAGATGGGCGCCGACATTCAGGGCATCGGCTCCAACCTCGTCACAGTCAACGGCGCAGAGCGCCTGCACGGCTGTGAGCACGACGTCGCCCCCGACCACATCGAGATCGGCAGCTTCATGGCGCTCGCCGGCGTCACCGGGGGAGAGCTGCGCATCAAGGACACGGTGCCCGGCGACATCAGGATGATTCGCCTGGTGTTCGAGCGCGTCGGTCTGCACTCCGAGCTGGACGGCAACGACGTGCTCGTCCCCGGCGGGCAGAAGCTGGTGGCGCAGGCCGACGTGGGGGAGTACAAGAGCAAGATCCAGGACGGCCCCTGGCCCGCCTTTCCCGCCGACCTGACCTCCATCGCCGTCGCCCTGGCGACCCAGTCCGAGGGATCGATCCTCGTGCACGAGTGGATGTTCGAGAACCGGTTGATCTTCACCGACAAGCTGATCCTGATGGGCGCGGACATCGTCATGTGCGACCCGCACCGCGCGATCGTCACCGGCCCACGCCGGCTGCGCGGCGAGCGGGTCGAGTCGCCCGACATCCGCGCCGGGATGGCGATGCTCCTAGCGGCGCTGTGCGCCGAGGGGCGCAGCGAGATCGGCAACATCCGCCAGATCGACCGTGGCTACGAGCGCATCGACGAGCGCCTGCGCGAGCTCGGCGCGCGTATCGAGCGCGTGGCCACGGAGCCGGTCCACGCGTAATCTCGGGTCTTCATGATCCACCCGATTCCCAGCGGCACGCGCGACGTGCTTCCCGACGAGACGCGCGAGGTGCGCGCGATCACTGACACCCTGCGGGGGGTGTTCGAGCGCCACGGCTACGGCGAGGTCTACACCCCGGCGCTCGAGTACGAGTCGGTGCTGGAGCGCGCCGACATGGCCGAAGCGCGTCCCGCCTATCGCGTCTATGACGAGTCGGGCGCGGTGCTCGTGCTGCGCTCCGACATGACCGTGCCGATCGCGCGGGTGGTCGCCACCCGCTACTCCTCGAGCGAGCTGCCGCTGCGCTTCTGCTACTTCGCCCACTGCTACCGCGGCGTGCGCCCCCAGCGCGGACAGCCGCGAGAGCTGCTGCAGGCGGGCATCGAGCTGGTCGGCTCACCCGCCCCCGAGGGGACAGCCGAGGCGCTCACCGTCCTGTGCCACGCGCTCGATGCGACCGGTCTGAAGGACTACCGGATCGGGCTGGGTGACGCCTCGCTGTTTCCCGCGCTGACCGCCAGCCTGGGGGTTCCCCAGGCCGTCCGACTCGGATTGCTCGAGCAGCTCGTGATGCGCGACTTCGTGGGGCTCGAGCAGGCGCTCGCTGAGTCGGGGCTCTCCGGCGAGGCGGTCGAGCTGCTGCTGGACGTGCCCCAGCGTCGTGGCGGGCCCGAGGTGCTCGCCGACATCCCCGACCTCGCCGACGAGGCGGTCACGGGCCTGCGCAGCGTCCACGAGCTGCTGGAGCCCGCCGTCGCCGAGCGGGTGATCTTCGATCTCGGCCTGATTCGAAACATCGGCTACTACACCGGCGCGGTCTTCGACGTCTATGACCCCGCTCTCGGGACCCCGATCGGAGGGGGCGGGCGCTACGACGACCTGCTCGGGCGCTTCGGGCGAGCGCTTCCGGCGGTCGGGTTCGCGCTCGGTGTCGACAGGCTGCACATCGCGCTCGCCGGCGAGGAGCGCGGGACGGGCGCGCTGCTCGCGCGCCCCGGCGCAAGCGAGGGACCGCAGCCCGGCTCCGCCGCGCACGAGGCGATCGAGCCCCTGTCATGAGCCCGGTCAACGGCCTCACGATCGCGGTGCCGCGCGGGGCGCTGTTCAGCGGCACCGTCGAGCTGCTGGCTGGTCTCGGGCTCGATACGCGGGAGCTTCGCTCCAACGACCGTAAGCTGCTGTTCGAGGACATCGGCGTCATCACGATGCGTCCCTCCGACGTGCCCACCTACGTCGAGGCGGGCGCCGCCGACCTGGGCGTGACCGGCAAGGACGTGCTGCTCGAGCAGGGTGGGCGGCCATTCGATCCGGGCGCGGGGGGACGTGACGTCTACGAGCTGCTCGATCTCGGCTACGGCCGCTGCACGATGGTGCTCGCGAGCAAGGCCGGTCCCGATCCCGCCCTGGAGGCGCTCCGGCGCCTCGGTGTGATGCACGTCGCGACCAAGTATCCGCGCATCGCCGCGCGTTACCTGGAGGAGACCGGGCGCCAGGCCGAGATCGTCGAGGTCAAGGGCTCGGTCGAGCTAGCGCCGCTCACGGGCATGGTCGAGGCGATCGTCGACCTCACCGCCACCGGCACGACCCTGCGCGAGAACAACCTGATCGTGCGCGAGGAGATCGTCGTGTGCACCGCCCGGCTGATCGCCAATCCGGTGGCGCACAAGCTGAAGGCCGCAGAGATCGACGATCTGCTCGACCGCCTGCGTGAACGCCCGGCGGCCGACGGCGGCTGAGATGCGGCTCCTACGCCTGGACGTTCAGGAGGTCGAGCGGCTCGGAGGCGCGGCGGAAGCCGCCGCCCACCTGCGCTCGCTCGTCCCCGGAGGGGCCTCCGTCGCAGGCGAGGTCCGCGAGATCCTGGAGGCGGTGCGCGCGGAGGGCGATGAGGCCGTCAGCCGCTACACGCGCCGATTCGACGCGCCCGGCGCCGAGCCCGGCCCGCTGCGCGTCTCCGCCGAGGAGCTCGACGAGGCGATCACGCTGCTCCCGCTGGAGCTCGTCGCCGGCCTGCAGGTCGCGATCGCCAACGTCGCGCTCGTGGCCGAGGCGGGCGTGGGGACCGACGCCGCGGTCGACCTGCCGCAGGGTCAGCGGGTGCTCGTGCGCGAGGTCCCGGTCAGCTCTGCGGCCGTGTATGTCCCCGGCGGCCGGGCTCCCTATCCGAGCACCGTCGTGATGGGCGTCGTGACCGCCCGCTCCGCCGGCGTGATCGACGTATCCGTCTGCGCTCCGCCGGGTGCCGACGGGCAGATCGACCCCGTGATCCTGGGCACGTGCCGGCTGTGCGGCGTGGAGCGCGTCTACCGCATGGGCGGCGCGCAGGCGGTGGCCGCGCTCGCGTACGGCACCGAGACGGTCGACAGGGTCGACGTGGTGGTCGGCCCGGGCAACCTGTACGTGCAGGAGGCCAAGCACCAGCTCTCGACCCTCATCGGCATCGACGGCTTCGCCGGGCCCAGCGACCTGCTGGTGGCGCTGGGGCAGCACGCCGACGAACGCACGGTGCGCCTGGCGGCGCTCGACATGCTCGCCCAGGGGGAGCACGGCGAGGGCAGCCTCGTCGTCGCCATCTCGCCGGACGCAGCCGTGTGCGAGGCGCTCGCACAGACGCTCGAGGACCTCGTCGTGGAGCGCGCGACGGTCGGCGAGGCGCAGTTCGCGATCGCGCAGGTCGCAAACGCGCGCGAGGCCATCGCACTCGCCAACGCCTTCGCGCCCGAGCACCTGCAGCTGATGGGCGACGAGATGGAGACGCTCGCTCCCGCGATCAGCGCCGCCGGCTGCATGTTCATCGGCGCCGACAGCGCGACCGCCTTCGGCGACTATGTGGCCGGCTCGAACCACGTACTGCCCACCGGCGGCGCCGCGCGCTTCGCCTCCGCGCTGTCACCGCGTCACTTCCGTCGCAGGATGACCGAGGTGCGGGTCGGGCAGGCCGCGGGCAGGCTCGCCGCAGCGGGCGCGCCGATAGCGCGGGCCGAGGGCTTCGAGGTACACGCGGAGTCGATGGAGGCCCGAGTGCGGGAGAATCCAGAACCATGAGCCGTACCGCGACCATCGAGCGCACAACCGGCGAGACCGATGTGCGTCTGACGCTGACCCTCGAAGGCAGCGGCGCCGGCACTCGCGCCACCGGCGTCGGGTTCCTCGACCACATGCTCGACCTGCTCGCGCGCCACGGGCGCATCGACCTCGACGTGACCGTGAGCGGCGATCTGCAGACCGGCGCCCACCACACCGCCGAGGACACCGCGATCGTGCTCGGGCAGGCACTCGACGCCGCCCTGGGCGAGCGTGTCGGCATCGCCCGCTACGGGTCGGCCACCGCGCCGATGGACGAGGCGCGGGCGAGCTGCGCCATCGACATCTCCGGTCGCCCGTTCACGCTGTTCGAGGCCGACCTGCCTGCGGGCTCAACCGGGGGATTCGAGCACGAGCTGACCGAGGAGTTCTTCCGGGCCCTCGCCAACACGGCCAAGCTGACGCTGCACCTGCAGGTGGAAGCGGGCAGCAACGCGCACCACATGATCGAGGCTGCGTTCAAGGCCTTCGCGCGCGCCCTGCGCCAGGCCGTGGCGATCGACCCCGACGAGACTGGGGTCCCGAGCACGAAGGGGACGCTCACGGGATGACCGCGCTGGTCGAAGGGCCGGTCGACATCGCCATCGTCGACTACGGCATGGGCAACCGGCGCTCGGTCGAGAAGGCGCTCGAGCACGTCGGCGTGCGCGCGAGCATCAGCAGCGACCACGCTCGCCTTCGCGCTGCCGCCGGCCTCATCGTCCCGGGCGTCGGCGCGTTTCCGCGTGCGATGGACAACCTGCGCGAGCTCGGCCTCGACGAGCTGCTGCGCGAGCGCGTCCGGTCGGGCACCCCGGTGCTCGGGATCTGCCTCGGGATGCAGCTGGCCTTCGACTCCTCGACCGAGCTCGGCGGCGCACCGGGGCTGGGGATCGTGCCCGGCGAGGTCCGAGCGCTGAAGGCCGGCGAGCTGAAGCTGCCGCACATCGGCTGGAACGAGGTCCGCTTCGCCAAGCCCCGCTCGCCCCTCGTCGAGGACCTGCCGAGAACCTGTGCGTTCTACCACGTGCACTCCTACGCCCCCGTCCCCGCGGTCCAGGAGGACGTGCTGGGCGTCGCGGAGTATGGCGCCCCCTTCGTCAGCGCCGTCGAGCGGGGCTCCTTCTCCGGCGTGCAGTTCCACCCCGAGAAGTCCTCCGCGGCCGGGCTGCGCCTGCTCGCCAACTTCGCGCGGGTCTGCATCGCGGCGGGAGCGCCGGTCGCCGGGTGAAGCTCTATCCCGCGATAGACATCCTCGGCGGCGCCGCCGTGCGCCTCGTGAAGGGCGACTTCGACGCAAAGACCGTCTACGACGACGACCCCCTGTCGGCCGCCCGCGGATGGACCGATGCGGGCGCGCGGCTGCTGCACGTGGTCGACCTGGATGGCGCAAAACGGGGCGAGCCCGTGAACCTCGAGCATCTGCGACGCATCGCCGCCGAGCTCGCGGTGCCGGTGCAGTACGGCGGCGGCCTGCGCTCATCGGAGGCGCTCGACGCGGCGCTCGACGCTGGCGCCGCGCGCGTGATCCTCGGCACGGCCGCCTTCACGGACCCCGAGCTCCTGCGCCGGGCGCTGGACGCGCACGGACCCGACCGCGTGCTCGTGTCCGTCGACGTGCGCGGCGGACGCGTGGCCACCGCCGGCTGGACCGAGACGACCGAGCCGAGCACCGCCGCCGTGCTCGAGCGCCTGCTCGCCGCCGGCGTCGAGCGGCTCGTGTATACCAACGTCGATCGTGACGGGATGCTCGAAGGACCGGATCTCGACGAAGTGCGGCTCCTGGCCGCGTCGGTCAGCGCGAGCATCATCTACTCCGGTGGCATCGGCAAGCTCTCCGATCTGGTGGATCTGGCGGGTCTGCAACAGGAGAGCCTCACCGGCGTGATCGTCGGCAAGGCCCTTTATGAGGGGCGCTTCAGCGTGGCGGAGGCCATCGCGGCGCTCGGCGACTGAGCGTCGGCTCTGAGTCGGCCCGCCACCGCGGTCGCTACGGTGGACTCGTGCATTTCAAGCGCGTAATCCCCTGCCTGGACGTCGACGCCGGACGTGTCGTGAAGGGTGTCGAATTCCTCGACATCCGCGACGCCGGCGATCCCGTCGAGCTCGCCGCGCACTACGACCGCGAGGGCGCTGATGAGCTGGTGTTCCTGGACATCACCGCCACGCACGAGAAGCGCGACACGATCGCGAAGCTCGCCCGCAGCACCGCCGACGAGGTGTTCGTGCCGTTCACGATCGGAGGCGGGATACGGTCGGTCACAGACGCCCAGGCGGTGCTCGACGCCGGGGCCGACAAGGTCGCGGTGAACTCCGCGGCGCTCGAGCGCCCCGAGCTGCTCGACGAGCTCGCCGCCGTGTTCGGCGTCCAGTGCGTGGTGCTCGCGATCGACGCCAAGGCCCAGGTCGGCTCTGAGGACCCGCAGACGTCGCGCTGGGAGGCCTACCTGGCGGGTGGCCGCACGCCGACCGGCCGCGACGTCGTCGACTGGGCTCGCGAGGGGGCCGGGCGGGGAGCGGGCGAGATACTCCTGACGAGCATGGACCGCGACGGCACCAGTCTCGGCTACGACCTGGCGCTCACCTCGGCGGTCAGCGATGCGGTGAGCGTTCCCGTGATCGCCTCCGGCGGCGCCGGAGAGCTCGAGCACCTGGCCGAAGCGCTGCGAGCGGGCGCCGACGCCGTCCTGTGCGCCTCGATCTTCCACTACGGGCGCTTCAGCGTCGCCGACGCTAAGGCTCACCTGGCGGCCGCGGGAATCCCTGTGCGCGAGATCGAATGAGAGGGGGGAGGGGAGCGTGAGCCCCATGCGCCCCACCACGGCCGGGCACGAGTTCGGGGAGGTCATCGGCGCGCTGGGCGAGCAGCCGGGCGGAGGAGAGCTGCTGCGGATGGGTCGCGCCCGCGAGGACCTGGCGCTCGTGGGGGGCGCCGTGCGCGACCTGCTGCTCGGGCGCACGCCCAGGGAGCTCGACGTGGTGGTCGCGGCGGACGCCGCCGGGTTCGCGCGTGAGCTCGCCGCCGATCTCGCGCCTGGCGCCGCGCAGGCTCCGAGCGCGACCCTGCATGAGCGCTTCGGGACGGCCGTCGTCGAGTGGGAGACCGGACGGGTGGACATAGCCGAGCGCCGAGCAGAGACATATTCCGCTCCGGGCGCGCTTCCCCAGGTGCGCCCCGGAACCACCGAGGAGGACCTTCGCCGCCGGGACTTCACCGTCAACGCGATCGCCGTCCCTCTCGGTGGCCCGCTGCTGGGAGAGATCATCTCCGCAGAGCACGCGCTGGAAGACCTTCGCGCGGGACGCCTGCGCGTGATCCACGCGCACAGCTTCACCGACGATCCCACGCGCCTGCTGCGCCTCGCGCGCTACCGCGCACGGCTCGGCTTCGAGTGCGAGGAGCTCACCGCCGAGCTCGCGCGAGCGGCGCTTGTGAGCGGTGCGCTGGACACCGTCTCGCGCGCAAGGATCGGCGCGGAGGTCCGGCTGGCCCTCGGTGAAACGGAGGCGATAGCGGCGCTCTCTGCCATCGGCGAGCTCGGGGTGCTCAGAGCGCTCGAGCCGCGACTGCGCTTGCGGGAGCCCCTGGCGAGACGCGCGCTCGCGCTGCTCCCCGCCGACGGGCGCCCCGAGGAGCTCCTGATGGCCTCGCTGCTCTTGGAGCTGTCGCAGAGCTCCGTCGGGGATCCCGACGCGGCGATGTTCGAGTTCCTCGACGGACTGGAGTTCACCGCCGCCGAGCGCGAGCGGATCACCAGGAGCGCGCTGGCCGCACCGTCGCTGACCCGCGAGATGGAGCTCGCCGAGCGGCCCTCCGAGCTGCACGAGACGCTGTGCGCACAAACGCTCGAGGCGATAGCCCTGGCCGCGGCGATGGATCGCGGCGGGCCCGCCGGCCGGGCGAGCGAGGCGGCACGCGAATGGTTCGAGCGGCTGCGCCATGTGCGCCTGCAGATCACCGGCGAGGACCTGCTGGCGGCGGGCATCGAGCCCGGACCGCAGCTTGGGCGGCTGCTCGCGCTCACGCTCGCCCGCAGGCTCGACGGCGAGCTCCCCGATGGGCGCCGTGCCGAGCTGGACGCGGCGCTGCAGGCGCGCGTATGAGCGCGGGCGAGCTGCGAGCCGAGCTCCCCGCGGGAGGAGCGCTGTTCACCGACCGCGCCCACGGCAATGTCTCGAGCGTCGGCGGCGAGGGCGCCGATCAGGGACACCTCGCGCGTGAGCGCCTGCGCGCGCTGACCGGGGTGCAGCGACTGGCGCGCGGCCACCAGGTCCACGGCAGCACCGTGCAGCGGGTGCGCTCCATGCCTGCAGCCGAGCAGGCCGGGGCGCTCAGCAGCCGCGCCGACGGCCAGGCCACCGCCCTCCCCGGCGTCGGCGCGATGGTGCTGAGCGCCGACTGCATGCCCGTCGCGCTTGGCTGCGCGGGCGCTGTCGCGATGGTGCACGCCGGCTGGCGCGGCCTGGCCGCGGGGGTGCTCGAGGAAGGGGTGCGCGCCCTGCGTGAGCTGGGTGGCCAGGGCGCGATCGTCGCGATCGTCGGCCCCGGCGCCGGTGTCTGCTGCTACGAGGTCGGGCCCGAGATCCACCGCGCGTTCGCAGGCGTCCACGGCGACGGGCGACACATCGACCTGCGGGCGATCGCGCACGAGCGGCTGCTTGACGCCGGAGTGGCGCGGGTGCTCGACGTGGAGGCATGCACGATCTGCGACGAACGGTTCTTCTCCCACCGACGCGAAGGCGAGCGCGCTGGACGGCAGGCCGGAGTCGCATGGTTGAGCTGATCGGCGACCTGCGTGTGCAGAGGGTCCGTGAGAACCTCGCCCGCCTGCAGGACGAGCTCGCCGCCGCCGCCGCGCGCTCCGGACGCGAGCCCGGGGCGATCGAGGTGCTCGCCGCCACCAAGTACGTCGCCGCCGCCGATCTCCCGATCCTCGCCGAGGCGGGCGTTCGGCTGCTCGGCGAGAGCCGCGCGCAGGATCTCCAGGAGAAGGTCGCGGCCCACGGGCAGCTGTTCGAGTGGGATTTCATCGGCCGGCTGCAGAGCAGGCGCGTGCGCTCGATCGCGCCGCTCGTGCGCCTGATCCATTCGGTGGCCTCCGAAACCGCCCTGCGCGAGCTGGAGCGCCATCGGGAGATCGCCCGCCCGGATCTGCGCATCCTGATCGAGGTCAACCTCGCGGGCGAGCAGGGCAAGGCGGGCATCGCCCCGGCCGAGCTGGACTCGTTCATCGCACGCTCCCCGGTGCCGGTGGCGGGGCTGATGACGATGCCTCCGCTGTCGGTCGACCCCGAGCGCAGCCGGCGCTGGTTCGCGGCCCTGCGCGAGTTGGCCGACGACCGCGGTCTGCAGCACCTGTCGATGGGAACCTCCCAGGACTACATCGTCGCCGCCGAGGAGGGCGCGACCATCGTGCGAATCGGCACTAGGCTGTACACTTAACGGCGCAACCGGCAGTCCTCGACGCCGGCGAATCGCTTAGCATCAGCAGGGAAACCGGCTCGCCGGGCGAACACGCACCTACACGATGGCTTTCCGTGACTCCTGGCACAGCGCGCTCGTCTACTTCGGCCTTGCCGAGGAGTATCACGACGACTACGACGAGGAGACCCCCGAGGCCGAGATAGAGGACCGCTACCGCGAGCGTCCCAACGTCCGCCGCCTGCGCCGCCGCCGCGACGAGTTCGACGACATCTTCGCCGACGACGACGCACCCGCCGCCGCCGCGGCCGGCGGAGCGCGAGGCGCGCGCGGGCGTTCCACCACGGTCCTGAGGCCGGTCGGCGGTCGCGGCAACGGCGACGTGCAGGTGCACCTCGTCGTCCCCAAGTCCTTCAACGACGCCCAGCAGATCGCCGACAAGTTCAAGGAATCGATCCCCGTGATCCTCAACCTGCAGGGCTCTGAAACGGATCTGTCCAAGCGCCTGATCGACTTCGCATCCGGCCTCACCTACGCGCTGAACGGCGGGATGCAGCGGATCGCCGACAAGGTGTTCATGCTCACGCCGCGCAACGTCGAGATCTCCGCCGAGGAGCGTGCGCGGCTGATCGAGAAGGGCTTCTTCAATCAAAGCTGACCTGAGGCGCGATAGCCGGCGTCCGGTGGCGTCCTCGATCGCTCACCGATCAAAGATCGGCCAGCAGAGCACGCTTCGCTCACTGCGTCCTTGCCGAACTTGACTCTCGCACCTCAGGAGCGCGCGAATCCCTACATGCCGACCGCTAGCCTGAGCTTCCCATGCAGATAGGTCTGATCGGTTGCGGAAACATGGCCCGGGCGCTCGCGCGCGGATGGGGCCGTCCATTGCTGTGCGCCGACCCGATCGTCGAGCGAGCGCGCAGCCTCGCCGAGGAGCTCGGCGGGCAGGCATTCGACAGCAACGCCGAGGTCGCCGCCCGCGCCGATGTGATCGTTCTCTGCCACAAGCCCGCGCAGCTTCAGGGGGTCGCGCGCGAAGTCGCAGGCGAGGCGAAGGCGATCGCCTCGATCCTCGCCGCCACATCGCTCGCGGCGCTCCACGACGCCTATCCCGGCAAGCCGGTCTACCGCTTCATCCCGTCTCTGCCGGTCGAGGTGCGTCAGGGTGCGGTCGTCCAGGCCGCCGCGGCCGAGCAGGATGCGTCGCTCGATGGGGCGGTGCGAGATCTGTTCGCCGAACTGGGCACGCTCGTCGTGCTCGACGACTCGCTCGTTGATGTCGCGATGGGGCTGATGTCCTGTGGTCCGGCCTACGTCGCGCTGGTGGCCGAGGCCCAGGTGGACGCCGGTGTGCGCAGGGGCATACCCGCCGCCCAGGGCGCCGAGCTGGTGGTGCAGACGCTCGCCGGCACCGCCGAGCTGCTGCGCAGACGGGGCAACGACACCGTGGCGGTCCGCCGAGAGGTCGCCTCTCCCGGCGGCCTGACCGCTCGCGGCCTCGACGCGCTCGAGCGCGCAGGCCTGCGCTCGGCCTTCAGCGAGGCGCTGGACGCCGTCCTCGGGGCCGGCCGATGATCCTCGCCAGCGCGCGCACGCAGATCGCCGACTTCCTGTCGACGCTGATCTACGTCTACACCCTGCTGATCATCATGTACATCGTCATCCAGCTGCTGTTCGCGGCCGGCCTGCGCCCGCCGTACTCGCGCACGACCGACAAAGTGCTCGGGTTCCTCAGGGACATCTGCGAACCGTTCCTGCGCATCTTTCGTCAGGTGATCCCTTCGTTCGGCGGGCTGGACTTCAGCCCGATCCTGGCCATTGTCACCCTGTCGATCATCAACAACGTCGTGGTCGAACGCATCATCCACGGCTGATCGCGCGATGCGTGCAACCGGAGATCGGCCGCGGGGCGCGTGGCTTCGCGCGCTGCTCGTCCTCGCGGCCATCGTCGGCTCAGACCAGCTGAGCAAGAACGCGGTGGAACATTCGATCGTCCCCGGCGAAGAACACCGGCTCCTGCCCGGGGTGGCGCTCGTGAACACGCGCAACCACGGCGTCGCCTTCGGCTTCCTGCCCGGCAGCCACCTCGGCGTCACGATCCTGATCGGCGTCGCGCTTCTCGGTCTGCTGATCTACTTCGCCCTGCATGCCACCCGACCGCTCATGTGGCTGCCGACGGGGATGCTCCTCGGCGGCGCGCTCGGCAACATCATCGACCGCCTGCACGGCGGGGCGGTGACCGATTTCATCAAGCTCCCGCTCGGCTGGCCACCCTTCAATCTGGCCGACGCGTCCATAACGCTTGGCATCCTGATCCTGTTCCTGTTGATCGACGGCTCGCACCGGGCGGTGCCTTGACCGCAAGCGCGCCCTTCACGATCGCCTACCAGGACGAGCACCTGATCGTCGTCGACAAGGGCGCTGGCGTCGTCGTTCACCCCGCCCGCGGACACCGCGAGGACACGCTCGCCCAGCTGCTGGCTCCGCTGCTCGCGGGCGGCGAGCCAGAGCGGGCCGGGATCGTGCATCGCCTGGACCGCGACACCTCCGGTCTACTCGTCGTCGCCCGCTCCGAGGAGGTCCATCGTCGGCTGCAGCGCGCTCTCTCGCAGAGGCTGATCGAGCGTGAGTACCTCGCCCTGGTCGAGGGACGCCCGCCGGCGCGCTCTGGCATGATCGAAGCGACGATCGGACGCGACCCGCGCGTGCGCACGCGCATGGCCGTCGGCGGGGCGAGCCCGCGCGAGGCGCGCACGCACTTCACCCTCGATCGCGCGCTCGCCGACACCTCGCTGCTGCGCCTGCGCCTGGAGACGGGACGCACGCACCAGATCCGCGTCCACCTGAAGGCTATCGGCCATCCCGTGTGCGGCGACCCCGAGTACGGCACCGCGGGGCTGCTGGGACTCGAGCGCCAGTTCCTCCACGCCACGCGCCTGGCTTTCGACCATCCGATCACCGGCGAGCGTGTCGAGGTCGTCTCCCCGCTGCCCGCGGATCTCCAGGCCGCGCTGGACCGGGCCGAACAGGTATCCTGAACTCCAAATCAGATCTCCGACCCGTGTGGCGGTGGATCGCGGCCCTGCCTGGAGCAGCGACATCTCGTCGACGCGTCCGGGTCCGCTCCATTCACGCGGCAATCAAAATCAACAAGGGAGTAGCCCGTGGCTGACGTTGGAATCGCGGAGCTGCTGGAGGCCGGCGTCCATTTCGGTCATCAGACGCGCCGCTGGAACCCCAAGATGCGCCGCTTCATCCATGGTGAGCGCGGCGGCATCTACATCATCGATCTGCTCAAGACCTCGTCCCTGCTCGTCCAGGCTCAGGAGTTCGCCGGGGCGCTGTCCCACCGTGGCGGAACGGTCCTGTTCGTGGGCACCAAGAAGCAGGCGCGAGACACCGTCAAGGAGGTCGCCGAAGCGGCCGACATGCCGTTCGTCAACCACCGCTGGCTGGGCGGGCTGCTGACCAACTTCCAGACGATCAGCCAGCGCATCCGGCGCCTGCACGACCTCGAACGCTTCGAGGCCGAGGGCCAGCTCGCGCTGCTGCCGACGCGCGAGCGGATGGCCGCACAGGCGGATCTGGAGAAGCTGCGCGCCAACCTGGGCGGCGTGAAGAACATGCAGCGCGTGCCCGACGCGATGTTCGTTATCGACCTCAAAACCGAGGAGATCGCGGTCAAAGAGGCTCGACGCCTGCGCATCCCCATCATCGGCCTGGTCGACACCAACTGCGACCCGGACGGGATCGACTTCGTGGTCCCCGGCAACGACGACGCGATCCGCTCGTGTGCCCTGATCACCCAGGCGATCGGCCAGGTGGTCTCGGAGGGACACTCGGTGTTCCGCGCCGAGGAGGAGCGCGCACGCAAGGAGGCCGAGGAGAAGGCCCGCATCGAGGCCGAGGCGCGCGCACGTCGCGAAGCCGAGGAGCAGGCCAAGCGGGAGGCCGAGGAGCAGGCCAAGAAGGAGGTCGAAGAGCAGGCCGCACGCGAGGCGGCGGCACGAGCGGCAGCGGCCACGACCCCGGCGCAGGAGGCGCCCGAGCCGGTGGTACCGCCGGCGCCGGGCGCCGAGCCGGCACCTGCGCAGGCAGTCGCACCTGCCGCACCCGCAACCGAGGAGCCGGCCGCCGAGGCCCCCACGCCCGTCGAGGCTTCGGCCGAGGTCCAGGCGCCGGAGCAGACACCCGACGCGCCTGAGCCGGCGGCGAGCGAGGCGCCCGAGCAGACACCCGACGCGCCTGAGCCGGCGGCGAGCGAGGCGCCGGAGCAGACACCGGACGCGCCTGAGCCGGCGGCGAGCGAGGCGGCGCCAGAGCCCGCGACGAGCGAGACTCCGGCCGTACAGGAGCCCGCGCCGGCGGTGACGGAGAACACCGAGCAGACGAAAGCGGAGACGAGCACGCCATGAGCACAGTCGAGATCGGAGCGAAGGACGTGAAGGCCCTGCGCGAGCGTACGGGTGCGGGAATGATGGATTGCAAGAAGGCGCTCACCGAGGCCGGGGGAGACATCGGCAAGGCGATCGAGATCCTGCGCGTCAAGCAGGGCAAGAAGATCCAGGATCTCGGCGAGCGTGCGGCCACCGAGGGCACCGTGCAGGCGTATGTCCACGCGGGCTCCAAGGTCGGGGTGCTGATAGAGGTCGACTGCAACACCGACTTCGTGGCCAAGAACGACGACTTCATAGCGTTCTCGCGCGAGGTCGCGATGCAGATCGCGGCGACGCCGACCGTGAAATATGTCAGCCGCGAGGATGTTCCCGCCGATCTGCGCGACTCAGAGGCGCGCATCTACGAGCAGGAGGCAGCGGACAAGCCCGAGAACGTGCGCGAGCGGGTCGTCTCAGGCAAGCTGGACTCCTGGTTCGAGACGATCGTCCTGCTCGAGCAGGAGATGCACAACCCGAAGTTCGAGGGCAAGACCGTCCAGCAGCTGCGCGACGAGCTGACGGCGACCACCGGTGAGAACGTCGTCATCCGCCGGTTCGCCCGCTTTGCAGTTGGCCAGTAGGGCGCGCGACGGGTATAGGCTCTTCGCGTCGATGGCCCCTGCCTTCAAACGCATACTCCTGAAGCTCTCCGGCGAGGCCCTGATGGGCGAGCTCGAGTATGGGATCGACCCGGTGCGGGTGGCGGCGGTCGCCCAGCAGGTCACCGCCGTACGCGACCAGGGGGTCCAGGTCGCGATCGTGGTCGGCGCTGGCAACATCTACCGTGGGATGGAGGGCGCCGCCGCCGGGATGGACCGTGCGACCGCCGACTACATGGGGATGGTCGCGACCGTGCTCAACGCCCTGCCGCTGCAGGACGCCCTGGAGAAGGCGGGCACGAACACGCGGGTGCAGTCCGCGCTGAGTATCTCTGAGGTCGCCGAGCCCTATATCCGCCGGCGCGCGATGCGTCACCTCGAGAAGGGCCGCGTGGTGATCTTCGCGGCGGGTACGGGCAATCCGTTCTTCACGACCGACACGGCCGCTGCGCTTCGCGCGGCGGAGATACACGCCGAGATCATCCTGATGGCCAAGAACGGCGTCGAGGGGGTCTACACGGCCGATCCGGCGCTCGACGCGACCGCGGAGTTCATCCCCGAGATCACGCACATGGAGGCGATCGAGCGGCGCCTGCGGGTCATGGACTCGACGGCCCTGGCCCTGTGCATGGAGAACGGCATGCCGTTGAACGTGTTCAACATGGACGACGACACCAGTCTCGCGCGGATAATCTCAGGCATGCGCGTGGGCACGCTTGTATCGACATCTACAGGAGAGGGCGATGGCCGCTGAGAACCTGATCGACGAACTGCTCGAAGACGCGGACGAGCGGATGAGCAAATCGCTTGAAGCCGCACAGCACGAGTTCTCGACCGTCCGGACGGGTCGGGCCAGCCCGGCGCTGCTCGACCGGGTGATCGTGGACTACTACGGAGCGATGACACCGCTCAACCAGCTCTCCACGATCTCCGCGCCCGAGGCGCGGCTGCTGACCATTCAGCTCTACGACAAGTCCTCGATCAAGGCCGTCGAGAAGGCGATCAACGAGTCCGACGTGGGGCTCACGCCGTCCAACGACGGCAACATCGTGCGTCTGGTCGTTCCAGAACCGACCGAAGAGCGACGCCGCGAGATGGTCAAGATCGTGCGCAACCTGGCCGAGGAGGGGCGCGTGGCGATCCGCAACGTCCGCCGCGACACGATGCAGCACCTGCGCGAGTTGAAGGCCGAGGGCGAAGCATCCTCAGACGACGAGCACCGCGCCGAGGTGGAGCTGCAGAAGCTGACCGACGGACGGATCGGCGAGCTCGACAGTGTGCTCAAGGCCAAGGAAGAGGAGATCCTCGCAGTCTGATGGCGGCGGCCGGGGAACGGGCCTCGGTGGCCGATCCGGGATCGGACGGCGCGGCGGCTCGCTATGTCGCCGTCATCACTGACGGCAACGGGCGCTGGGCGCGGGCGCGCGGCGTCCCGGTCAACGACGGTCACAGCGCGGGCGCGGACACCGTCAAGGCGCGGCTGCGCGACGCTGCCGAGCTCGGCATCGAGGAGTTCACCGTGTACTCGTTCTCCACCGAGAACTGGTCACGGCCGGCCGAGGAGGTGCAGGGCTTGATGGCGATGTTCTCCAAACGGATCGCCGGCGAGACGCCCGAGCTGCACGCCGAAGGCGTGCGCATGCGCTTCATCGGCCGTCGCGAGGGCGTCGGCGAGAGGCTGAGCGAGCAGATGAGCTGGGCCGAACAGCTGACTGAAGCCAACAGCCGCATAACGATGTTCGTGGCGTTCAACTACGGCGGACGCGCCGAGATCGTCGACGCTGCGCGCCGCTTCACGGGAAGCACCGAAGAGGAGTTCCGCGCGTGCCTGTACGCGCCCGAGATGCACGACCCCGACATGATCATCCGCACGAGCGGCGAGCGCCGGCTGTCGAACTACCTGCTGTGGCAGTCGGCCTACTCCGAGCTCGTCTTCCGCGACGAGCTGTGGCCCGACTTCACGCGTGAGGCGCTCGAGCAGTCGCTCGCCGAGTATGCCGCGCGCCGGCGTCGCTTCGGCGGGCGATGATGGGCCGCTGATGGCCGGCGGACCCCACAGGCCGCGCGGCACCCAGCGCGTCAGCCGGCCGCGCCCCGCCGTTTCCACCCGCCGATCGGTGAGCAGCCGTCCCCCCCGTCGCAGGGTGCGCAGCGCGCCGAGCTCGGATCTGAGCGCGCGCACGCTGGTCGCCCTGCCGGCGATCGCGGTGGCGCTCTTCCTGGTGATCGAAGGTGGCTTCATATTCGCGTTCGGGATGCTCCTGCTCGGGGGGATGTGCATGCACGAGCTCTACGGCATGTACGAGCGCGCGCGGCCCGTGCGCCTGGCCGGGCTGCTCGCGCTGCTGGCGCTGCTGGCGGCAGCTCTCTACGGCGACCAGTTCCAGGTGCTGCTCGTCGCCGTCGCGACCCTGCCGCTGCTGTTCGGGCTCACGCTCCTGCAACCGCGACCGTCGGTCGGCGCGATGGCCGTGACGCTGCTGGGCATCTACTGGATCGGCTTCGCGCTGGCGCACGCCGTGCTGCTGCGCGGGCTGCCCCACGGCCAGGGCATCGTGATCGACGTCCTCGTGGGTACCTTCCTGGGCGACACCGGCGCCTACCTCGGGGGACGCACCTTCGGCAGCCGGCCGCTCGCGCGCGAGATCTCGCCCAACAAGACCGTCGAGGGCCTCGTGATCGGGATGGTGTGTTCCGTCCTGGGCGTCTGGATCGCCGGGCGCTACCAGGACTGGCTGCCGGGCACGCACGCGCTCGTGCTCGGTCTCGGGGTCGCGCTCGTGGCGCCCGTCGGGGACCTGTTCGAGTCGTTCGTCAAGCGAGAGGCTCAAACGAAGGACTCCGGCGGCCTGTTCGGCGCCCACGGCGGCGCGTTGGACCGCCTCGACGCTGTCCTGTTCACCGCGGTCATCAGCTATTACATCTGGGCGGCCTACGTGTGATCCTGGGCGGATCGAGCGGCGAGGCTGGAGAATAGGCCCGTCGGCGGTGTAGCCTTCTCGGTACAGCGGAGGGGCTGTCGAGTGGCGAGGGGAGAGGGATGACGGATCGGGTACGTGGAGCGCTGGCGGCGGTGCTGCTGGCCGCGTGCATGCTCGCCGCCGGCGCATCGAGCGCCTCTGCTGTGATCGTGCAGCTGAGAAACGGCGAGACGCTCAGCTATCAGCCGCTGCGCGGGGGGGTGACGCCGTTGGACGCGTTCTTCTCGAACCTGGACTACAACGGCGGCCCGGTGATGGTCTCGAACACCAACTACGCCGTCTACTGGGACCCCGCTGGCGCTCCCGCCTATCCCTCCGACTACCAGCCCGGCTTGAATCAGTACTTCGAAGACCTGGCCCACGACAGCGGAGGGACGGGGAACGTCGACTCGATCTCCGCGCAGTACAACGACGTCGCGGGTGCGTTCGCCGGCTACAGCTCGCACTTCGGCGGCGCCCTCATCGACACCGACCCCTACCCGGTAAACGGCTGTAAAGCGGCCACCATCTGCCTCACCGACGCACAGCTCCAGACCGAGCTGAAGAGCTATGTCAAAGCCCACGGCCTTCCCCACGACCTCACGCACGAGTACTTCCTGCTGACCCCGCCCGGAGTGGAAAGCTGCTTCGAAGCGGCCGGCCATGTCTGCTCGGCTGGCTCGCTGAGCCCCTACTACTGCGCGTACCACGGCAACATCCACCTCACCGAAGGGGAGATCATCTACGCCGATGACCCCTACGTGACGGGCAACTTCGGCTGCGACGACGGCAACCACCCCAATGGCAGCACGTCCGACGGCGCCCTGCAGGGAGGGCTGAGCCACGAGCACAACGAGTCGATCACCGACCCCGAACCGAACAACGCCTGGACGGACATCGGCGGCAGCGGCGGAGAGATCGGCGACAAGTGCGGCTCCGAACCGGGCACACCGCTCGGCACGGCGCCCAACGGAGCCAGCTACAACCAGGTCATAAACGGCCACCTCTACTGGTATCAGGAGGAGTGGAGCAACCAGATCAACAGCTGCCTGCAACGGCTCAGCTTCTCAGGCGAAGAGCCGACGGCAACGTTCACGAGCACGCCCCTCGCCGGCAATGAAGTGAGCTTCGACGCCACCGGCTCGACGGCTCCCGGCGGCGTGGCCCACTACAACTGGCAGTTCAACGACGGCTTGGGGGGGAGTCTCAGCACCCCGGTCGAGAACACGACGCCGACGGTCACGCACACGTTCCCGGCTGCGGGCATATATGTGGTCGCACTCACCGTGTTCGCCGCCGACGGCACGAGCATGGGCACCGCGCGGACCATCGCCGTGGGCAACCCACCGCCACCGACGCTCACCAAAGTCACACCGGCGAAAGGTCCCACCGGCGGAGGCACGGCCGTGACGATCAGCGGGACGAACTTCACCGGCGCGAGCATTGTCAGGTTCGGCTCGGTCGGAGCGAGCGGCGTCTACGTCAAAGCGGCCAAGACGATCCTGGCGGTGGCCCCGAGCGAGCCTGCCGGAAAAGTGGACGTGACCGTCACGTCCCCGGCCGGTACGAGCGTGATCTCGGCGTACGACCACTACTCGTTCGTGCCCATCATCACCGGGTTGAGCCCCAACAGCGGGCCCAAAGCCGGCGGCACGACCGTGACCGTGAGCGGGACCGGGTTCGCGCTCGGCACCACGGCAACCGTCTTCCATTTCGGCGCCGCGAAAGCCACGGGCGTGAACTGCGCCTCGAGCACGACGTGCACGGTCATCGATCCCGCGCACGAAGTCGGGATCGTGAATGTCAAAGCGACCGTCAACAAACTGAGCAGCCCGACCGAAACGGCCGATCGGTTCACCTACTTCTAGGCGCCGGCGCGAACCGGCCGGCGCTCGGATGGCCGGCGGCTCGCCGCGACGCCCGCCACTCCCCCTCGTATCATCGGCGCATGCCCGCCGCGCGCGCAACGACCGATCGGCAGCGCGCCCGGCATGCGCGGGAGGTGGGACGTGAGCTCGCGTAAGCGCCTGCTGATACTGGGCTCGACCGGGTCGATCGGGACGCAGGCGCTCGATGTATGCCGCCGCAGCGGGGAGCTGGAGCTCGTGGGGCTGTCAGCCGAGCGCTCCTGGGAGGCGCTCCTCGAGCAGGCTCGCGCCCACGGGGTCACCCGGATCGCGCTCGCCGACGAGCACGCGGCGGCGCGCGCCGCCGAGGCGTGGACCGACGGCGAGGTGCTCGGCGGGGCGGAGGGGCTCGTGCGGCTGGTGATCGAGTCCGAGGCCGATCTGGTGCTGAACGCGCTCGTGGGCTCGGCGGGCCTCGGGCCGACGGTGGCGACGCTCGGCGAGGGCATCGACCTCGCGTTGGCCAACAAGGAGTCCCTGGTGGTGGGCGGCGAGCTCGTGACCGCGCTGGCGCAGGCCACCGGAGCGCAGATCGTGCCCGTGGACTCCGAGCACACCGCCCTTCACCAGCTGCTCGCCGGCCAGCCGGCCGGCGCGGTCGAGCGCATGACGATCACCGCCAGCGGCGGCCCGTTCAGGGGGTGGGGGCGCGATGAGCTCGAGGACGTGACCGTCAAGCAGGCGCTGGCGCACCCCACCTGGGCGATGGGCGGCAAGATCACGATCGACTCCGCCACGCTGATGAACAAGGGACTCGAGATCATGGAGGCCCACCACCTGTTCGGCATGCCGTATGAGCGCATCGACGTGGTCGTCCACCCGCAGTCGCTCGTGCACGGGGTCATACAGCTCGCCGACGGAGCGATGATCGCCCACCTCGGCCCGCCGGACATGCGCATCGCGATCTCCTACGCCCTGCATGGCGGCGAGAGCGTCGGGTTGTCCGCCGATGGAGGATCACACGATTCGCGATCGGTCGTGCCGCTCGATTTGGCTGGGATCGGCGAGCTGACCTTCGAAGCGGTCGACCTCGAGGCGTTTCCGTGCCTGCGCCTGGCCGGCGAAGCCGCGCGCGAGGGAGGCACGGCCCCATGTGTGCTCAATGCGGCCAACGAGGTCGCCGTCCACGCGTTCCTCGAGGGCCGCCTGCGCTTCGTGGAGATCCCCGCGGTGATCGAGCGCACGCTCTCAGGCCTCCGTTGCGAGCCGATCCGGTCGTTCGAGTCGCTGTACGACGCCGACCGCCGCGCGCGAGCGTTCGCCGGCGAGTCCGTCGCGGCGCTCAGCTGATCGACGCGCAGCAGGCCGGCCGGCCGGAGGCGATGCGCGGCCTGCCACACTGACACGGTGAGTTGGCTCGTGACACTCCTCGGCATCGTCGTGCTGATCGTTCTGCACGAGCTCGGGCATTTCGCGGTGGCCAAGGCGGTCGGCATGCGCGTGGAGCGCTTCTCGCTGTTCTTCCCGCCGACCCTGTTTCGCGTCAAACGCGGCGAGACCGAGTACGCGCTCGGCGCGATCCCGGCAGGCGGCTACGTGAAGATCACGGGCATGAACCCGGAGGAGCTGAAGGGCCTCGACCCCCAGGTCGCGCGGCGCGCCTACTACAGCATGCCCCCGTGGAAGCGGATCGCTGTGATCCTCGCGGGCCCCGGCGTCAACGTCGTCATCGCGTTCGTCCTGTTCTGGGCGGTGCTCTTGAGCGGCAGCCTCAACGGCGCGGCCACGCTGGGGAGGCTCGACCCGGGCGTGCCGACGCTCGTGGCGAACGCGTCCGTGCTGGCCGTCGAACGCGGCGCGCCGGCCGACGGTGTGCTCAGGCGCGGCGACAGCATCGTCCTCGTGGACGGCCGTCACGCGACGGTCGCCTCGACCAAAGCCGCCATCGCCTTGCACCGCTGTGCGGGCGTGCTTACGAGCGGCTGCCGTGCTGCGACGCCCGTCGATCTCGTCGTCCGCCGCGGCGGGCGCGACGTGGCGCTGTCGATCTCTCCGCGTTACAACACGGAAGCCAAACGCATGTTGATCGGCTTCGGTTTCGGCTCGGTCAGATCGTTCGGAGTCCTCGGCGCGGCGAGCGCGGCGGTGAGTGAGATGTGGCACACGACCACCGGCACGATCACCGGCTTCGGGCATGCGCTGACGAGCTCGAAGGTCCGCGGCGAAGTGCACAGCATCATCGGTATCACCGAAGCCGGCAATGAATCGGTCAGTGCGGGCCCCGGCGACGCATTCGTGTTCCTCGGCTACCTGTCGCTGATCCTGGCGGTGATCAACCTGTTCCCGTTCCTGCCGCTCGACGGCGGCCACGTGCTCTGGTCGGTGGCCGAGAAGGTGCGCGGGCGGCGGGTCTCCCTGCTGACGATGTACCGCTTCAGCTCGGTCGGCATCGTGTTGCTGCTGTTCCTGGTCGTCAACGGGGTCTCGAACGACATCAGCCGCCTGGCGGGCTGAGACACACCCAGCTCTTGACGAGCGGGCCGAAGCGCTCGGCGCGCGCCGGCCCGAACAGCGCTTCCATCTCGCCCCGGCCCAGCAGGGAGATTTCCTCCCACTCCGCGGCGGCGCCCAGGCGCCAGTACGGCCGTCGGAGGGAAACTCCCAGCCAGTGGGCGCCCGGCAAGAGCGAATGCGGCTCGACCGGGAACGAGCGGGCGGGGGTCTGCACGAACCAGCCACGGCCGACGCGGCGGATCTCGGCGGCGAAGGCGGCCCGGCGCGCGGGAGGGACGTGCTCGATCACGCTCGAGCAGTACACCAGGGCGAACTCGCCGTCCGAGAACGGCAGCCCGGCGGCCGCGTCAGCACGCACGAACGGGCCCGGGTAGTCGGGCCGCTCGGCGAGGTCGACACCCGTGATGTCGAGATCCGGCTCCAGCGCGCGCAGGCCGAGCGCGCCGCAGCCCACGTCGAGCACCCGCGCTCCCGTCGCCAGGCGCGTGAGCGCGAAGAAGCGCGCGTGGCGCCGTGCGCGCGCACGCGCCGCGAGCGGGCCAGCCAGGCGGGCGAGCGGCCCGCGCGCGGTGGCGTATATCTCGGCCATCTAGAATCAGCCTATGGCCTCAGAACGGCAGATCCATCTCGGTGCGCTCCCGATCGGGGGCGGCGCGCCCGTGGCGGTGCAGACGATGACCAAGACCGAGACCGCCAACGTGGCGGCCACGATGGCGCAGATCCACACCGTCGCGGAGGCCGGCGCGGACGTCGTGCGCGTGGCGGTGCCGCGCGTGCAGGACGCGGAGGCGCTCGAGACGATCGTGGCGCAGTCGCCGATCCCCGTGATCGCGGACATCCACTTCAACCACACGCTCGCTCTGAAGGCGATCGAGGCGGGCGCCCACTGCGTGCGGCTGAACCCGGGCAACATCGGCGGCCCCGAGAAGGTCGCCGAGGTGATCGCGCTGGCGAAGCTGCGCGGCACGCCGCTGCGCGTGGGCGTCAACTCCGGCTCACTGCCCAAGCACCTGCGCCAGCTCGAGTACGACGACCCCGTCGAGGCCCTGGTGACGGCCGCCCTCGAAACGGTCGAGCTGATGGAGCGCTTGGACTTCCAGAACTTCAAGGTGTCGATGAAGTCGACGTCGGTTCCCAACACGATCGCGTCCAATCGCGTGCTGGCCGCGCGCATCCCCTATCCGCTGCACCTCGGCGTGACCGAGGCCGGCACGAAGTGGTCGGGCTCGCTGAAGTCGGCGGTCGGGCTGGGGACGCTGCTGGCGGACGGGATCGGCGACACGATCAGGATCTCGCTGTCGACGTTCCACGCCGAGGAAGAGGTCAAGGTGGCCTGGGAGATCCTCAAGGCGCTCAAGCTGCGCGAGCGCGGCCCCGTGCTGATCGCGTGCCCGACGTGCGGACGGCTGCAGTTCGACATGGACACGGTGGTCGCCGAAGTGGAGCGGCGCCTGGAAGCCTACGAGGACCCGATCGAGGTCTCGGTGCTCGGCTGCGCGGTGAACGGCATCGGCG
>JADGPK010000083.1 GCA_017882445.1 Solirubrobacteraceae bacterium
AGGCGCGGCCGGCGGATCCTGGCTGGGCGGCAGCGAGGAGTTGCGCGAGTTGCGGTTCAGGCGCCGCTCCAGCTCGGCGATGCGCTCTTCTTGCTGGGCGACGCGCTCTCTCAGGTCAGCGACCTCGCGCCGGAGCAGAGCGTTCTGCGCCGCGAGCTCGAGGAGCACAGCGACGACCGTCTCACGTCCCTGCTCATAGATCGCCTCAGCCTCGGCGCGTTCCATGCCCAAGGGCTTCGCGGCGCAAAGGTGAGGGCCTGCCTGGGCCCCCTTGGCGGTCTCGTCCTCGGTGGCCCTGAGTGGACCAACTGAACGCTTACCTACTATCGCAAGGGACTGGACGGCATGACCTCCGCGCTCAAGAGGCGGTTTTTGGTGTCTCGCGGCGCTCGGACTTCGCTCGGCCTGTCCGCATTCCTCGCCCCGGCCTGTTGGCTGAGCCGGCCGCCACCCTGCTCGCGCGCCCAGAAAGCCGCCTTCACCGACGACCTGGAGCGCCGGGTGCTGCCGCTGCCGGTCTCGGCGGCTGACAACCGGGCGGTGACAACCATGACTCATCGGCGGTATCCTGTCGCCGTACCTTGGGATTCCGCTACGGGAGGGCACATGTCCGTCTACGTCATCATTCCGTTCCATTCCGCCGACTACCAGGAGTGGAAAGCGATCTTCGACGAGTACTCAAAGGCGCGGGATGCCTGGGGCGCCGAAGGGTACGTGGTCTACCGGGGCCTGGACGAACCCAACGCGGTCACCGTTGTGCACTACTTCGCCGACCGTGAGGGCGCCGAGCGCTTCATAAACGATCCCTCGATCCGCGCCGCTATCGCGTACTGGAATACCCCAAAAGTTCCGGACATTCACGTCTACGAAGAGGTGGACAGGCTCTTCTAAGACGTCGCGGCCACAGCCTGGCTGCCCGCGCAGCGCTGGGCCCGGCAGGTCCGCGTCAGCCGCGCGGGCGTCTGCGCGCGCTCGTCAGCGACGCCGAAGAGGCGAGCACGGCCGCCTTCCGCGTCCGCTACCTCTACCAGCACACCACCTGCCGGCCGCGAGGTGTGCGCGCTCAGGCGCGATGCTGTAGTGTCCGGTGTCTCCACGGCCACAGCATCTCCCGGAGGGGGGCCGCAGCCCACGCCATGCCTGTCCGCGTGCGCAGACAAAGATCGACGCTCACCCGTGTCGTCAGTGTCAACGCTGGTGTGATCCTGATCGGGGCAATCGGGGGGACTCTCGTCACGCGTGAGCTCCCCACTACGAGCGTGGGCATCCTGATCGCCGGGTGCTTCGTCTGCGGCGCGGCACTGATGGCGATCGCCAACTACGTCGTGTTGCGCAGGGCGTTCCGCCCCCTGCTCGAGCTGAGCCGGGCGATGGCGTCGATCAACCGCGCCGAGGCCGCCCAACCCCTGCCGGTGGAGTCGTCGCAGGACACCGACCTTCAGCATGTAAGTCGGGCGGTACGCGACATGCTGGACCGCATCGCCGGCGAGTCGCGCGCATACAAGGCCAAGGTCTTCGAGTCGATCGAGGACGAGCGCCGACGCATCGGGCGGGAGCTTCACGACGAGACCAGCCAGTCGCTGGCTGCCGCGCTGCTCAATCTCGATATGGTGCGGACCGAGGCGGGCGTAGAGGGCGCGCACGGCTTGGAGAGACTCGCCAACGCGCGCGACATCATCCACCACTGCCTTGGCCAGTTGCGGCTCCTCGTCTACGACCTTCGCCCGTCGATGCTCGATGACTTCGGCCTGGCACCTGCCGTGCGCTGGTACGTTGAGACCCACCTGCGGGCGTCGGGCCTGCGCGTGATCACCGACATCGACAGCATCGAGGCGCGACTGCCCGCAACGATGGAGACCGCCCTGTACCGCATCTGCCAGGAGTCGCTCGCAAACGTCGTCAAGCACGCCGGCGCGACCCGGGTCGTTCTCCACATCTCCGCCACCGGCGAACACGTCTCGCTGTCGGTTAGCGACAACGGCATCGGCTTCGACCCCGCGGCCCTGGCCCACGCGAGCAACGGGCACTCCGGCGTGGGCCTGCAGTCGATCCGCGAACGGGTCGAGGCGCTCGACGGCAGCGTGACGATATACTCGGTGCGCGACCGGGGCACGCAGGTCCAAGTGCCTGGTCCCCGGCTGCTGTCCCGAGCACGTATTCCTCGTGCGCGCCTTCCATCACGGGGTCGTGGCCACAGCCGTGGCGCAGAGAGCGCCACAATGACCAACAGGGGGAGTCATGAAGCATCGCACGTCAATCTGGGCAGTGGCGCTCATCGCCATGCTCGCAATGTCCGTTGCGGCCGGGGTGGCCGCGTGCGGCAGCTCGGGCGGCAGCTCGGGCGGCAGCTCGGTCAAGGAGATCAAGATCGGCACGCTGTACCCGATCAGCGGCGACCTCGCCAAGCTCGGTGACCAGTGCATCAGCGGCGTCAAGATGGCCGTTGAAGAGATCAACGCCGCCGGGGGCATCAAGTCCATGGGCGGCGCCAAGCTCACGCTCGTCGAGGCCGACAGCCAAGGCAAGCCAGACGTCGGCATCAGCGAGATCACGCGCCTCTGCCAGCAGGACAACGTCACGGCCATCCTCGGCACCTATCAGTCGAGCGTGGCCCTGCCGGCGACTCAGACTGCCGAGCGTTTTCAGACGCCGATGCTGATCACCACGGCCGTCGCCGACGCCATCACCCAGAAAGGCTACAAGTACATCTTCCGCATCTGCGACCTGGCGTCGTGGTACGCCAGGGACCAGATCACCTTCTGTAAGGCGATGGAAAGCATGGGCGGCCCCAAGGTCACGACGGTGGCTCTGCTTCACGAAGACACCGACTTCGGTCAGTCCACCTCGGCGGGCCAGCTCAAGTACGCCGCGGAGCAGGGCATCAAGGTCGTCGCCAACGTCGCCTACGCGGCTTCATCCGCCGACCTCACCACGCAGGTCAGCAAGGTCAAGGCTGCCAACCCGGACGTCGTCCTCACCACCACCTACCTGAACGATTCCATCCTCATCGCCCAGGAGGCCAAGACGCTCGGCATGACGCAGCTCTTCTTCGACGCCGCCGGCGGTACCGTGGATCCGCAATTCATCAAGACCCTCGGAGCCACTGCCGAGAATTGGCTCACCGAGATCGAGTTCTCGACTGACTCTTCGCAACTGGCCATAGATCTCAACGCGGCCTACAAGGCCAAGTACGGCGACAACATGACCGGCAACGGCATGGACGGCTACCAGGGCGTCTATGTGCTCGCCAAGGCCCTCGAGGACGCCGGCACGACCGATAAGGCCAAGCTCCGCGACGCCATCGCCAACGTCAAGATGGTCGCCGGCACCGACAGAGTGGTCATCCCGACCAAGGAAATCACCTTCACTTCCGACGGCGAGATCACCAGCGCTCCGCTGTACGTGGTCCAGATCCAGAAGGGCGTGTTCCAGACGCTCTTCCCCCTGCCCGCGCCAGGCAAGCTGATCGTGCCCTGACGACTGAGGATCGGCGGGGCAGAGCAGGCACTGACTCCTCTGCCTCGCACAGGGACCGCGACCCCGGCGACCGTCTCTCGCAACCGGGGTCGCGGTCCACTCCGACCCGACGCTCTTGCCGGTAGTCTCGCTCGAACTGGGAGCTGCTAGATGAACTTCAACTTCTCAGGCGCGGTGCTCAGCCAGGCGATTGCCAGCGGCATCATGCTTGGCGGTCTGTTCGCCTTGATCTCGATCGGACTGACGCTCATCTGGGGCGTCATGAAGATCATCAACTTCGCGCAAGGCGAGTTCTTGATGGTGGGCCTCTACCTTGCTTACTTCCTGGTCGCCTGGGGCCACATCGACCCCTACATCACCATCCTCGTCACTGTGCCCTTCATGTTCTTCTTCGGGATCGGGATCTTCCGCGCCACCATCAGCCCGATCCTCAAAGACCCCGTCATGAACCAGATCATGCTCACCCTGGGGGTCTCGCTGATCCTGCAGAACCTCGCGCTGATGTTGTTCAGCGCCAACGTGCAGTCGGTGCACACACGCTACGCGACCTGGAACATCCATATCGGGCCGGTCGTGATCAGCGCCCCACAGCTGATCGCCCTCTTCGGCTCGGTGATCTGCACCCTCGCGGTGTGGTACTTCCTCAAGACCACCGACTCGGGCCGCGCCATCCGCGCGTCGGCCCAGAACCCCACGGCCGCGACGCTCATGGGCATCGACGTGCCGCGCACGTATCTGCTGGCCTTCGGGCTCGGCTCCGCCACCCTCGGCCTCGCCGGCTCGCTGATGATCCCCTTCTACTACACGCAGCCGACCGTCGGCGTCTTCTTGGGCCTGATCATGTTCATCGTGGTCGTGCTCGGCGGCATGGGCAACCTTGTGGGCTGCTTCGTCGGCGGGCTCGTCATCGGACTCGCCGAGACAGTCGGCGCCGCGGTGTTCCCCGGGTCGCTGGCGCGCGTGTTCACGTTCTCGATCTTCATCATCTTCTTGCTGTTCCGCCCGCAGGGCGTCCTCTCGAAGAGGCAGACATGAGCCTCAAGATGCCCTACATCCGGATTCTTGTCGTCGGCGCGCTGATATGCCTGCTGCCGCTCGTCCTCGACACCTTCTACATGCACATCGCCGTCCTCGTGCTCATCTGGGCGTTCCTCGCCTGCGCCTGGAACATCATCGGCGGCTACGCGGGGCAGCACTCGCTCGGCAACGGCCTCTACATGGGGATCGGCGCCTATACCGTAGCCTACCTCGTCAACCGGTTCGCCCTCACACCATGGGTGGGCCTGCTCGTGGCGATCGCGCTCTCGGCGGCGGCGGCGGCGTTCATCGGTTGGATCGTGTTCCGCTACGCGCTGAAGGGCGCCTACTTCGCCCTCGTGACGATCGCCCTCACCGAGGCCGCCGTCTACGTGGTCAGCAACATTCCCGCGCTCGGCGGCGCCGGGGGCATGCAGATGGAGTATCGCGGCAACAGTCTGGCCTACATGCAGTTCGCCGGCCAGAGCGGCTACTTCTACATGGGCGTGCTCATGGTCGTCTTCATCCTGCTGCTCACGCAGTGGTACAAGAGCAAGCGCTTCTTCTACCAGCTCATCGCCGTGCGCGAGAACGAAGATGCCGCCGAGGCCCTCGGCGTCGACACCGTGAAGGCCAAGATCAAGGCCAACGTGATGAGTGGCGTACTCTGCGCCGTGGGCGGCGTGTTCTACGCCCAGTACTTCTTGTACGTCGGGCCGCGCAGCGTGTTCGGCGAGGTCGTCTCCGTGCAGATCCTCATCTACGCCATCGTCGGCGGGCTGGGCACCACGTGGGGCCCGGTGGTGGGAGCCGTGCTGCTCGTGCCTCTCTCTGAGATCGCGCGAGGTCAGCTCGGCAACTCCCTCCCGGGGTCGCAGCTGCTGCTCTCCGGCGTTGTGATGGTATTGACCATGCTGTTCATGCCCTTCGGCATCATAGGCGCGGTCGCCCGGCTGCGTCAGCGCTGGCAACACCGCAGCGCCACGCCGCTGGTCGACAGCCAAGGTGGTGAGGCTTCGTGACCGCCATGCTCGAAGTCCGCGGGCTCACCCGCCGCTTCGGCGGTCTGGTCGCGGTCAACGATCTCAGCTTCGAGGTGAACGAAGGCGAGATGATCGGCCTCATCGGGCCGAACGGCTCGGGCAAGACGACGACCTTCAGCATGCTGTCGGGCGCCCTCAGGCCCTCGGCCGGCACGATCGCCTTCAACGGCGAGCGCATCGATGGGCTCAAGGCCAACAAGGTCTGCCGCAAGGGGCTGGCCCGTACGTTCCAGGTGGTGCAGCCGTTCCCGGACATCACCGCGACCGAGAACGTGATGATCGGCGCCTTCGTCAACGTGGGCGCGGGCCGTCAGGCTGAGGCCAAGGCGCGCGAGATGCTCGAGCGCGTAGGCCTTACTCCGAAGGCCGACACCTTGGCCAAGGAGCTCACCCTGCTCCAACTCAAGCGCCTGGAGATCGCCAAGGCGCTGGCCACCGAGCCCAAGCTGCTCCTCCTCGACGAGGTGGCTGCCGGGCTCACCTCGACCGAGGTCGACGTGATGCTCCAGCTCGTTCGTCAGCTGAACACTGAGGGCATCACCTGCATCATCGTCGAGCACGTCATGCGCTTCGTCATGAACCTATCGCACAGGTGCATTGTGATCGACTTCGGGTCGCAGATCGCCGAAGGCACACCCGAGGAGATCCTCAACAACCCGGCCGTTCACGCGGCCTATCTTGGTGAGGAGGCCTCAATTGCTTAGCGTCAAGAATATCGTCGTCAAGTACGGGATGTTCCGCGCCCTCGACGACGTCTCAATCGATGTCGGTGAGGGCCAGATCGTGGGCATCGTCGGCGCCAACGGCGCCGGCAAGTCCACCATGATCAACGCCGTCTCCGGGATGACGAAACCTACTTCGGGCACGGTCATGTTCGAGGACACGGACCTGACCAAGATGAGCGCCCACGCGATCGTGCGCGCTGGTGTCGTGCAGGTGCCCGAGGGGCGCCGACTCTTCCCCGACATGACGGTCTACGAGAACCTGCTCGTGGGATCGGCGCACAAGAGGGCGAAGGCCGAGCGCAGCGAGAACTTTGACAAGGTGTTCACGCTGTTCCCGCGCCTCAAGGAGCGCGAGACCCAGGTGGCCCGCACGCTTTCGGGCGGCGAGCAGCAGATGATCGCCGTCGCGCGGGCGCTCATGTCGAGCCCTCGCATCCTGCTCATGGACGAGCCGTCCCTCGGCCTCGCCCCAATCGTCATCCAGGAGATCTTCATGGTGGTCCGGCAGCTGCGAGACCTCGGCCTCACGATCCTACTGGTCGAGCAGAACGTGCACCACTGCCTGCAGATCTCCGACTACGCCTACGTTCTCGAGACCGGGCAGGTCGTGCTCGAAGGCACGGGCCATGACGTGCTTGAAAACCCCATGACCAAGGCTGCCTACTTGGGCATGGCGGTACAGGAGGAGCCTGCGTCCAACTGACCCACGGAGCATCCCCCCGCTCCGACCCCCACCGGACAGCTCTCCTCCCCCAATGGGGCCGTCCCGCATCTTCCGCGGGACGGCCCCATCCCCTTCTGAAGGTACACCGCCGGCCGGCCCACGGTCCCGCTGGTCAAGAGTGAGCGACCGCGCGGAATCACCTCGCCATGCGCCGCGCGGGCCTCAGCGCCGCCGGCCCTCCAGGAACCAGCTCGCGTGGCGGTGGACGACGCCGCCCGTGTTGTGCTCGTCGTAGGATCGCTCCTCCAGATCGAGCACGGTGAAGGCTGAGAAGTCGGCGGTCAGCTCATCGGCCGTGCAGAAGTGCAGGTAGACCTGCTCCACCCAGCTGCGTTCCTCACCCAGCACCGACTCGCCCACCGCGTAGTGCCGCGGATCGCGCGGCGAGAGCGTGCTCAGAAAGATGAGGCGCCGGAGCGGACAAGGGCGGCGAGAGCCGCCGCGAACTCACGACGGCCGCCAGGTAGCGGCTGTCGCGGCCGTAGCCACAGCCCACGTCGATCAGCGTGAGCGGCGGTGCGTCGGCGTCGCGGACAGCCGCGACGGCAGGGC
>JADGPK010000036.1 GCA_017882445.1 Solirubrobacteraceae bacterium
TCGGCATCTCCGTGCTCTCGTTGCTCGTCTTCTCGCAGGCTCGCGAGCTCAAGCGCCTGCGCGAGTGGGCCGGACGGGCGCCCGAGCGCGACGCCGACGCGGAGCAGCGCGTCGCCGCCGCCGCAGCCGCGCGACTCCAGCAGCAGGCCCCTGGAGCCCAGGCGGTCCGTCCGATGCCCCGGGCGGCTCCAATCCACAGTCCCGCCGCCGCCGCCGCCGCCGCCGCCGCCGCCGCCGCCGCCGCCGCCGCTGCCGCCGCCGGCGGCGCAGGTCCCGCTACGCGCGTCGTCGGTGGGCCACCTGCTCAGCCCGCCGTCGCGGCCGCGGCCGGCCAGACGGTGAGCGCGGTGGGGACGCCCATTGCGCCGGTGCCGCCTCAGCAGCCCGGTACGCCCGGCGTTCCCGGCCAGGCCATCCCCGGCGTTCCCGCCCAGGCGACCCCCGGCCAGCCGGCCATGCCCGGCACCCCGCTGGCGCCGGGTCAACCCGGGGCGCCCGCCATCACGGGAGCGCCCGGTCAGCCGATGCCCTCTGCTCGCCCCGGTGCTCCCGTCCCGATCGGCACGCCCGCCTCCGCGGCCGGTGTCGCGCAGCAGGTGCGCCCGGCCACGACCGCGGCGCCAGCGGGGATCCCGGGCACACAGCCTTCCCCGACAAGCCCTCCCTCCCCAACGAGCGCTCCTCCTCCAACAGGCCCTCCTTCTCCAACGAGCCCCGCTCCACCAGCGAGTCCTCATCCGGCGCCCGCCGCGCCGTCGGTTCCACCGCTCCCGCCCACCCCGGGGCCGGCTGCGCATCCGGCCGTTCCCCGGTCGCCTCCGCCCGCGACCGCCGCCGCGGGCGCCACAGGCACCCCGCGAGCCCCCAGCCCACCCGTGCCGACGCCGCCGCGGCGTCCACCCGCTCCCCCGGGGCCCGCGGGGACGAGACGAAGCGATCCTCAATCCCCGGTCGTCGCCGCGCAGTCCGTCCGCGCGAGGAGCGCGTCGGGCGATCGCCGACCGCTCGGCTCGAGCGCTCAGGAGCGGCGTTCGCGCAGGGCGCCGCGACGCACCTCGGGTGCCAGGATGGCGTTGATCATCGGCGGGGTCGTCGTCGTTGCAGCGGCTCTGGCCCTGGCGCTCACCTCGTTGGGCGGATCGTCGGGCAAGGGCGTGACGACGTCCTCGACCGGCACGGTGGCCAACGTCGGCAAGACGCATGCCAAGCCCCACACGAAAGCCTCCTCCAAATCGAGCGCCAACACCACCGCGCAGGCAGGGAATCCCGCTGAAACGATCGTCACGGTGCTCAACGGAACCGAAAAGGCAGGCCTGGCCCACCGCGTCTCGGGGCAGTTGCAGCAGAGCGGCTACTCACAGGCCAACGCTCTGAGCGGTCGCCCACCCGGCGCCAACCAGACGACCGTGGTCGAGTACGCAAGCGGCCAGAAGCCCGCTGCGGAAGGTGTTGCTCGCTCGCTTTCCGTCAATCAGGTGCAGCCGATGGAACCGGCGGTCGCAGCGCTCGCGGGCTCGGCGAGCGTGGTGGTCATAGTCGGCGCCGACACGGCCGCAAAGCTTCCATAGCCGCCTTTCTCGACATCCCGGCACGCTCCGCCAAGCCGCGTGAGCACGGAATCACCCACGTGATCGATAGGGGACTGTCGGTCGCGGAGGTCGACGGGCTGCTGGAGGTCGCGGGCGACGCCGTCGACGTGGTCAAGCTCGGCTGGGGCACCGCGCTGGTGAGCGCCAACCTGCGGGCCAAGCTCGATCGCTATGAGCATCACGGCATCCCCGTGGTGCTCGGTGGCACCCTGACCGAGCTGGCCATCCGTCAGGGCAGGGTGGAGGGATTGATCGAATGGCTGCGCGAGCTCGGGCTGCGCCACGTCGAGGTCTCCGACGGCACGATCGCGCTCGAGCCGAAAGCCAAGCACGAGCTGATCGAACGGCTCGCCGGCGAGTTCACCGTGCTCGCAGAGGTCGGCAGCAAGGACACCGACTTCATCATGGCGCCGTATGTGTGGGTGGAACAGATCGAACGTGATCTCGAGGCGGGCGCCTGGAAGGTGATCGCGGAGGCCCGCGAGTCTGGGACCGCCGGAATCTACCGCGCCACCGGCGAGGTGCGGACGGGCCTGATCGACGAGATCGTCCACGCCGTCGACCCCGAGCGCCTGATCTTCGAGGCGCCGCTGCGTGAGCAGCAGGTGTGGCTGCTGAAGCGCTTGGGGACCGATTGCAACCTCGGCAATATCGCGCCCGCGGACGTGCTCGCGCTCGAGACGCTGCGCCTCGGGCTGCGCTCGGACACGGTCGAGCGGTTCGCGCTTGGCGGCGAGGATTGAGCGAGGTTCCTGCCGCGCCGGGCGGCGCGTCGGCCGCGGGCCGGACCCAGGCACTGGGGACCGACCCACTGGCACGAACAGTGTTCGTGCTGCTGGTCCTCGCCTGCCTTGGGGCGTTCTTCGTGACGCAACGGCTCAAGCACACCCCCACGTCGGTTCAGAAATTCGAACTGTCGCCCCGCTTCTCCCCGACCTCGAGCGGCCGCATGAAACTGGAGCAGATCTCGTTCAAGCTCGCCCACGCAGACGAGGTCACGGTCACGATCATCAACGCCAACGGCGACGTGGTGGCGACGCTCGTTCGCGATCACCCGGTGGCCCGCTACAAACAGTTCTCCCTGCGCTGGAACGGGCGGCGGGGAAGCGCCTCTCGCAACGACGTGATCAGGAGTCCCGCGGGCAGGGCGATCCTCGTGCCCGTCATCCACGGTCCTCTCGCCTCGGCGGGCGAATACCGTGTGCGTGTCGGCCTGCGTAAACAGGATCGGCCGGTTCTCTCGCCGCGGAGCTTCACCCTGGTGCACCCGTGAACAGCGCTTCGGGGGTGGCTCTGGCCACGAGCCTGCCCGGCGCATCGACCATCGCGATCGGGCTGGTGGTCGCGCTCGTGGTGATCGCGGCGCTCGTGCTCGTGATGCGCTGCTACGACGACGCCTTCGCGCTGCTCGCGATCTTCGCGCTCCCCTTCAGGGTGCCGATCTCGGCCGACGGCAAGACGGTGAACCTGCTGATCCCCCTCTACCTCGTGGTCGCGGCCGGCACGATCGCCCACGTCCTTGCGCGAGTGACGACGCGGCGGAGCACGGCGGCAGCAGAGCTGGGCACGTCCGCCACCGTGTCGGCGCCGGCCGGCCGCGAAGCGGGGGGGTCCCCCGCGCTCGAGGCTGCGAGCACCCCCGCGAAGCTGCCCTCCTGGCTGTGGAGCACGCCGCGTGGACTAGAGCGGCTGCTCCTCGCCGCCGTCGGCCTGTATGCGCTGCAGGCGATCTACTCCTCAGACCATGCAAGAGCCGCCGAGAACGTCGCGTTCTTCTACATTCCCTTCGCGCTCCTCTTCCTGCTGCTGCGCGACGTGCGCTGGAGGCGCGAGCTGCTGCTGAGGTGCCTGGGGGTGGCGGTCGCGCTGGCGGTCCTGTTCGCGGGCATCGGCTTCATCGAGTACGCCCGCAAGTCGCTGTTCCTGAACCCCAAGGTCGTGGCTGCCAATCAGTACGACAACTACTTCCGGGTCAACTCCCTGTTCTTCGACCCGAACATCTACGGGCGGTTCCTGGCGCTCGTGATGATCGCGGTGAGCACCGTCGTGCTGTGGAGCGCGCGCCGGCGCGACATCCTGCTGGGGGCCGCCGCGCTCGCCTGGCTGCTCGGGGCCCTGGTGACGAGCTTCTCCCAATCGAGCATCGCGGCGCTGCTGCTCGGTCTGGCGGTGCTCGCCGCCGTGCGCTGGGACGTGCGTGGCACGCTGTATGCATCGCTCGGGCTCGCGGCGCTCGCCGTGGCCCTCGTGCTGCTTGCGCCGGCCAGCCTGCACTTCGGCCTGAAGGGCTCGAGGGGCTCCACGAGCAACGCCACGAGCGGACGGACCAAGCTGATCTCGGGCGGCCTCGATCTGTTCGCCAAACGCCCGCTCGAGGGCTTCGGCTCGGGGTCGTTCGAAACGGAGTACAAGCACCACAGCGAAACGACGGCCGCGAACGCGACCTCCGCGTCGCACACGATTCCGGTGACGGTCGCCGCCGAGCAGGGGATCGTCGGCCTGACGGTGTACCTGTCGCTGCTCCTCGCCGCCTTCCTCGTCCTGTTCAGGGGAGCCGGGCGCTCGCCGCCGCGGATCGCGCTCGCCGCTTGCTTCGCCGCGCTGGTGCTGCACACGTGGACCTACGCCGACTTCCTCGAGGACCCCTTCACCTGGGCGATCCTGGCGGTCGGCGTGGCGCTCGCGCGTGGAGCGCGGGCCGAAGAGGCCAGTAGCTTCTGAGCCGTGCTCGGCTACCTCAAGCGCCTGATCAGCACCGGCGCGGCGTACCAGTTCGGGGACATCGTCGCCAAGGGCCTCGCGCTGCTCACGCTGCCGCTCTACACGCATCACCTCAGCCCGGAAGCGTATGGCGCGGCCGAATCGCTGCTGACGGCGGTCATCCTGGCCAGCATCCTGCTGCGCGTGGGGATCGGCGAGGCGTTCATCCGCTTCTACTTCGACGACGAGGACACCGAGCGGCGTGAGCGGATCGCGCGCACGGCCACCGCAGCGGTCGCGTGGACCACGACGCTTGCGGCGCTCGTGGCGCTGGCCTTCGCCGGCGAGCTCTCTCACCTGCTGCTGAACATCCACGACCCGTTGCTGCTCGACTGCGCAGTGCTCGGCCTGTGGGCGTTCACCAATCTGGAGATGGCCTATGCGCAGCTGCGGGTCGACGCGCGCGCGCGCGCCTACGTCCTCGCTTCGGGTGCAAACGTGGCGATGACGGTGCTCTTCACGGTCGCGCTGGTCGTCTTTGCCCACCAGGGCGCCCGCGGCCTGCTCCTGGGCAACTTCGCGGCCTCCACCGTCGTGGTGATCTGCCTGTGGTGGGTGCTGCGCCGGCGCTTCTCGCTGCGGCTGCTGGCCGATCGCCGGTCGGTCACAGACCTGCGCGCGATGCTCCGCTTCGGACTGCCCACGGTCCCGGCCGACGCGAGCGTCTACGCCCTGCAGGTCGCCGACCGCTTCTACCTCTACAGGGTCTACTCCCACAACGCAGCGGGCCTGTACGCGGTGGCCATCAAGCTCGCCACGGTCGTGTTCGTGGCGGTGCGAGGGTTCCAGTACGCCTGGCCGCCGCTCGCCTACTCGATTGAGAGCGACGAGGAGGCAGCGCGGCTCTATTCGCTCGTCACCACCTACTACGCGCTGGCCACCGGCGTGGTCGTCTGCGCCGTCGCGCTGCTGGGGCGCTGGATGGTGAGCCTGCTCGCCGCCCACAGGTTCTTCGACGCCTACCGCGCGCTTCCGTGGCTCGCGCTCGGTTGGGCGCTGTACGGGCTGTATCTGGTGTTCGTCGCCATCGCCGGCCGCGCACGGGTCACCTCGCGCAACTTCCCCGCCGCCGCCGCCGGCCTCGCGGTGAACGTCGCACTCCTCGTCCTGCTCGTCCCCGCAGCGGGCGCCGGCCTGGGCATCGAGGGCGCGGGGATCGCGCTGTGCGGCGCCTACGCCGTCATGCTCGCCGTCATGTACGCGTTGACACGAGGCCTCTTCAAGGTCGGCTTCGAATGGAGGCGCCTGGTGCAGCTCGCGGTGATCCTCGCCGGTGTGGCGGTCTCGGGCGAGCTGCTGCTGCCCACCCACGGACTCGGAGGCCTCGCGTCGCGAATCGCATGGCTCGCGCTCGTTCCCGGGGCGTTGCTGCTCACGCGCTTCTTCCACCCGCACGAGCGGGTCGGGGCGAGGGCCCTGCTCACAGACGGCCACCGCCGCGTGAACGCCTTCCGGGCTCGTCACGGCGACGTCGAGGCCTACGCCGAGGACCCGTTGCGCGACGTCTGAGCGGCGGGGAACTAGGAGCAGTTGTAGCGGTCGGCGGCCTCGCGCAGGCCCTCGCCGCGTTCGGGCATCAGCGACGCGGTCACGTGGCGCCAGTAGCGCCGCGGGGAGCGGCCGGGCGCCAGCAGCGCCGCGAGCGCGCGCAGCGCGTAGGTCCAGGCGGTCAGCCAGCGCACCGCGCGCGCCGAGGCCGAGCTGTGGTGCTTGCGCATGTACAGATCGCGGTTGCGCGACATTTCGACGATCCGCTGCTCGGGGACCGCGTCGGTGGAGAGCTGCTCGTGGTGGACCGCCACCGCCTCGGGCACGTACACGCTGAGCCAGCCCGCGTCGCGCAGGCGCCGGGCGAAGTCGACCTCGTCGGAGTACACGAAGAAGTCGGGGTCCAGGTAGCCCACCTCCGTGGCCGCCTCGCGCCGGACGAGCAGCGCGGCAGACTGGCACCAGTCGACCTCGCGCGTGCGCTCCCCCCTGCTCTGGACGGTGATCGGACGGTGCAGGAAGAGCGCTCCCGCGAGGGCGGTGAGCGGCGTGGGAAAGCGCCACGCGGACGCCTGCGCGGCGCCGTCGGGGCGCAGCAGCCTCGCGCCCGCGCAGGCAGCGGCGGGTCGCTCCTCGAGCGCACGCCAGAGCGCCAGGCTCGCCCCGGGGCGAAGCTCTGAGTCCTCGTTCAACAGCAGCGCATAGCGCCCGTGCGCCCGCCGCAACAGCTCGGAGTCGTTCACCCCCTTGCCGCGCCGGCGCTCCAGCGCGATCGTCTCATCGACGGCGAGGTGTGCCCGCGCTGCCTCGGCGGACCCGTCGCGCGATCCGTTGTCGAGCACGAGCACCTCGGACGCGAACGGAAGGCTCTCGCGCTCGCGAGCGATCGCGTCCAGGCCGCGCACCAACAGCTCCCGCTGGGAGGTGTTGACCACGCAGTAGCTCAGCTCGATGTCGGGCGCCTGTGCGCGGGTCTGCTCGTGCATCTCGGCGGGGGTCATGCGCCCATTGTCGCCCCAGCCGCGCCTATTGTCCGTCTGAGTGCGCGTCCACGTCGTCGATCCCTCCGCCTACACGCCGCCCTACGATCACGCCCTCTGCCGTGCGCTGGCCGCGGCGGGAGCCGATGTGGAGCTGTTCACGAGCCGGTTCGCCCACGGCCCGGTCGCCCGTCCGGAGGGCTACGAGCGCCACGAGGCCTTCTACCGGGCCGCCGCCCGGGTGCCCGGCGCTCGCGCGCGTCGTCTCGTGAAGCTCGCCGAGCACGTCCCCGACATGTTGCGCTACCGCCACGCCGCGCGCGCCGCGGACGTCGTGCACTTCCAATGGCTCTCCGTCCAGCATCTCGACGGCCTGCTGCTGCCCACCAGGCGCTCAGCGGCGCGCGACCGCCCGCCGCTGGTGCTGACGGCGCATGACGTGCTTCCGCGCGAGCCCCGACCGGGCCAGCGCGAGGCGCAGCGGCGGCTGTACGAGCACTTCGACGCCGTCGTGGTGCACACCGCGCACGGCGCACTGCGCCTGACCGGCGAGCTGGGGATCGACCCGGCGCGCGTGCACGTGATCCCGCACGGCGCGTTCGAGCACCTGGCCGGCAACGAACAGGGGGCCGACGCGCCTGCGCCGTTTCACACCGAGGAGCCGGTGGTGCTGTGCTTCGGCCTGATGCGACCCTACAAGGGCATCGACCTGCTGCTCGAGGCCTGGAAGGGGATCGAGGACGCCGAGCTGTGGATCGCGGGCATGCCCCGTATGGACATCTCCGCGTTGCAGAGCGAAGCGCCCGCGGGCGTGCGCTTCGTGCCGCGCTTCATCGGCGACGGCGAGCTGCCCGCGTACTTCCGCCGCGCCGAGCTCGTCGTGCTGCCGTACCGCGAGATCGATCAGTCGGGCGTGCTGTTCACGGCGCTCGCGTTCGGCAAGCCGCTGCTGCTCAGTGACGTCGGCGGCTTCCCCGAGATAGCCGCGACCGGCGCGGCGCGCACCTTTCCGGCCGGTGACGCCGGGGCTCTGCACGGCGCGCTTCGCGAGCTGCTGGACGACCGTGGCGCCCGTGCGGAGATGGCCGAGCGCGCGCGCGCCGCCGCCGCCGGCCCGTATTCGTGGGATGCCGTCGCGCAGAGCACGCTCGAGCTCTATGAGGCGCTTCTGCGCGAGAATCGCACGCGATGAGGACCGCGCTGGAGATCGCTTTCTGGCTGTCGGTGGGGCTGATCGTCTGGACGCACCTCGGATATGCGCTCGCGCTCGCGCTGCTCGCACGCGTGCTGCGGCGCAGCTCGCCCCGGCTCCCGGCGGCCGATGCCTCGCCGGGAGCTCGATCGACCGCGGGCGAGCTCCCCTCCCTGTCGGTGATCGTCGCGGCCCACGACGAGCAGGAGGTGATCGCCGCGAAGGTCGCCAACGCGCTCAGCCTCGACTATCCCCGCGAGCGGCTGGAGCTGATCGTCGCGTGCGACGGATGCTCGGACGCGACCGCTGCGCGCGCCCGCGAGGCCGGAGCCGATCTCGTGCTGGAGCTTCCCCGTGGCGGCAAGATCCGAGCGCAGGACGCGGCCGTCGAGCGGGCGCGGGGCGAGATCGTCGCCTTCTCGGACGCCAACGCGCTGTGGGAGGCCGGCGCGGCGAGCGCCCTCGTCGGCGCGTTCGGCGATCCGCGGGTGGGCTACGCCTGCGGGCAGGTCCGCTTCACGCAGGCCGCGACGGGCGCGGCAGCCGGAAACCAGGAGGGCGTGTACTGGCGCTATGAGCTCGCCGTCCGCGCGCTCGAGTCGCGGCTGAGCTCGATCACGGCGGGCAACGGGGCGATCTACGCGACCAGGCGGAGCTCCTACATGGTCGTCGACCCCATCATGGGCCACGACCTCTCGCTGCCGTTCAGCATGGTCAAGCGGGGATTGCGCGCCGTGTACGTGCCGAGCGCGCGAGCGAGCGAGAAGATGGTTCCGTCGCTCGCCGGCGAGTTCGCGCGCAAGCGACGGATGATGAGCCACACCTGGCCGATCATCCTGCGCGGCGGCATGCTCTCGCCGCGCGGCTATCCACCGGGGTACGCGCTGATGATCGTCTCCCACCGGCTGCTGCGCTACAGCACGCCCGCCCTGCACCTGCTCGCCCTGGCGGCGAACGCCGCGCTGCTCGCCGCCGGCGCGAGACCGCTGTACGTGGTCACGTTTGCGCTGCAGCTCGCGCTGCTGCTCGCGGCGTCGCTGGCCGGCGCAGTGCGCGCACGGCCGCTGCTGATCGCGCGCTACTACGTCCTCAGCACGGCCTCGCCCGCAGCCGGCCTGTGGGACTGGCTGCGCCACGGCACCTCGGCCTCCTGGGAAGCGGCCGAGGGGACCCGCTGAGAGGCTCCCGCCCGTCAGTGGGGCAGTGGGAGTCCTATTGTCCGGGCGGTGATCCGGCGTATCGTCGACATCGCGGTGTCCGGGCTCGTACTCGTGCTGAGCTCGCCCGTGCTCGTCCTGGCGATGCTCGCGATCCGTCTCGAGAGTGCTGGCCCGGTGATCTACCGCCAACGTCGCATCGGCCTGGAAGGCCACCCGTTCGACGTGCTCAAGCTGCGCACGATGGTCGACGGCGCCGAGCACATCGGGGCGGGGCTGGCGATCAACGAGAACGACGCGCGCATCACGCGCGTGGGGGCGGTGCTGCGCAGAACCTCGCTCGACGAGCTGCCCAACCTCGTCAACGTGCTGCGCGGGGAGATGTCGCTGATCGGCCCGCGTCCCACCCTGCCGGTCCAGGTCGAGCAGTACTCAGAGCGCCAACGCCGCCGCCTCGCGCTCAAGCCGGGGATCACCGGATGGGCGCAGGTCAACGGCCGCGCGACGCTCCCGTGGGCGCAGCGGATCGAGCTCGACCTCTACTACATCGAGCATCGCTCGCCGGCGCTGGACGTGAGGATCCTGTGGCGCACCATCGCGATGGTGCTCGGCGGCTCGGGCCTCTACAAGGGGCAGGCCGGCGGCTGGGAGGGGAAGCTGTGAAGCCTCCCGCGGTGCTGCTCACCGGCGCGGGCAAGCGCTACGACATCGTCTCTTGCTTTGCCCGCCTGACGAGAACCGTGGTGGCCGACCCCTCGCCGCTGGCTCCCGCCCAGTACGCCGCGCACGTGCGCGGCGCGGTCCCGCTGGTCGACGACCCCGACTACATCCCCGCCCTGCAGAGCCTGTGCGAGCAGCACGGGGTGGGGGCGGTACTGCCGCTGACCGATCTCGACATCGAGATCCTCGCCCGCGCTCGTGAGGAGGGGCGCCTGCCTGCGCTCGTTCCCTCCAGCGAGGTCGCCCGCGCGACCTACGACAAGTACGAGGCCCACCTCCTACTGCAGAAGCATTCGCTGCCCTCGCCGCCGACCGTCCTGCCCGATGCGGATCTCGACGGCTTGCACTACCCGGTGATGGTCAAGCCGCGCCGTGGCTCGGGCGCCCGCTCGATCCATCTGGCTCAGAGCGCCATGCAGGCACGCTTCTTCATCGACTATGTCGCCGAGGCGACGATGGTGCAGCGCGCGATGAACGGCCCCGAGCTGTCGATCGATTGCCTGGGCGATCTCGACGGTCGCTGCCTGAACGCGATTCCGCGCACGATGCTCGAGTCGCGCGGTGGCGAGTCGATCAAGGGCGAAGTGATCCACGACGAAGAGCTGATCGAGCTCGGGCGCCGGACGATGGAGGCGCTGCGGGTATCCGGCCCGGCCACCGTCCAGGTGTTCCGCGACCCGGAGACAGGCCTCGGGATCACCGACGTCAACACCCGCTTCGGCGGCGCCTTCCCCGCGCCCGTGTACGCGGCCCTCCCAGGCCGCACCTACCCCGAGCTGATCGTGCGCATGGCGGCCGGCGAGACGCTCGCGCCGCACGTGGGCGAGTTCCGCTCCGGCATGACGTTCACCCGCTACTACTGGCAGCTGGAGCTCGATGAGCAGCTGCGGCCCACGGGCCGGGACATCGTGCCCATCCCCCCGCTGGCCGGCCCGCCCGCGCCTCGCTGAGACGAGCGCCGCAGGGACAACCCGCACGCTCCCTCCCGCCGTGGAGCTAGAATTCCAGGCTGTGGCTCCAATGCTCGTCGATTCTCCGCCTGCGGTCCCGGTCGAGCAGGAGCCGGTAGGCGCAGTCGCCGGCCCTCCGTCCGAGCCGCTTGGCGCCCCGGCGCCGGCGCCCGCGGATCAGACATGCGCCAAGTGCGGCGCCCCGATGGCGCTCGGCCAGGACTGGTGCCTGCAATGCGGCGCCGGAGCCCGCGGCAGCCTCGGCCTGTCCAGCGCGCGATCGGCCGCCACGATCCTGGGTGTCACCGCGGTGCTCGTCCTCGGAGCCGCCGCTGCCGGGTATGCCGCGCTGAGCAAAGGCAAGCACAGGCCCGCCACGGTGACCACGACCGTCGCCCAGACCACGACACCGGCGCCGGCGACGCCCGGTGTGACCACGCCCGTCACTCCGGGATCTCCGAGCGCCGGCACACCCGGGCTGACCCTCCCCAGGGTGAAACCGCCGAAGATCCCGCTCTCGACGAGGACGCCGAAATTCCCGTCCACGACCACGCTGAAATTCCCGTCCGCGACCAGCCCCATATCGCCGTCGACCGGCGCCCCGAGCAACACCTCGACCACGACCACGCCGGCGATCGCCCCGTCCGGCGGCGCCACGACGCCTGAATCCCTGCCCGCGGCGATCCTGCTGGACACGAACGCCGCATCCACGTACAACCCGTACTCCTATCCGGCCAGCGACTTCGGCGACCCGAGCCTTGCGATCGACGGCGACAATGCGACGGCCTGGACCGCGCGCGTCGAGCCGGCGAGCGCCCCGAAGATGGCCGAGGGAGTGCTCATCAATCTGAAGAGCCGCCGGAAGCTGTCGGCGATCAAGCTGGTGACCTCCACACCCGGGATGACGGTGCAGGTGTTCGGCGCCAACGGGCACACCGCGCCCGCCTCGATCACAGACCGGGCGTGGGTTGCGCTGAGCCGCTATGAGGTCGTCAAGAAGAAGCACCTGCGCATCACCCTGCGAGACTCGAACACGGCGTTCAGCTTCGTGACCCTGTGGATAAGCCACGCACCGGCCGCCTCGGTCGGAACACCCGAAGCGCCGGGGCACGTGAGCGTCAACGAAATAGAACTCTTCCCCGTCGGCTAGTGTCCTCAAGACACTAGCCAGAGAGGCTGCGCGCACCTTTCGCAGGGCTCTTCGCCGGACGCGGACGCTTGGCCCGCCGACCGGCCGCCGCTGGTCGGGCCCAGGCCTCGTCGAGAAACGAAGCGATCTCCCCGGTGAGACGCTCGGGCCGCATGCGCAGCTCGACCAGCGAGTTGGCCTCCAGCAGCCGCGCGTTGGGCATCTCCTTGGCGAGCGTCCCAGCGTCGGAGAAGGGGTGCACGGGATCGCGCGGATGGCCGAGCACCAGCGTCGGCGTGTGGAACGTGGCGCGCTCACGGCGGGGAGGGGCGATGCGCCCGAAGAACAGGCCCTGGAGCAGCGCGCCGCCCGGTCCGGGCTCCTGGCGCACGACGTCGAGCATGACGTTGCCGTAGTGCGGCAGCCACCCGCGCGGCACCGCGCGGGTGACCCGCGCGAGCAGCTTCATCACGGGCTCGCCGAAGGTGAGCGAGACGAGCAGGGGGGTGAAAGCGAGCGCGCTGCCGAGCAGGCCGTTGTCGAGCACGGGCATCTCGATGACCAGGCCCCGAAGCCGATCAGGCCGTTTGGAGGCGACCTCGAGCGCCGCATTGGCGCCCAGCGAGGTGCCCATGACGACCGCCTGCTCGAGCTGGAGGTGGTCCATCAGCGCGACCACCTGATCGCCGTAGACCGGCATCGAGTAGCGCCACATGTCGCGCGGGCGGTCCGACTGGCCGTGTCCGAGCAGATCGATCGTGATCACTCGGTTGCCGTACGCTGCCAGGTCTTCCGCCAGCGGGCGGTGCATCTCCTGGGAGAGCAACAGTCCGTGCAGGAGGATCAGCGGCCGGGCACTCGCCTGCGCGCTCCTCGCGGTGCGCCCGCGCCCTCCCGCCGCAGTGATCGCCGCGGGACCGCCACCGAACTCGGTGTATGCGATGCGCTGTCCCTCGAACTTGAAGAAAGGCATGCAATCAGCCTACTACCACCCCGTGGAGCCTCCACCGTGGCGGCGCGCTAGCGTTCAGGCCCGGCTTCATCCACCAGCCCACCCTCAGGAGGAACACATGGCCAGGCAGCCCCGCATCCTCGCCGGAGAGACCGCGGCGATCACCGGCGCCGCTCGCGGAATCGGGCGCGCCACGGCTGAGGCGTTCCTGCGCCAAGGCATGAGGGTCGCGATCGGCGACGTGGACTTCGAGGCCGCCCGCCAGACGGCCGGCGAGCTCGGCGCCAGCACCGTGGCCCTGCCGCTCGACGTGACCGACAGGGAGTCGTTCAGCGCCTTCCTGGACGGCGCCGAGGAGCAGCTGGGGCCGCTGGACGTACTGGTGAACAACGCCGGGATCATGCAGGTGGGCCGCTTCATCGACGAGGACGACCTCACGGCACGGCGCATGGTCGACATCAACCTCCACGGCGTGATCCTCGGTATGAAGCTCGCGCTCGAGCGCATGATTCCCCGCGACCGCGGCCACATCGTCAACATCTCCTCGCAGGCCGGCAAGTTCGGCGCGCCGGGCGGCGCGACCTACTCGGCGACCAAGCACGCGGTCGTCGGTCTCACTGAGGCCATCCGCGGCGAGCTGCGCCTGATGGGCGCCCACATCGACGTCAGCTACGTGATGCCGTTCGTCGTCAACACCGAGCTCGGCGCGGGCCTCGGCGAGGCGCGCGGGATGGCGACCCTCGAGCCGACAGACGTCGCCGAGGCGATCGTCGAGGCTCTCCAGCTCGGGATCGTCGACGTGTGGGTGCCGAAGTCGGCCAAGCGCACGAACGTGCTCGCAGCCGTGCTGCCCCGCGCGCTGTCGGAGGGCATGACGCGGGCGATGAAGGCCGACAGGGTGCTGGCGGGCGCGGACGTGACCACGCGGCGCGCGTATGAGCTGCGGGCCGCCCGCTCGAAGCCTGGCCTGGAGCCCTCCCTGGAGCCCGCCACCGAGCAGCCGCAGATAGCAGAGGTCACCGGCGACTGAAGCGGATGGTGCGCAGGACGCTGTCCAGGACGCTGCTCAGGCGCCCTGCTCAGGCGCCGATGAGCCAGTCGGCGATCAGGCCGCCGATCAGCGGCCCCTGGTCCTCCTGCAGGAAATGGCTCGCGTTCTCGATCGTGTGTGGCGCGGGGCGCCCGATCGAGGAGGCGAAGCGCTCGCCCACGGCGAGCGGCAGAACGGGGTCGGAGTCGGCCCAGAGCATGAGCGTCGGGCGCTCATCGGCGTGCAGCGCGTCGATCACCTGCTGGCCGGCGGCTGCACCGGGTGCGTCTGGAGTCTGCGGGATCAGCAGCGGGAAGGCGCGCGCGCCGGCCTTGGAGGCGGCGTTCGGGTAGGGCGCGTCGTAGGCCGCGATGACCTCGTCGCCGGGGTCGTTCTTGCACGCGCCGCGGACGAGCATGCCCACGGGCAGATCCTCGGTGCGCGAGACGAAGTCGCGGAACGCCAGCCAGGCGTCGGTCATCTTCTGGTGCCCGTTGAACAGGCCCGTGTCGAGGATCACCAGGCGGTCGATGCGCTCAGCATGCTCGACGGCCAGCCGCAGGCCGATCGGGCCGCCCCAGTCGTGCACCACGATCGTCGCACCGTTGAGGTCGAGATCCTCGAGCAGCGTCCCCGCGAGCTCGACGTGGCGGTCGTATGAGTAGAACGCGATGTCGCCCGGCTTGTCCGAGCGGCCGAAGCCCACGAGATCGGGCGCCACGCAGCGAAAGCCAGCATCGCGGACGGAGGGGATGACCTTGCGCCAGAGAAACGACCAGGTCGGCTCGCCGTGGAGGAAGATCACCGGTGCGCCGTCGCCCTCATCGAGGTGGGCCAGGCGCAGGCCGTCGATGTCGCGATAGTGGGACTCGAAGGGAAAGTCGGGGAGTCCCTCGAGCGCCTCCTCGGGTGTGCGCACCACGTCGCTCATCTCCTCGCGGAGCATAGCCTGTGCCTCATCGGCTAGTCTCGCGCCCGATGCACACAGTGGCCCTCCAGCTGGCGCCCATCCTGGGGGCGGAGAAGAGCAAAACGCCCTTCTACATCGCGGGCGGCCTGCTCGTGGCGTGGGCGCTGCTCGTCTCGCTCGGGATCGGCATGCGCCGCAGCGACTTCCCGTCCAACCTCGCGACCCAGCGCGTGGTCATGGCGATCAGCGCGCTCCTCGTGCTGGGCGCAGTCTCCACCGCGGTCATCACCTCGGGCGGGGCCGCCACGAGCCAGGCGGCGAACGTCGCCGGTGCCCTGCAGCTCGCCACCGACCCGAGCGGGCAGCTCAGCTATGACAACAAGCAGCTGAGCGCGAAGGCCGGGAGCGTGAGCATCACGCTGACGAACTCCTCGCCCTTGGAACACAACCTGACGATCGCCCAGGGCGGCACGGTGTTCGGGGCGACGCCGACGTTCGTGGGCGCGAGCAAGACGCTGACGGTGACCCTGAAGCCGGGCAGGTACACGTTCTACTGCTCCGTGCCCGGGCATCGCCAGGCGGGCATGGAAGGAACGCTGACCGTCTCGTGAAGCTCTACGTCTGTTGGGGCACCTTCCAGACGCCGCGCCCGGGCGGACACCCCTGCGCCAACGCATATCACGCGCTCAAGGACTCCGGCCACGAGCCCGAGGTGGTCAAGTCCTACGGCTTGGCGCCTCTACCGGGCGTGTTCAACCGGACGCGCGGGCGCCGCGAGGTGCAGGAGCTGACCGGGAACCGCTGGGTCCCCACCCTCCTGCTCGACGACGGCACGGTGATCGACGATTCGCACGCGATCGTCGACTGGGCTCGCGCGAACCCCGCGTAGCCCTGGCGGGTAAGCGTGAAGAAGGCCGTCGGCCCGCTCTCGGCGAGCCGATCGTCCATGTCCTGATCGGCGCGCGCGGCGACACGCCCGAGGGCGATGGCCAACGCTGCGCTGAATCCTGCGGTCAGCCCCGACGCGACGATGATGATCGCGGAAATCACACTATGCCTCTCTGCAAGCTCAGCTCCCGTGTGGACCCTCCCATAGCCGGCGGACGTCCCGCAAGCTCCGCAGGGTGAGCGACCCCGCTCTGACCGATACATTTCTGCGCCCGCAGGCCACTGTCCTGCCACCGGCGGCGAAAAAACCGCCACGAGCGCACTGCTACCCGGACAGGCGCCAGGCGAACAGCACGGCCGCCACGGAGGTCGCCAGGTTGAGGCTCGAGACCCCGTCGCGCATGGGGATGCTGATGCGCGCGTCCGCTCTGTCGGTCAGCTCCCGGCTGAGGCCGTGGCGCTCGGTGCCGAAAGCGAGAATCGCCCGTGGGTCGAGCGCGGCGGGATCGAACGGCTCGCCCGCTGGATCGAGCGCGAGCAGGGGGCGATCGACTCGCTCGAGCCCCTGGACGCCATCCAGGCGGGTCACTGCCAGCGCGAAGTGCAGGCCCGCGGCGCCTCGCAGCGCGTCCGGATGCCACGGGTCGTGACCGCCCGTCGTCAGGACGGCCGCCACATCGGCGGCGGCCGCAACCCGCACGCAGGCGCCCATGTTGCCAAGGTCGCGAGGGTCCTCGAGCAGGACCACCGGAGCCGCCCGCGGGTCGGCGAGAACGGCGGCGGTTTCGATCACCGGTCGCTCCGCCAGGGCGATCACCCCGGTCGAGGGCGCGAGCGGGGCGAGCTGCTCGAACACGGAGGGCTCGATCTGGCGGGCGAGGTCGTGCAGGCGCTCGCTCAGGTCGGGCGCGAGCAGCGCGGCGAGGCGGTCGAGCTCGGCGCTGTCGCTGGTGAGGACCTCGTGCAGCGTCGCGCCGAAGCGAAGGGCGTGCTTGAGTGGATGAAATCCCTCGAGCACGGCGAGCGAAGGGTCACGGCGGGCGCGCCCAAAGCGGGGAATGAGCGAGCCGTCCTGCACGGGTCGATGATGTCACGGGGATGGTGCGCGGGCACGCCTCAGGTCGAGCCGCAAGTCGGGTCGAGCCACAATAGAGTCCGACACCTGCGATGAAGCTCGAGGGCATTCACCACATCAGCGCGATCACCGCGGACGCTCCCGGCAACGTTCAGTTCTACTCGGGCGTTCTCGGCCTGAGGATGGTCAAGAAGACGGTCAACCAGGACGAACCGAACGTGTACCACCTCTTCTACGGGGACGAGCACGGATCGCCGGGGATGGACCTGACGTTCTTCGAGTACCCGGGCGCCGCAAAGGGGATCGCCGGGGCGGGGATGGTGCATCGGATCGTCTGGCGGGTGTCCTCGCTGCAGGCGCTCGAGTTCTGGCGAGCGCGGTTGGCCGCTCACGGGGTGAGCGCCGAGCTGAAGGGCGACAGCCTTCTGTTCATGGACCCCGAGGGACTGGGACACGAGCTCGTGCGCACGGTCACAGACGACGAGCCGCTGAGCGCCAGGGCGCCTGAGATCCCCGAGGAGCACGCCCTCGAGGGTTTCGCGGGTGTGCGCGCGTACAGCAACCATCCGATCCGTAGCGAGCGGCTGCTCGGCGAGGTGCTGGGTTTCGCCAGGCGGGAGGGGGAGCACTGGGAGGTACGCGGAGATCGCCGCGGCAGCTTCTACGCATATGACCAGGCTCCACCGGAGATCAATCGCACGCAGGGAGCGGGGACGGTGCATCACGTGGCGTTCGCCGCGCAGATCGACGAGCTGGAGGCGTGGCGCACGCGGGTCCTCGACGCGGGTGCGCTCCCAACGCCGATCATCGAACGCTTCTATTTCAAATCCGTCTACTTCCTCGAGCCGAGCGGCGTCCTGTTCGAGATCGCCACGATCGGCCCCGGATTCGCAGTGGACGAGGATGAGAAGCACCTCGGCGAGCGGCTCTCCCTGCCGCCCCCGTTCGAGCCGATGCGCGAGCAGCTACAGGAGACGTTGGCGCCGCTGCCTTACCCGCCGAAGTGGCGCGTCCAGCAGCCTTAGCGTCGGGCTCAGGTTCGGGGTCCATAACCCCGATAAACACCCATGGGCAGCGAGCAGGACCGTGGCATAGTCGATCAGTCGGCGCTACGCATCCGCGAGGCGACCTTCGCGGCCGGGATCTGGCTCACCTACGTGGTGTGCGGCAGCAGCGCGATCTACATCGCGCTCACCTGGCAGCGGCCGAACCGCACGGCGCTCCTCGCGTTGTTCGGCGCGGGGACCGTCGCAGCCGTGATCGTCTCCCGTCTGCCGCACGAGCGGATCGTGCTCAGCCGCTTTCGCGAGGCGTTCTTCCTGAGCTGGAGCCTCATCGACCTGGTGCTGATCGTGCTCGCGACATACGCTGATGGAGGCACCGGAAGCCCGCTCGCGCTGATCTTCTTCACCCCGGTGGTGTTCTCGGCCGTGTCCTACCCGCTCGGCTCGGTCGCCGCCGTCGGCGGCCTCTCGGTCGCGGCCTATCTGACGCTCGCCGTGACCATCGGAGGCTCGGGGTGGGGCTACCAGGCGCTGTTCGCGGTGATGCTGATGTGTGCGTGCGCCATGAGCGCGTGGCAGGCGCGCAACCACGACCGACAGCGAACGGTGCTGATGGAGGTTTCGCGCGCCGATCCGCTCACCGGATGCCTGAACCGGCGAGGCTTTGAGGAGCGAGCCCTCGCTGAGCTCGCAGCAGCCCGTCGCGGCGGCCACCAGGTCGCGGTCCTGCTGCTCGACGTCGATCACTTCAAGCTGGTCAACGACCGTCAGGGGCACGCGGCCGGCGACAAGCTGTTGTGCTGGGTCGTGGACACGCTCAGGCTGGGCGTCAGGCCCGGCGACGCGATCGGGCGGCTGGGCGGCGACGAGTTCGCGGTCCTGTTCGCCGACATCGAGCACCCGGACGCGCTGGAGAGCGCGGCGCGGATCACCGAGGCGTTGAGCGAACGCGTTCCATGCTCGGTCGGGTTGGCGAGCTTCCCGCTGGACGGCATCGAGCTCGAGGAGCTGATGCGCCAGGCGGATCTGCGGCTCTACGCCTCTCGCCACGGACGCCCCGAGCTCGGCAGCACCAGCGCCACGGAGCGGCTGAGCTGGGCCGCGACGCTCGCGCACGCGGTGGACATGCGCATGAATGCGGGGCACGAGCACTCGCGGGCGGTCGCCGACTGCGCGGTCTCGATCGGCGCGGCGCTCGGCTGGCAGGAGGACATGCTCAGCATGTTGAGGATCGCCTCGATGCTGCACGACGTCGGCAAGGTCACAGTGTCGGACCGGATCCTGTGCAAGCCGGGCCCGCTCACGCCGGAGGAGTACGAACTGATCAAGCTCCACGCCACCGCCGGGGCGGAGCTCGTCTCCCGTGTCGAGGGCCTCGAGATGATCGTCCCCTGGGTTCGCCACTCACACGAGAGCTTCGACGGGTCGGGCTACCCCGACGGCCTGCGCGGGGAGGCCATCCCGCAGGCCTCACGGATCATGCTCGTGGCGGACGCCTTCGATGCGATGACGAGCACGCGCCCATATCGCGACGCCTGTTCGGTGGAGCACGCCCGCGAAGAGCTCGAACGTCACGCGGGAACCCAATTTGACCCGGAGTGCGTGCGGGCGCTGGTCGAGCAGTTCGCCGACGTGCGCGCCAACGGCGCCTCGCGGTTGACGCTCGCCTGAGCGCCGGCGCCTCGCGAAGGACGCTGTCAAGGCCCCCCCTCGGGCCCTGGTGAGAGGGTCATACTGCGCTTGCCGTGCTGAGGCTCGTCACGATCCCGATCAGCCATTACTGCGAGAAGGCGCGCTGGGCGCTCGAGCGCGCGGGGATGGAATACCGCGAGGAGCCCCACGTCCAGGGTGTGCACCGGCTGGCCGCGCGGCGCGCCGGTGGCGGGACGACCGTGCCCGTGCTCGTGACGCCGGATGGCGTGATCGGCGACTCGGCCGAGATTCTCGCCTGGGTCGACGAGCGCACGCCGGCCGAGCGCCGGCTGTTCGGAGACGATCCGCGCGAGCGGGGCGAGGTGGAGCGCCTGTGCCGGCGGCTCGACGAGGAGCTCGGTCCGAGCGGCAGGCGCCTGATGTACGTCCACATGCTCGACCAGCGGGAGCTGACGCTCAGCTTCAACAATCAGGGCGTCCCTGCGTGGGAGGACCGGGCGATCCGTTGGGGTTGGCCACTGGCTGTCCGCTTCGTGGGGCACGCGCTCGAGATCCGGCCCGGGATCGAGGCACAGGACGAGGCGACGGTCTGGCGCGAGTTCGACTTCGTGGCCGGCTTGCTCGCCGACGGGCGCCCCCATCTGTGCGGCGAGCGTTTCGGCGCGGCGGACCTCACCTTCGCTGCGCTGTCGGCGGCGGTGGTCGTGCCACCGATCTACGGCGTGTCCCTGCCCCAACCCGATGTCATGGCGCCGCCGACGGCCGCGCTCGTCGAACGCGCTCGCGAGCACCCTGCGGGACGCTACGCCCTCGGCCTGTTCGCCGAGCACCGCCGGGCACCGGCGGTCGGGCCGGTCGTCGTCTGATCGCAGGGCCGGCCGCGCGCTATGCGTCGCGCCAGAGGCTGATGTTGCGCCGCCCTCGACGCTTCGCGCGCTCGGCTGCGGCCAAGCGCGCCCCGGGTGGGTCGAGGTGTTCGTCGACGTCCGCGCGCCCGTCGTCGGGCTCGGGCCACTCATGCAGGCAGTGGCTCGCCGACGCGAAGAGCCAGCAGGCGCGCTCGATGCGCTCTCCGAGCTCGAACCAGCTATCCGAGGTGCTCGGCGGGTCCGCGTCGAGCGTCAGCGAGGCGTGCTGCAGGCTGTCGCGCAGGTTGTCGCGGAAGCGCTCGATCTCCTGCGCGGCGGCCGTTTGCGCGCGGCGCCACGCGCGGTGCTGCGGGGACTCCGGCAGCGCCCCTACCGTGTGCGCGCGCCGAGCGCGCTCGAGGCGACGGCTTCCGGCGCTCGTGAGCTCCCACATCGACACACCGTGCAGGCGCGGGCGCTCGAGTAATCCGGCCGCGTGCATCACGCCCAGCCGGGACAGAACCGTGCGTGCGGACGCGGTGCGCCGGGGAATGCCCAGGTGGTCGAGGATCGCCCAGATCGGTACCGCGGAGGTCTCCCTCGCGCGGTGGCGCGCCGCTCGCTCCACAGCGGCGAGCACCAGCTCGTCAGAGGGTGGCTCGGCGGGCGTTGCACGCGGGTCTCGCTCCGGTTTGGACATCGCGCCTCCTCTCGTTCGAGGGCGCCGAGTGCCGATTTGTCGCCGCCCTCCGCGCGCTCAGGCTCGCGTTCTTTCGCGCGCTGAGCGACAATCGACGGGCATCGAGGGTCGAGCGACTCGGTGCCGGGCCCGGGGTGTTTGCGCGCCGCCGGGCCACTGTTCTTCGGGACGCTCGCGAGTTTAGGCTGCACCGTCTGCTCTAGCAACCCAAAATGCGGGAAAGTCACTTCTTGGACATGAACCAGTCTCACTTACGTCAACAATGTGTGTGTATGTACCCACTTTGGCGGGCGACGCCCGGATGCTGTAATGCGTGGCTGCGCGCGCAGGGGATTCTCGACGGTCGGGGAAGCTGAAGAGGGTGGACGAGCGCCAGCGCCAGACCCCGTATCTCGATGCGCTGTGCGCGTACGCGTCGCGGAACCCGGCACGGTTGCACGTGCCCGGCCACAAGGGCGGCCAGGGCGCCGACCCAGGGCTGCTCGAGGCGATCGGCGAGCGGGCCCTCAGCATGGACATCCCGGCGCTCACCTACGGCATCGACGTCGGCTCCGACCCGACGCCCTTCGAGCAGGCCCAGCGGCTCGCGGCCGACGCGTGGGGGGCCAGGCGGGCGTGGTTCTTGATCAACGGCGCGTCGCAGGGGAACCTCGCTGCGGGCCTCGCACTGGCCCAACGCGGCGGCGACGTCGTGGTCCAGCGCAACGCCCACTCGAGCACGATCGATTCGCTGGTGCTCTCGGGTCTGCGCCCGACGTTCGCCGCGCCGGAGGTCGACCCTGAGCTCGGCATCGCCCACTGCCTGACGGCGGAGACGCTCCAGGAGGCGCTCGAGAGGACCCCGGCCGCGGTGGGAGCGTGGGTGATCTCGCCGACCTACTTCGGCGCCGTCGCCGACATCAGGGCGCTCGCTGTCGTGGCCCACGCGCGGGGCGTCCCTCTGATCGTGGACGAGGCGTGGGGCGCCCACATGGCGTTCCACGAGGCGCTTCCCGAGCATGCCCTGGCGGCGGGGGCGGACCTGGTCATCTCGAGCACGCACAAGATCGTGGGCAGCCTGACCCAGTCGGCGATGCTCCACCTCGGCCATGGAGCCGGCGAGATGATCGGCGAGGACACGGTGGACCGGGCGGTGACGCTGACGGAGTCGACCAGTCCCAATGCGCTGCTCGCCGCCTCGCTCGACGCAGCAAGGCGTCAGGCGGTGGTTCACGGCAGCGAGCTGCTCGGGCACACGATGACGGTGCTGGCCGAGACGCGCGCGCAGATCCGGGCGATTGACGGGCTCGACGTGCTCGACGACCGGCTCGTGGGCCGCGCGGGCGTGTTCGCCTACGACCCGCTGCGCCTGGCGGTGGACGTGCGCGGCGTGGCGGCGAGCGGCTACGAGCTCGCGCCGCTGCTGCGCGAGATCGGCGACATCAACCTCGAGCTCTACGGGCAGAACGTGCTCGTGGCGGTGTTCGGCATGGGCGAGCGCGGGCTGGGGGAGGCCTCCCGGCTCGTCGAGGCGCTGCGCACGGCGGTCGAGCGGGTGGGACTCGAACCCGAGGGCACGCTGGCGAGCTTCGCGGCGCCACCCCCCTGGGGAGAGCTGGCGATGACCCCGCGCGAGGCCTATCTCGGAGCCCAGGAGGTCGTGCCGGCGGAGCAGGCGGCGGGAAGGATCGCAGCCGAGTCGCTGGCCACGTATCCGCCGGGGATACCCAACGTGCTCCCCGGCGAGCGCCTCTCGGCGGAGACGATCGCGTATGTGCAGCGCACGCTCGAGCTCGGCGGGAGCGTGCGCGGCGCCAGCGACCGTCAGCTGCACACGGTGCGGGTGGTGCTCGAGGACGGGGAGGAGCCGGGCTCGGGTCGCTGAAGCCCCCGACGTTTAGGCTTTTGGCGAGCCCACGAACCGGAGGACGAAGATGGCAGAGAACCCCACACTGTTCGTTTGCCACGGCGATGAAGGGGGTGCGCGGATGCATCCCTGTCGCCGCGTGCAGGAGGCGCTTCGCGCAGCAGGCATCGCGGCGGACTGAGCCTCAAGCGTCAAGCCGGGCTGCTCAAGCGACTCGCCGCGGGCCTCGACGCTCGCGAGCCCAGCGCCCACGGTCACTCCCACCGGGTGGCCCGCCATGCCTGGATGATCGCCAGGCGGATGGGTCTCCCGCGTGAAGAAGTGGCCCGGATCCGCACGGCTGCGGCTGTGCACGATGTCGGGAAGATGACACGCCGATGGCGATTCTCACAAAGCCGGGGCCACTGACGGACGAGGAGTACGACGTGATCAAGAGGCACCCTGCCGACGGCGCGCGGATGGCCGGCGTGCTCCATGACCCAGAGCTGACGGCGATGGTCCTCCACCACCACGAGCGCATCGACGGCACGGGATATCCGAGCGGCCTATCCGGCGAAGAGATTCCACTCGGGGCGCGGATCATCGCCGTGGCAGACACCTTCGATGCGATCACTTCGGCTCGCCCCTACCGGCCTGCTCGCCCGCACAAGTTGGCGTTGGACATTCTCAAAGACGAAGCGGGCACGCAGGTGGACCCGGCTGTAGTGCAGGCGTTTCTCGGCCACTACTCAGGCCGACGCTCGGTCGCGCTCTGGTCACTGGTGGCGAACCTCCCGCAGCGAGCGACGTCGTGGTTCGGCGGCAGCTTCGTCAGCGTCGCGTCGGCCAACAAGATGATCCTCGTTGCGGCCGTCGTCAGCAGTGGAGCCGGCGGCGCGGCGGCCCTCACCCGGCCGACGAGCACATCCCACCAGCCGACGAGCACATCGCACCGAGCGCGGGTACAGCCAGCGACGAGCGCAGAGCGACACCCAGCGCAACTCCTCCAGGCAACCCCGGCGCGACCATTCGAGCGCCCGAGCAGTCAGGCAACGCTGACGCGGAAACGGGTCGAGCACCGGCGAGCTGCCACCCGCGCCACTCCGGTTGGGAGCGGATCGCATGCTTCACAAGCGGCAGGCTCGGCGGCCGGCGGCCCCGCGTCCCGGCCGCAGAGACCGCAGAAGGCCGGGGCAAGGGCGCCGGACGGCAAGGGTGCCGGCGGCAAGGCCGGTCACAGTGCAGGCAGACGCAACGGTGACCATGGCCGGGTCAGACGCGCCGACAAAGCTCCACCGAAGGCTGCTAACGGTGCCGGAGGGAGCGGCGGGGGCCATCGGTGACGGCGCGGCGTGAGCACGTCCGGAGCTGAAGTCTCGAGCAAGTCCGAAAGCGCACTTGACTCGCGTGGGCGGCGCTGAAATGATGAGCCACGTGGGCGCTACGCTGGCCGGCGTGGTCTCATACGACCAATGACCAGCGCGCGCATTCGATTGGATGTCCTCGTCCTCGTGGCGCTGTTGTCTGTTGGCGGGGCGGTTGGCTGCGGCGGCAGCAGCGGTGGCAAGGCGGCGCCGCGTCGCGAGGCGCTCAAGTCGCCGTCGCAGATCATCGCGGACGCGGCCGCGGCTCTTGGTCATGTGCGTAGCTTTCATCTCGACGGGACCGGAGAGGACCTGCGCGGCGGGCGAATCATCCTCAGCGGCGACTTCGGCATACCTGGAAGGCTGCACCTGACGCTTGCGCAGGGCAGCGGCACCATCGAGATCATCCTCGTCGGCGGCTACGGATACCTCAAGGCCAACCGCGCCTTCTGGGTCGCCCAGGGAACTCAGCCCAAGGTCGTGGCGTTCCTCGCAGACCGCTGGGTGAAGGCCGCGGCGGCGTCGATGCCGGGGATGTCCGAATTCACGACGTGGACAAACCCGGCCACGATCGGCCACTGCCTCGTGGAAAAGCATCTCGGCACCGTCAGCGTCGCCGGCAGCGACACGTTCGCCGGTCAGCCCGTCGTGATCCTCAGCGACCACGGAGACCTGCCGGGCAGCACGCGCGGCAGGCTCTATGTGGCGACCACGGGCCCGGCACTGCCATTGCGCGTGGTCGAGACCGGCACAAAGCGGCCGGGCGGAACGCCGGACCGGCTGTGCAACGAAACCCAAATCTCACCGTCGACCACGAAGGCGGGCGACCTGAGGCTCAGTCGCTACAACCAGCCGGTGAGCATCACCGCTCCCGCGGGAGCGCTCGATCTCAAAGCGCTGGCGGGGAAGTAGCGGCCGCGCTGGAACGCTTCATGGACGCAAGAAGCCCCGCAGACGCGGGGCTTCCTCGAGTGGAGCTAGGGGGACTCGAACCCCCGACCTCCTGGGTGCGATCCAGGCGCTCTCCCATCTGAGCTATAGCCCCGAGCGTACGGGCCGGTGGCGATACGG
>JADGPK010000084.1 GCA_017882445.1 Solirubrobacteraceae bacterium
TTCGAGGGCTCTTTCGACCACCACGTTGGGCGTCAGCAGCTCACCAACCCATCCCAGGAACGCCCGCCGGCGGCCCGCCACGCTCGACGGCGTCACCCCTCCGCGGTATATGGGGGTCTCCACCCCCAACGTCGTGGTGTTCCCGTCCACGAACGGCGCGTAGCTCGCCAGCCCGGAGTCACGCGTCGCGATCAGCGTGGGGGCGAGCGCACAGAAGTCCAGGCCCGCGGACAGCACGATCGCGGCATTCCTCGCCAGCCCCGCTGTCGCCAGGCAGTAGAAGGGCCGTCTGCCCGCAGGCAGAACCTGGACGGGTTCCTTCGATCCCTCCGACCGCGGCCCCAGAGGCAGCAAAGGGCTGGCGTTCATGCGTGCCTTGACCGCCGCCAGACGCGACGCCGGAACGAGTATCACCAGACCAAAGTCCTGAAGCTCGGGGTAACGCTGCATCGCGTGCACCGATTCCGCCCACCTGTCAAAGCCGGCAGGCGACGCATTCGGGTTACCGGCGACAAACGCGCTTGCGCTGACTACCAGGTCTTCCTCGTGCTGGAGCGCCAGCTTCAGCGTCGAGGCGATCTCACCAGAAGCCACACGCGACGCCAACTGCGCTTTGTCGGCGTCCGAGCGAGCCACCGCACGCGCGCCGATCACCGCCGCGAAGATCCCGGCGAGCACCAGCAGCGCCATTGCCACGACCCACATCCCCCTACGACCCCGAGCCAAACGCATCAAACGCCACAACACTTCGACACGCGAGAGCGACACCGCTTCTGAGGGAAAGCCCGGAACTGGGCCGCTGGTTTCGCTGTCAGGCACGCGAGCTTGTGTTCGCTTGTGAAATGCCCGCATGTCACTCGGCGGATCGGGCTCCCAAGCAGGTTGCTCTCCAAGTTCAACCCCCTCTGGACGAATGTTCGAGCAACCCAGCAGAATGGAGCACGCGTTTGAGGATCTGAAGGACAAGGTCGACCGGAGATGAACGACCGTGAGCGCACGCTAAGATGACGCCCGTTCGGGTGTTTCCGCTCTTCTCCCCGCAGCGGAGCCGGTGTAGTCTGGCTGGCAATGGATGGCCGGCCGCCGTTCGCACAGGCCCCGGTGCTTCCGTGAGGAGCGCGAGAAAGGTTAGGAGGATAGTCGGCTCTTATGACCGTTGGCACATCACTTTTCTTGATCGCAGCCGGTGCCATCCTGCGCTATGCGGTGACCGCAAGTGTCTCGGGCGTCTCGCTGGCGACTGTCGGGCTGATCTTGATGATCGTTGGCGCGCTGGGCTTGGTGATATCGCTCTTCTACATAGTCGCTTGGAGGCCCCGGCGCAGGTAGCCAGCGAGCCCTCGCGCTGAGCTGCGTCGGCGTCCGCTGACGCCAGAACACAACAGCCCTGTACCGTAACGCGGCTTGAGCTCTCCCTCTGGCTACTGACCGTTGGCCGTTCAAGCTTCGGCAGGCGCGTCGGAGCAGCAGTGTCTGATAATGACGCTCCGCCCGTCGGCGATCACACGCAGATCAGCCCAGTCGGCGCGGGAATCGTGAGCGCGGAATCCGCAGGTCCGGGAAGCTGGAGGAGTTCGCCTACGCTGCGCGAAAGACTGTGCGATGGTTCGGGTTGCCGCGGCGGACGCGAGCGTGCGTCTCTTCCGACTTTCGTCGATGGGCAACCCTGCGCAACCCGTAGAGCCGCACGAGCCTGCGCTCATCATCCACACCATCACGCGCAGCGCCGAGGTTCTATTGACGGTCCGCGTTTATGGCCAGACGCAGTTCCACGTTCGTCGTGGCCCAGGCGCCCAGCGCTCGTTTCGAGCGGCTGCCCTCCCTTGGACGTAGCTCATGGAGTGGTCGATCCTCGCCCCGGGGCCCTCTCACGCCTCCGCGGCGGCTATCTGTGGAGCTTCGTTAGGTGAGGCGACCGGCACTATCGGAGGAGCTTTGATCAAGTCGGCCGGACCTCTGCGCTTACAGCGACCGCGAGCGTAGTTCTCCGCACCTGCGCGGTGGCTCCGTGCGGATGGACGGGGGACCGAGACCTGGGAGGCTCCGGGCGCGCCGTGGCCGAGGCGCCTGGAACGCGTGTCACCTGGCGATGGGGAGGCGGACGATGGGTAGCGAAGGCTTCGACTACGACTGGCTTGTCATCGGCTCGGGCTTCGGCGGGAGCGTTTCGGCGCTGCGACTCGCACAGAAGGGTTATTCGGTCGGCGTGCTGGAGTGTGGCCGTCGTTTCGAGGATGCGGATTTTGCACGCTCGGCCTGGGATGTGCGCCGCTTCTACTGGCTGCCGCGGCTCGGGTTGCGCGGTAGCCTGCGCATGAGCGTCTTCAAGGACATGGCGATTCTCAGTGGCGCCGGCGTAGGGGGCGGGAGCCTCGTCTACAGCGGTGTTCACTACCGTCCGCCCGCGAGCTTCTTCAGCGATCCGCAGTGGGCCGGACTGGAGGACTGGGAGAGCGCGCTCGCCCCCCACTACGACGAGGTCGAACGGATGCTCGGTGTCTCCGACTACCAGCGCGAGACGCTCGCCGACCGCCTGCTGCTGGAGATCGCCGGCGAAGATGGCTACGCGCACACCTTCCGCACCTCACGCGTAGCGGTCTTCCAGGGTGAGCCGGGTGAGCTCGTGCCCGATCCCTACTTCGGCGGCGAGGGACCGCCGCGCAGCGGCTGTGTCGCCTGCGGCTCGTGCATGATCGGATGTCGTCACAACGCCAAGAACATGCTGACCAAGAACTATCTCTGGCTCGCCGAGCGGTGCGGCGCCCGGATCGTTCCCGAGCGGATGGTGCTCGACGTCCGCCCGCTCGGGGCCGTAGATGGATCCGATGGCTACGCGGTCACCAGCGAGCGCCCCGGCGCCCTATTCGCTCGCAGCCGTCGCGTGCACACGGCACGCGGTGTGGTGGTGGCGGCCGGTCCGCTGGGAACGAACGCGCTGCTCCAGCGCTGCCGACTGGACGGTTCGCTCCCTCGCATCTCCTCGCGGCTGGGGCGCCTCGTGCGGACCAACTCCGAGTCTCTGCTGGCGGTCACCGCGAGTGATGACCGGTACGACTTCAGCAGCAGCGTGGCGATCAGCTCGAGCGTCTATCCGAGCCCCGACATCCACGCACAGCCGGTGACGTACGGCACGGGTGGCGATGGTGTGGGCATGCTGTTCACCCTCCTCAACGAGCGCGGCGGCGCAGCCCGGCCGCTGCGTTTCGCGCTCACGGTGCTGCGCCACCCCGTCGCCGCTGCGCGCATGCTGAACCCATCACGCTGGTCGCGGCGGACCGTCATGCTGCTCGTCATGCAGGCGATAGACAGTTCGCTGACGCTGAAGCCGTCGCGTCGCCTCCCGGACGGTACGGTGATGCTCGCCACCGAGTCGGACCCGGAGAAGCCGAAGCCGAAGCCGATCCCCGCCGCCTACGACCTGGCGCGACGGCTCGCGGCCAAGATTGGCGGCACCCCGCAGGCATCCATCTTCGAGTCGGCCTTCGGGATCCCGGTCAGCTCCCACATCCTCGGTGGCGCGGTGATCGGCCGAGACCCCGAGCACGGTGTCATCGACAGCGGCGGGCGTGTCTTCGGCTACGAGCGGCTGCTCGTGTGTGACGGGTCAGCCGTCCCCGCGAACCTCGGCGTCAACCCGAGTCTCACGATCGCTGCGCTCGCCGAGCGCGCGATGAGCCAGGTTCCCGCGAAGCTCGATCAGGGCGATACCGCAGACGCCGCATCGCGGTCAGCGACGCCCGAGCCGGTGGGCACCGAGTAGTCACGGGTCCTGGCGGTCCTTGCGCCGTCCAGCGCCGGCTGCTGAGTCTCGGCTCGACGCTGCCGGGGACCCCAGGTGGCCATCCCGGATAGCCCGGGCGGCCATAGGTGACGCCTCGATTCACGGTGCCCACCGGCGCGATCATGCCGGTGGGCACCGTTGGCTGCTGGGACCGCGCGGGGGCACCCGGCGGGGGCGGTTCCTCGACGGTCTCTTCAGCGAATGAGGATCGGGGCGCTGTAGTTCGATACGTGCGCCGCGTCTGAGATCTTGATGAGCACTCGGTAGAGACCGCGTCTGGGGACACGCACCACGCGGCTGAATCTCGAGACCGTCGAGGTGCCGGCTTTCACGACCGTGACGCCCTCGTTGACGGACCTGTGGCCGGGCTGGAGCAGCTGGAAGCCGACGAGTGCGCCGACCTCCGCAGGGGCCACCGTGCCATACAGGCGCACGAAGCCGCGGCGGCTCACCGCATGCGCGTGGAAGGAGACCCGAACCGCAACGTTCTCCAGCACAACCGGGCTGGACACCTGCGTTTTGCCGACCGTCGCCACACGCAACTGCGTGTTTTCGAGCAGGCCGAGGAACGGGAACGAGAAGCCCCCGGCGGAATTCGTCACCTCCGGGTTGCCGACCATCCTGAAGCCGCCCGTGTAGGGAAACGGATTGGCCTGCAAAACGATCTGGTGGTTGGCGGCCCCTGTCCCGGACAACGTGCCCTCGAGGAGGAACGGGTTTCCGAAGACGACCGGGTTGGGGACGCCTGCGATGGCCACCGAAAGCGGGATCCCCGGCGTGGTGAAGGTGCGGTCGCTTCCACTCGTGGTCCCCGCCGGGCTGCTCGCCGCAATCCGGTAGTGGTAGGTCCGGAGCGGCTGCAGTCCGTTCACGGACTGGCTCACCTTGATCGTCCTGGTCCCGTTCCCGGCCGGTGAGAGCGGCGTCTGGGACCCGTAGCTGCGGGTGGGTCCGTACTGGAACACGTAGTTCGTTTCCTGCCCCCGAGGGTTGACCGAGCCATGGAGGATCGCAGAGGAGTAGCTCACGTTTGAGACGCCTGCGGTGCTGACGCTGGGTGTGGTGGACGAGGCGGCCAGACCTGGAGAGACGGGGAGCGCGAACGCGAAAGCAGACGCCAACGCGACGAGCACAGCATTGCGAGACATAGAAACCTCCTTGAGCGCGTCCGGCGCCCGCCCTGCGGCGTGCTGAACGGCTCTCGTCGAGATTGGTCTTCCCAGCTGGGTACGAAACCGTCGTGACGAACGCCGAGGACGCATGGCCCGCGGACCGCCTGAACGAAGCACTCGAAAGAGCGGCAGGTGACCTTTGTCATAAGCGTACCACCGGCCGGACGGCGCGGTGGAAGGACATGGCCACGGCCCAGGCCGGCAGGCCTCGCACGATCGAGCGTCCCGTCGTTCTGAAACGCAGCGCGCCGTCCGTCGCTCGCCCTCACAGTTTGCCTGTCAGGTCGGCAACGATCCAGACGAGCGCTCCCATCCCGAGGAGACGACGGAACCAGTTGACGCCGCCCACCGCCTCCTCCCATGCCCACACGCCGAAGCCGATGGTGAAGACCGCGCGGCCGCCGTCGTGTGCTGTGCCACCGGTCAGGGCGGCGAGTCCCCACCCCGCGAACGCGAGGAGCAGCGGCGGGTTCGGAAACTGCGCGACGGGGAAGCGGCGCGGCCAGCCCACCTGCCCGCGCCGCCAAAGCTCGGCGACGGTCACCGCGCTCATGTTCGCAGGCCGTGGGCCGGTTGGCGGCAGGCTCGACCGATACGGGAACGGTTGGGCCGGGTCGCCGGGTAGAGCTGAGCCGGAGCATCGTTACCCGCGGTGACTACATCGCGTTGCCAGATCGCTTGCGGCCGAGCAACGGCCACGCGAGAACGGCCGCGGCGAGCGCGGTGAGCGCGGCGACCAGGAGGATCGCGTTGAGGCCGGCGACGATGCCTGCTGGGCTGGCGACCGTCCGGGTGCTGTGGTGTTGGAAGATCGCGCCGAGGGCGGCGATGCCGATGGCGATGCCGAGTTGACGGAAGGTGTTGTTGATACCCGACGCGAGGCCGCTGCGCTCGACGGGCAGCACGCTTACCATCGCCGCGCTATGAGCTCTGCTGCGAGGCTCTCGCTGCACCGGTGCGCTCGCTCGGCGAGCTGGTCGCCTCGGTCCAGCAGGCCGCATAGAGCTGACGTATCCAACAAGGATGGCTGATGACGTCAGCTATATCGCCGGATGCAACGTCGCCCGTCATGCGCAGCACGATGCGATGAGCCTGAGACGGCGCCGTGCGCGCTCACTGGTTCTGGGCCCACTGCTTTCCCCACGCCGCGCACAAGAGGCCGGAGAGCAAGGCGGCACGCTGCTCGTCGCTGCTCTGGTCGATGTCGTCGATTGCGCGCACCACGAGCATCGCGGCGGATAGGGGGTCGAGGGGCCAGACACGTGGCACCATCACGAAGCCGCCTGGCGTCGTGGATGGCGAGGAGATGTGACGATTGAGAACGGTAGGGAAAGCTTCCAGGATATGGAGCGCATTTCTTCCTCCTTTGTCCTCGTGCGCACTTGATGCCGTGCGCGACCTAACAATCAACCTCGACTTGGTTCCCATCCCCAGCCTTCGTGATCGACCCTACGCTTGCCTACGGACTCTTCCTAGGGACGTTTTGGCCTAAATGTACAAGTCGGGTGGGCCAGTCGCCTGGTTGATTGGCCAGTCAAATGCCTGAAAGGGACCGAGCATGAACAGCTCGATCTCGATGTCGGGGCCGACGTGGCTGTTGGAGATGAAGGCGAGGACGTCGCGGCCGGAGAGGCGCTCTACCTGGTCGATGAAGCGGCGTTGCATGGCGATGTGGAAGGCGCTGCGGGTCTCCTGCACGACGGTGGAGCGCTCGAGCTCGATCATCGTCTGCTCGACGTCGGTGTAGACGCCGCCGAGCACGCAGGCAAGCAGATCCTCGCCAAGCATCTGGGTCTTGGCGGTCACCGGCGTGCGATGGTAGTAGCGCTCGTGCAGCGCGACCATGGCCTCGGTCACGGCCGACAGCAGCTTCTCGCCGCTCAGTGGAGGGTCGACTGCCAGCATGCTGGCCTTCTCTCTTCGTCCTCCGAAGTCGGGTTCGCGCGCGAGGCGAAGGGCGATGACCCGACGAGCGATTCAACACCCACAGTAGCGCGATTCTGCTATCATCGCGCGATCATATCCAGTGACATCCCTGATTTCGCGATGGGTATTCTCAAAGACACGACCGGTTCACGGACACATGGCGATGTGCTCACGGCCATCTCGGACGGAATGGTCGCGCTGCTGAAGGAGTTCTACGGGCGAGGGCCGACGCGTGCGAAGTCCTACTACGAGGACGATCTGGTGGTGTGCGTTCTGCGCGGTGGCTTCTCGCGGGTTGAGGAGACGCTGCTCGAGGGAGGGCGCGGCACCGCGGTTATTCAGCAGCGCATGGAGTTC
>JADGPK010000011.1 GCA_017882445.1 Solirubrobacteraceae bacterium
GCGTAGACGAGCCAGGATGCTCTGGTGCGATTGTTCATCTTCTCCGAGATGAATACTCGGTCCGAGCCGTAAGAACGGCCGAAGAAACGCCGCAAGCAGACCGCCGCAAGCAGACCTAAGTCCTGCACACGCCTGCACACCCGTCGGGGTCCCGATCGCGCCGGCGAGCGTCTCTCCGGAAAGCCGTCTGCGAAGATCCGAAGATGTCCACGTTCGGCGGGATAGACCTCGGTGGGACCAAGATCCAGGCGGCCGTCCTGGACGACGCTCACAACGTCGTCGGCTCCGCTCGCCGGCCCACGCCGGTGACGGGCGGCCCGGCGAATGTGGCGGCGGAGATGGAGACCGCGCTGCGCGACGCCGCCAAGGCGGCCGAGGTGGAGCCCGCCTCGCTCGCGGGGGTCGGCGTCGGCTCGCCGGGAACGATCGACGCCGGCAACGTGACCAGCGCCCGCAACCTCCCGGACTGGGAGGGCACCTTCCCGCTGGCGGCGACGCTCGCAGGCGCGCTCGGATGCCCGGTCGAGGTCGGCAACGACGTTCAGGTCGCGACCGACGCCGAGTTCAAGCTGGGTGCCGGGCGACTGTATGACTCGCTGCTCGGTGTCTTCTGGGGGACGGGCGTCGGCGCCGGCCTGATCCTCGACGGCAAGCCCTGGACCGGGCGCGGCGCGGCGGGGGAGATCGGGCACGTGGTCGTGGAGATCAACGGGGCCCTGTGCACCTGTGGGCGACGCGGCTGCATGGAGGCGTACGCCGGTCGCGCGGCGATGGAAGAGCACGTGCGCAGGCTGCACGAGGAGAAGGGCCGCAAGACCGATCTGTTCAAGCTGATGAAGGAGCAGGGACGCACACGCCTGACGAGCGGCATCTGGTCCCGGGCGCTCGATCGCGGCGACAAGCTCGCGATCCACGTCCTGGATCGCGCGGTCACCGCGCTCGGCGCGGGGATCGCCTCGGCCGTGAACCTGCTCGACGTCGAGGGCGTGATCATCGGCGGTGGGCTCGGGGTCCGACTGGGTCACCCCTACGCCAAGCGGATCGCCGACGCGATGCAGCCGCACCTGTTCGCCGATTCCCGACCCCCGCACGTGCACGTTGCGGCGCTCGGCGATCTCGGCGGCGCGATCGGCGCATCGCTGCTGGTCCGATCCGAGGGGTAACGTCTGCGGTGACTTGTCTCAGCCCGTGATGCATCTTTCGTCGGTCCTGCACAGCCCGCTACTGGACCGTGCGGGCGAGCGGCTTGGTCGGGTGGACGACCTGATCGTGCGCCTCGCCGACGGCGGCTATCCGCCGGTGACCGGTCTGAAGGCGAGGATCGGGGGCCGCGAGCTGTTCGTGCCCGTCGACAGGATCGCGGCGCTCGAGCCCGGAGCGGTACGGCTGGCCGGCGAGAAGCTCAGTCTCGGGCGCTTCGAGCGTCGCGCGGGCGAGGTGCTGCTGGCCGCGGACGTGCTCGGCCGCAAGCTCGTCGACGTCGAGGCGGACCCGCCGAGGCTCGTCACCGCACATGAGATCGAGCTCGCCTGCATCGACGGCTGGTGGCGGGTCGTGGGCCTGGATCACAGCGCGCGCGGGCGGGTGCGGCGCTCCCTGCCGCGCCGCCTGCGGGGTTTCGGTGCCGATCGACCGTTCCTCGACTGGGCCGACATGGAGCCGTTCGTCGGCCACGTCCCCAGCTCGCGCCTGCGCTTCTCCCATCGCAAGCTCGCCAACCTCCATCCGGCCGAGATCGCCGATCTGGTCGAGGCCGCCTCGCACGAGGAGGGTGAGGAGATCATCGAGGCGGTGGCGCACGACCGCGAGCTCGAGGCAGATGTCTTTGAGGAGCTCGACGAGCACCATCAGCTGGAGTTCATCCGCGAGCGCCCGGACAACCAGGTGGCCGCGGTGATCGCGCGCATGGCCGCCGACGACGCCGCCGACCTGATCGTCGAGATCGACCAGGAGCGCCGCGGCCGACTACTCGCCCTGCTGCCGACCGCTCAGCGACGCCAGATCGAGGCGCTGCTCGACTACAACCCCTCCACCGCCGGGGGGCTGATGAGCCCGGACTTCATCCGCCTCGCGCCGACGGACTCTGTGGCGGACGCGATCGCGAAGGTGCGTGCGAGCGACCTCGGCGCGGGCACGCTCACGACGGTGTACCTGCTGGACCCCGAGGGCCGGCTGCGCGGCTCGGTGTTCGTGGTCACCCTGCTGCGCGCCGATTCGCACAGGCCGCTCGAGGACGTGGTCGAACGTGAGCCGGTATGGGTGGGGACCGACGCCGATCTGCCAGAGGTGGCGCGGATGATGACCGACTACAACCTGGTGATGCTTCCGATCCTGGACGCGGAGGAGCGGATGGTCGGCGTGGTCACCGTCGACGATGTGCTCGAGTTGACGCTCCCCACGGGTTGGCGGCGGCGCTTTGGGGTCGCACGCGACTGATTGCCCATTGCTAGTCTGAGCCTTCGACGAGCTCCGCAGACGACGCGTAGAAGGGAGGCCGGCATGGATCGAGAACAGCCACGAAGTACCCAGCCGGTCGCACGCCCGTCGGGCCCGTCCTCCTGACCTGACTCCAGCCGGGGACACAGTCCGCGACGGCGTGCGCCGCAACGCGACCTGCAGTCCCGAGAGCTAGGAAAGGAGGAACACCCGAGATGGCCGACGACCTGAGGACCCTGGCGCCCGCTTCGCAGCGACCCGAGGGCGTGCCTCCAGTCCTGGACGAGGCCCACATCGGCGACATCCGCGGCGCGCTGGGGACGATCCGCGTGCACGAGACCGGAGAGCGACACGGATGGCGCTCGCGGGCGATGGCGCTTCTCGCGATCATGGGGCCGGGGCTGATCGTGATGGTCGGCGACAACGACGCGGGTGGCGTCTCCACCTACGCCCAGGCCGGCCAGACATACGGGACGAGCCTGCTGTGGGTGCTGCTGCTGCTGATCCCCGTCCTCATCGTCAACCAGGAGATGGTGATCCGGCTGGGCGCGGTCACGGGTGTCGGCCACGCGCGGCTGATCTTCGAGCGCTTCGGCAAGTTCTGGGGCGCGTTCTCGGTTGGCGACCTGTTTCTCCTGAACTTCCTCACGATCGTCACCGAGTTCATCGGGGTGAGTCTCGCACTCGGCTATTTCGGGGTGAGCAAGTACCTGGCGGTGCCGATCGCGGCGGCGACGCTCGTGGCGATCACCTCGACGGGCAGCTTTCGCAGCTGGGAGCGCTTCATGTACGTGTTCGTGATCGCCAACTTCCTCGTCATTCCGCTGCTCGTGCTCGCGCATCCCAACGTCGCCGACGCCGCCCGCCACACCTTCTCGCCCAGCATCACGGGGGGAGCGAGCTCGGCTGCGGTCCTGCTGATCATCGCGATCGTGGGCACGACCGTGGCGCCCTGGCAGCTGTTCTTCCAGCAGTCGAACATCATCGACAAGCGGATCACGCCGCGGTGGATCAACTACGAGCGCGCGGACACCGTGATCGGAGCGTTCGTGGTCGTGATCGGGGCGGGCGCGCTGGTCGCCGTAACCGCGTTCGCGTTCGGCGGCACCTCCGACTTCGGGCACTTCTCCGACGCGGGCACCGTCGCCACGCAGTTGGGGCATCGCCTGGGCCTGACGGCGGGCACATTCTTCGCGATCGTGCTGCTCAACGCTTCGCTGATCGGAGCTGCGGCGGTGACGCTCGCCACCTCCTACGCTTTCGGCGACGTGTTCGGCGCCAAGCACTCGTTGAACAGGGGGCCGCTGGACGCGAAGCTCTTCTACGGGAGCTTTGCGCTGATGGTGGCGGCGGCGGCCGGCGTCGTGCTGATCCCGGGTGCGCCGCTCGGTCTCATCACGACCTCGGTGCAGGCGCTGGCGGGCGTGCTGCTGCCGAGCGCGACCGTGTTCCTGCTGCTGCTCTGCAACGACCGCGATGTGCTCGGGCCGTGGTGCAATCCTGCGTGGCTGAACGCGATCGCGACGGTGATCATCGGCGTGCTCGTCGAGCTCTCCCTGATCCTGATGGCCAGCACGATGTTTCCGAGCGTGAACGTCACGCATCTGTTCCTGTATCTGTCGCTCGTCCTCGTGGTGACGTTCGTCGGGATCGCCGCCTACGCCGTGCGCACCCGGCCGGGGGCGACCGTCGAGGTGACGAGGGTGTCCAAGGAGCGGCGCAGCACGTGGACGATGCCTCCGCTCGCTCTGCTGGAGCGTCCCATCTGGTCGCCTGGGCGCAAGGCCGGCATGCTGTTGCTGCGCGGCTACCTCGTCGTGGCGGTCCTGCTGCTGATCGTCAAGACGATCCAGCTCGGGCACTAGCCCGCCGAGACCGCGCTCGCGGGATCTATGTTGAGGAACGATGTTGCCCTTCTGGACGTCCATCGCGGCGCTGTCGATCGTGCAGGGCGCGCTCGTGGCGCTGCCCCGGTCTCTCACCGGCGTCGAGCTGACGCGCCTGCGCCGCCGTCGCTGGGCCGCGGTGCCACCCGCATCGGTGATCGCGTTCGTGCTGGTGGCCCGGCGCGCGGAAACGCTCAGCGCGCAGGGACTCACATATTTGGCGCTCGGCGCCGTGCCCGTGCTCGCGGCACTCGCGCTCGGATGGCTCTCACCCTCCGCGCGGCCGCTGCGCGCGGTCCTCGTCCTACCGCTGTTCGCGCTGGCGTGGGCCGATCGCGGCGGCCTCGCCGGCGAGGGGGCGGCGCTCGTGCTGTCTGGGCTCAGCTGCGTGGCGCTCGGGGTACTGCTCGCCGCCGTCACACCTCCGCGCTGGCTTGCGACGGGGATCGTCACGATGGCCCTGGCGGATACGACGCTGGTGATCGCCGACCTGCTGCAGCGGCCGAACAGCGCCCTGAACGCTGCGCATCCGGCGGCGGGGCTGCCGCGGCTTCAGAGCGCGGTGTTCGGCTCCGCGGTGATGGGCTACGGAGACCTGTTCATCGCCGCCGTGCTGGGGGGGCTGCTCGCGACCACGATCGACCGCTCTTCGCAGCGGGGCGCGGCGGCGCTCACCGCCATCCTCGCCCTCGGCTTCGACCTGCTGTTCCTCGCCGTGAACGAGCTGCCGGCCACGGTTCCGGTGGCGGTCGCTCTCATCCTCGTGATCGTCACGAGCCGGTGGCGACCTGCTCGGCGGGGACGAGCTCCTGAGCTCCCGTCGATCGCAGCTGCGACGGCTCCTCCGACCCGGGCTCCGGCCGCGCGGTGATCGCCCGGGCGGTGATCTCCACGGCCCCCGGGGCGGCGAGCTCCCGCTCGGAGGCCGCACCGGCCTGCTCGATGCGGCGCAGCTGGGGGATGACGCGGTGGTCGAAGGAGCCGACCGCTTCGTTGTAGGCCGAGACGGCGGAGTCGAGCTGGCGCCCGACCTTCGTGAGGGGCTCGACGAAGCGACCCAGCCGGCTGTGCAGCTCCCGTGCGGACTCGGCGATCTCGCGCGCGGACTGTGCGATCAGCTCCTGACGCCAGCCGTAGTGGACCGCCCACAGCAGGCCGATCAGCGTGGTCGGCGTGGCCATCAGGACCTGCTGGGAGACGCCGTACTCGATCAGCGCGGGGTCCTCGGCGAGCGCGGCCTGGTAGATGCCGTCGGAGGGCACGAACATGACCACGAACTCGGGCGTGGAGTCGAACTGCCGCTGGTAGCCCTTGGAGGCGAGCTTGGTGATGTGGTCGCGCGTCTGCCTGGCGTGGCGTGCCCCATGCAGCGCGCGCTCGTCCTCGGCGGAGGCCTCGAGCGAGGACAGGTAGGCATCCAGAGGCACCTTCGAGTCGACGACCACGAGCTTCCCGCCGGGCAGGCGCACCAGCATGTCGGGTCGCAGTGTTCCCTCGCCGGTCTGGATCGTGCTCTGCTCGATGAAGTCGCAGTGGGAGACCATCCCCGCCATCTCGACGACGTTGCGCAGCTGGATCTCCCCCCAGGCGCCGCGGGTGGTGGGACGCTTGAGCGCGGAGGCGAGGTTGCCGGCCTCCTGGCGCAGGGTGCCGACCCCGTCGCTCAGCTGGCGGACCATCTGCGCGAGCTCGCCCTGCGCCTGGCGGCGCTCGCGCTCCAGGCGCCCGATCTCGCTCTCCATCCTGCCGAGCTTCTCCTCCACCGGCCTGACCATCCCCTTGATCTCCTCGGCCCGTCTCGCCATCTCGCCGCTGGCGCGCTCCTCCTCGGCGCGGCGAGCCTCGGCGACCCGCTGCGCGAGCGACTCTCCGGTCTGCGCGAGCACGTCGACGGAGATCGCCTTGAGCTCGTCGCGCATGCGCTCGCGGTTGGGGCGCGCCAGGACGGCGGCGCAGGCTGCGCCGAGCAGGACCCCGACGATCAGCAGCAGGACGCTCAGGACGGGCATTGCTCACGACCCTTCTCCGATAGCTTGACCCACCAATATCCCAGCCGTCCCGGACGCGTCCGGGACGGCTCGCGGCACGGCGCTCGCAGAGCCGCGCGGATCCCCGGCCGCAGATGGCGTTTCCTGAGTCAGTGGCCGCTCCGAGGGTTGACAACAGTCGGGCTCCCGAGTAGCTTTTCCGCGTGGGCGGGTGCTGAAGCGGTGGCAGGACGCTGGACGAGCAGACCATGCTTGGGGGGCGACTCATCGATTCAAGCGACCGTCCGAACAGCCCCTTGGAGGGGGTCAGATGCTCAAGGACGACACGGTCCGGGGGCTTGAAGACGATGAACGGAGATAGACATGACTGGAAGGATTCCTAAGAGAGCCGCGCGGCTTGCGGCGGCGGTTCTCGCGACGGCAGGCGCCTTGGCGATGACCGCCGGGACAGCAAGCGCGACCCCCGAAGTGGTGTTCAACAACAACCCGGCCGTGAAACCTGGAAACGTGGCCTCCCTGAACATCTCGCAGCGCGCGATATCGGAGTTCGGCGGCCAGGTGAAACTCATGCACGCCGAAACAGTTGCTCAGACGGTGTCGGTGATGATGAGCAGTTGGGCGTGCGGAAACCTGCTGGTAGGGAGCGCCTGTTTGACCGCGCCGGGAGCGACCTTCGTATGGCCCATCACGCTCAACATCTACCAGGTTGGTGCGAACAACCAGCCCGGCGCACTGATCAGGTCCGTGACGAAGAACGTCAACGTACCCTATCGGCCGTCGCCAAGCAGCAAATGCCCGAAAACAGGTGGAGAAGAAAACGACGCGTACGGGTGGTACTCCACCAGCGGGCACTGCTTCAACGGCAAGGCGTTCTACGTCACCTACACCCTGGCGGAACTTGCCAAACTTGGCAAACTGATCCTGCCTGAAAAGGTTATCATCGGGGTCGCCTTCAACGATTCCTCGGAAGGGACGAACGTCGGCCAGTCTGGGCTGAACATCGGGCTCACCGAAAAATCCTTCGAGACTCCCACGGTAGGCTCGATGCCGCTGCTGAACACGGCAGAAGTCTGGCTCAACGATGTCTATCTCGACGCGACGACAGAATTCCCTTACTTATGCGAACGCTGTACTCCGAAAATGCCGACCGGCAGCACGGTGGGAACATTCGGCGTCGCGGGCGAATGGTACGGTGGAGTGACAGCAGAACAAGAAAGTAAATTGGAATGGGGTAACGCGGAAGCGTACCAGCCGGTGCTCAAGCTCACCGGTACCCCCTTGACACCGACGGCCTACGTGGCGATCGGCGACTCGCTCGCCTTCGGCTACAAAGAGACGATATTCAACAAAGAATTCCCGGCGGAGCCCCCCAGCGCTTTCGAAGCAGGGTATGCCGGCGAATTCGCCAACAAACTAGCGGCGGCCGAACTAAAAGCGTACAACCGCCTTTCGACCATCAACCTGGGTTGCCCCGGGGAGACGAGTGGAGGGCTGATCGGCAACGGTCCGCTGGGGAAATACCTCGAAGGGGTGCGAGCATCTAAATCGGAATCCGCTCTGGAAGTGTCAGCCCCGTGCGGATACCACAACGAATACGGGTGGAGCCTGAAGACCGAACAGGGAACCGCCTCGGAGCTGGAATACGCGGTCGGCCTGATCAAAGCCGGGGTAAACGTCAAGGCGGTCACGCTCAACATCGGCTCCAACGACGAGCTGGAGTCCATAAGCAAATGCGTGAACCCGGAATACGACGGAAAATACGGGTTCACGAGCCTGACTGAATGCCTGCTCTACGAAGTGGGGCTGTCAGGTCACGAGTACCCGGGCGGGTTGTTCACCCACATCCTCACCAACATCGGCACGGTCGTCGGCACGCTGCGGAACTACGCGGGGTACAAAGGGCCGATCATCGTGCTCGGCTTCTACAACCCGCAGGCGTTGTTCCTGCCGGGCAGCGACGTGCTGCAGAAATCGCTCAACGACCACGCCGAATTCGTCATCAACGGCGCAACAGGCCTAAACGCTACATACGGGCTAGTGACATTCGCCAACCCGTTCCCGCTCATCAACCCGCAGACGAGCGCCGAGAAAGCACACATCGAAAAATACACCGAAATGTACAACGCGAGCGACATCGCAGCCAACAACTACAAAGAGAAAACAGAAAGTCGCTCCGAAACAAACGAAGGCGACATCCACCCGACGGCGCTGGGCTACTCAAAGCTCGGCCAGCTCGTGTGGGAACACCGTTAGTCATCAGGACTAGGCGGTAGCAGCACCGCTCGGGGCGCCCGGCCTGCTCGGCCGGGCGCCCCGAGCGCGTTAAGCGCGCGGCTTCAAGCGCGCGGCGGCAGCTTCGAGGATCCCCAGCATCGCCGGCGCCGCCGGGACGAGGCGCGCTCCGGCGGGCAGGGCGGCGATCACCTGGCGGACCGGAGGGGCGGGGGAGAGGGCGCGGATGAGGATGTCGTCGCGCAGCACCGACAGCGCCAACTCCGGGATCAGCGCGACGCCGACGCCGGCCGCGACCAGGCCCTGGACGGTCTGGTAGTCGTCGCTCTCGAACGTCACGCTCGGCTCGAACCCGGCGGCGTGGCAGCTGCGCACGACGTGACGCGCGCAGGGGCTCGAGCGGGAGGTCTGCACCCAGGCTTCCTCGGCGAGGTCCTCCAGCCGGAGCTCTGCCTTTCCGGCGAGCGGATGCTCGCGCGGAAGCGCCAGGTACATCGGGTCGGCGAGCAGCTCGACGCGCGTCATGTCCTCTTGGAGGGGGGTCTCGCCGGCGAACTCGAACAGCAGCGCGAGGTCGAGCTCGCCGGCGCGCAGGCGCGGCACGATCTGCTCGGGCTCGCCCTCGGCGAGGGTCAGCTCGACGTCCGGGTAGGAGGCGCGGAACGTGGCGATCGCCAGCGGCATCAGCGTTGCTCCTGCCGTCGGGAAGGACGCCATGCGCAGCCGCCCGCCGCGCAGGCCGGCGATTGCCGACAGCGAGGCCTCGGCTGCGTCCAGGCGCGCGAGGATGCCCTCCGCGTGCCCGACGAGCGTCTGGCCGGCGGCGGTCAGGGTCACCCCGCGTGGATGGCGCTCGAGCAGCATCATCCCCGTCTCTGCCTCCAGGGTCGCGATCTGCTGGGAGATCGCCGACTGGCTGTAGGACAGCGCGTCGGCCGCCGCCGAGAACGAGCCCCGGTAGGCGACCTCCTTTAGGACCTTCAGGCGTGCCACATTAAGCATTAGGAAGCCTTATAGCATGGATCATCAAGGTCACTGGCGCTGATGGCAGGATCGCGTCAAGATCGAACGAACCCAGCACCGATACGAACTTGCACGGCGGCCGCCAGCGGGCGCCGCCCACACGACGGGAGAAACCTATGTCCATGAAGATCATCGTTTCCTACGACGGCACCGCCAACGAGGACGACGCCATCGCCCTCGGCAGGCTGTTCGCCCACGCGGGCGCTCAGGTGTCGCTCGCCTACGTCCGTCACACCCCCGAGCGCGACAGCGAGCGCGAGGCGCTCGCGCAGAGCGAGGCGCAGGGGATCCTCGACCGCGGCGTCGAGCTGCTCGGCGACGCGGGCGCCGGGCGCTTTCCGGTCGGCCGCCACGTCGTCACCGACCGCTCCACCCCGGAGGGTCTCGCAACGCTCGCCGCCCAGGAGGGCGCTGAGGTGATCGTGTTCTGCTCGGACTCCCACACGGCCAAAGGCCACGTGGCCGTCGGCAACTCCGCCGAGCACCTGCTCGAAGGCGGCAGGACCGCGATCGCGATCGCGCCCGTCGATCTGTCCGAGCGTGTCAACGGCTCGCCGATCGCTCAGATCGTCGCCGTCGGTGACGCCGACGGCGGCGCCCGCGAGACGGCTGACTCCCTCGCCGCCGCGTTCGGCGCGAGCGTCGCGCCGGTCGTCAACGAGGACACCGACCTGCTCGTGATCGACTCGCGTGCGGAGGCCGAGCACGGTCGCGTCTCGATCAGCGCATCCGCCTCGCACCTGATCGAGATCGCGACATCCCCCGTGCTCGTCCTGCCGCGCGGGGTGCGGCTGGCGTTCGACAGGGCCCCAGCCGCGACGGCGGCCTGAGGACCGGGCTGTTCGGGCGCCGCGGCCGAGCCTCAGCGACGGGCGCGGCCACGCGCCCGTGACAGCGCGTGGCGCGCGAGCGCGCCGAGGAAGTCCAGCGCTCCGCCGAGCAGGTGCCCGGCCGGACCGGTCCACAGCCACGTCTCGGCGCGCCTGTGCGGGGACGTGGGGGTGCGCTCTGTCACGGACCGGCACGGTATCGTGGCGGGGGTGCCCGTCGCCCTCAAGACAACCGTCACGGAGATCGGGGACTCGCGCGTGCGCCTGCAGGTGCAGGTGCCGGCCGACGAGCTCGAGGGCCGACTCGAGCACAAGGCGCAGCAGCTCGGCCGTGAGCTGAAGCTTCCGGGCTTCCGCCGCGGGAAGGTGCCCGCGCCGCTGGTCATCCAGCGCATCGGCCGCGAGGTCGTGCTCGAGGAAGCCGTGCGCGACACGCTCTCGAGCTGGTACTCCGATGCGATCGAGACCGCGGGGATCGTGCCCGTGGGCGATCCACAGGTCGACCTCGGCGAGCTGCCCGCGAAGGGTGGATCGCTCGAGTTCTCGATCGAGATCGGCGTGCTGCCGAAGGCCGAGCTTGGCGATTACAAGGCCCTGGAGGTGGGGCGCCGTGAGCCGACCGTCGCCGAGGAGCAGATCGAGCAGGAGATCGACGGGATGCGCGAGCGCCTGGCCCGGCTGCAGACCGCCGAGCGGCCGGCGGCGACGCGCGACTTCGTCGTCGTCGACTACGTCGGCTCGATCGCCGCAGCCGATTCCAGCGGCGAGGCGGAAGAGTGGGAGCCCTTCGCCGGCGGCGAGGGCCGCGACCAGCTGGTCGAGCTGGGCGGCGGCAACCTGATCCCGGGCTTCGAGGAGTCTCTGCTGGGAGCGAGCGCCGGTGAGAGCCGCACGGTCGCGCTGACGTTCCCCGCCGACTACGGCAATACCGAGCTGGCCGGGCGCCAGGCGTCGTTCGAGGTGACGGTCAAGGAGGTCAAGCTCAAGGAGCTTCCCGCCCTCGACGAGGATTTCGCGATCGACGCCGGCTTCGACGATCTCGATGAGCTGCGCGCCGACATCCGCGGTCGCCTGACAGAGGTGGAGGAGGGCAGGGTGCAGGCCGAGTTCCGCCAGGCGGCCCTGGACGCCGCCGTCGCGGCGGCGCGGGTGCAGGTCACCCCCGAGCTCGTCACCGCGAGGGCGCGGGAGATGTGGGAGCGGATGCTCCACTCCCTCGCCCACCGCGGCGTCTCGCGCGAGGCCTACCTGCAGATCGTCGGTCGCGAGGAGCCCGACATACTCGCCGAGATGGAGCCCGAAGCGGAGCTGGCTCTGCGCCGGGAGGCCGTGATCACGGCCATCGTCGCCGTGGAGGGAATCAGCCCGTCGGAGGAGGAGCTCTTGGAGGCGCTCGTCCCGACAGCCGAGCGCGACGGCGTCGAGCCACACAAGCTGCTCGACGAGCTGCGCTCCGCGGGTCGCCTGGAGGAGCTCCGCGAGGATCTCGCGGCGCGCCAGGCAATCGATCTGCTGGCGGCCGCGGCCAAGCCAATCCCCCTTGCCCGGGCGCAGGCGCGCGAGCGGCTGTGGACGCCCGAGAAGGCGGGCGCGAGGCCCGCCGGCGCGCAGGATGTCGCGGACGCACCCGCCAGGTTGTGGACACCGACCGATCAATAGAGATCGGCCAGCTAGCCTTAGAGGAATCCGGTCGGCGAAGCGAAACAAAGGCGAGGACTATGAGCCCACTTGTCCCCATGGTCGTCGAGCAGACCTCACGAGGTGAGCGTGCGTTCGACATCTACAGCCGGCTGCTCAACGAGCGCATCATCTTTCTCGGCACGCCGATCGACGACCAGATAGCGAACCTGATCGTCGCCCAGCTGCTGCACCTCGAGTCCGAGGACCCCGAGAAGGACGTGTCCATCTACATCAACTCGCCGGGCGGATCGGTGTACGCGGGGCTCGCGATCTACGACACGATGCAGTTCATCAAGCCGGACGTGCAGACGATCTGCGTGGGCATCGCGATGTCGATGGGCGCGCTGCTGCTCGCGGGCGGAGCGCACGGCAAGCGCATGGCGCTCCCGAACGCGAAGATCCTGATCCACCAGGTCTCCTCGAGCTTCGAAGGGCAGGCCACCGACATCGAGATCCACGCCAAGGAGATCATCGACGTGCGCCGCCGTCTGGACGAGATCATCGCCAAGCACACGGGCAAAGAGCTCGAAGATGTGCGCAAAGACACCGAGCGGGACTACTTCATGAGCTCCGAGGAGGCGAAGGAGTACGGCATTATCGATCGAGTGATCTCCGAGCACTAAACGGCAGCCGCTGAGCGGCGCGAGGCTTTGTCCTCGCTCGCTCGCGTGCGAAGCACGCCACGCTCACTGCGTCCGCGCCTCGCTTGCTCAGCGACAGCCGTTCCTGATACGAGAGCGAACGAACCGGAACGACACGATGGCAAGACCAACAGATTCCAACGAGCAGCTCCTCTGCAGCTTCTGCGGCAAGTCCCAGCGGCAGGTCAAGAAGCTGATCGCCGGCCCCGGCGTGTACATCTGCGACGAGTGCATCGATCTCTGCAACGAGATCATCGACGAGGAGCTGTCCGCGCCGCCGGCGTTCGACGTCGAGAACCTGCCCAAGCCCCGCGAGATCTACGAGGTGCTCGACGAGTACGTCGTCGGCCAGGACCCCTCCAAGCGCACGCTGTCGGTGGCGGTGTACAACCACTACAAGCGCGTCCAGATGATGATCTCCGGAGACTCGGACATCGAGCTGCAGAAGTCCAACATCCTGCTGCTCGGCCCGACCGGCTGCGGCAAGACGCTGCTCGCCCAGACGCTCGCGCGGACCCTCAACGTGCCGTTCGCGATCGCCGACGCCACGGCGCTGACCGAGGCGGGCTACGTCGGCGAGGACGTCGAGAACATCCTGCTCAAGCTCATCCAGGCCGCCGACTACGATGTCAAAAAGGCCGAAACCGGGATCATCTACATCGACGAGGTCGACAAGATCGCCCGCAAGGCCGACAACCCTTCGATCACGCGCGACGTCTCCGGAGAGGGGGTCCAGCAGGCGCTCCTGAAGATCCTCGAGGGCACCCAGGCCTCGGTGCCGCCGCAGGGGGGCCGCAAGCACCCCCACCAGGAGTTCCTGACGATCGACACCACGAACGTGCTGTTCATCTGCGGTGGCGCGTTCGCCAACCTCGACAAGGTCATCGAGCGGCGCATCGGGCACAAAGGCGTCGGCTTCGCGGCGGCGATCGAGGCCAAGGCAGAGCGCGACACGGGCGAGATCTTCGAGCACTGCCTGCCCGAGGATCTCATCGAGTACGGGCTGATCCCCGAGTTCATCGGCCGTCTCCCCGTCATGTCCGCCGTGCACCAGCTCACGCGAGAGGATCTCGTCTCGATCCTCGTCGAGCCCCGCAACGCGCTCGCCAAGCAGTTCCAGCGCTTCTTCGCCTTCGACGGAATCGAGCTGGTGTTCTCCGAGGACGCCCTCGTCGCGATCGCCGAGAAGGGGCTCGAACGCGAAACGGGGGCTCGCGGCCTGCGCTCGATCATCGAGGAGATTCTGCTGGAGGTTCAGTTCGAGCTGCCCTCGCGCCGCGACGTGAAGAAGTGCGTGGTCACCAAGGAGACCGTCGAAAAGGGCCTCACGCCGACGCTCGTCACCGAAGCGGCGCCGGAGGAGGACGACGACGCCGCGCTGCGGGAGGAGTCGGCCTGAGCAGTTCCGTGCACGCCGCCGTCCACGCGAGACGCGTCCGGCCCCGCACCCCGCTACCATCGCGACTATGCCCAGGCCCAGCAGCACCTCCAAGTCCCCCCGTCACCGCCTGAAGGCACTGCCGTGGGCCGCCCTGCTGAGGGCTGGCATCGTGATCCGCAAGCGCTGGAGGACGCTCTCGGACAAGGAGCGCGCTCGCCTGACCGGCCTGGTGCGAGACTCGCGTGGCCGGCCCAGCAGCCTCAGCCCCAAGGACCGCAAGGAGCTGCACCGGCTGGCGGGGAAGCTCGATCTCAAGGGTATGGCCCGCGAGCTCATGCCCACCGGGCGGGGTCGACGGCGCCGGCGCAAGCGCCGCTGTCCCGTGCCGTGAGCGCACGCTGGCAAGGCGCTTGAGCGACGAGATGGCCGACTCACTGGATGAGCTCTCCACGCAGGAGCTGCACGACCGCGCGATCCATCGCGCCGAGCGGCACCTCGACGTCAGGTTCTTCTGGTCGCTGCTCAGGCTGATCCCGGCCGCCGAGGCGATCAGCGGCGACGAGGGAGAGGCCGAGTTCGACGTGCAGTCCTCCAAAGGCCTGATCTCCGACGCGCTGCACAGCGGTGACGGAAGGCTGGGCGAGGCTCTGCGTCCCGTGTTCATCGACTACCTGCGCAGGCATCCCGACGCCTAGTCCCTTCCGGGCGGGCGCCCCGACCGAGCACATGCACCAGTCAAACAGCGCCAGCGACTCCGCCTCCAGGCGCAGACCCGAACAGGGTGCTCGAGCGAACGGGTCGCGCGGCGAGCAGGCGCCGGCAACGGCCGGCGCCTGGCACTCCTCGCGCTGGACCGAGGCGCGGGCCGAGCGCCAGCTGCGCTCACTCGAGCTGTTCGGCATGCGCTTCGGGCTGGATCGGATGCGACGGATGATGAGCGCCCTGGACTCGCCCGAGCGGCGCTTCGACGCGATCCACGTTCTCGGCACGAACGGCAAGTCTTCGACCACCCGCATGCTCGCGGCGATCCTCGATCGCCACGGCCTGCGCACCGGCGCCTACCTCTCGCCCCATCTGGTGTCCTACCGCGAGCGCGTCCTCGTGGCCGGGCGCGAGCAGGAGGCGGATGCGTTCGCCGCGGCGATCGCCCGGGCGACGTGGGCGGCCGGGCGCGTCAACCGCACGCTGGCCGCGGACGATCACGTGACCCAGTTCGAACTGCTCACGGCCGCCGCGCTGTGGCAGATGGCCGAGCAGGGGGTGGCGGTGGCGGTGGTGGAGGCGGGTCTCGGGGGACGCTACGACGCGACCGCCGTGATCGACTCGCCGATCACGGTGCTCACGAACGTCGGTCTCGAGCACACCCGCTGGCTCGGGCCGACCATCGAGGACATAGCAGGGGAGAAGCTCGCCGTCGTGCGTCCGCACGGCACGCTGGTGCTCGGTGAGGGCCTCGCCGCGCCCGCCATGCAGGTCGCGGAGACGGTGGCGCGCGAGCGCGGCGCACAGATCGTGCATCCGCGGGCGCTGCCCCCCGCCGTCCAGCTGCTGGCCCGCGGTGGCTTCCAACGGCGGAACTTCGCGCTCGCGCGCGCCGCCGCCGAGTCCCACCTGAGCGCCGCCGGAATAGCGGTCAGCGCCGAGGCGGTGCTCGAAGCCGCGGCCGCCACGGAGGTGCCGGGGCGCCTTCAGCTGCTCGGGGACGACCCGCCGACGGTGCTCGACGGCGCGCACAACCCCGATGCCGTGCACGCGCTCGCCGAGTCGCTGGGAGACCTCGTGGGCTCGCGGCCGCTCGCGCTCGTCCTCGGCGTGCTCGAGGACAAGGACGCGGCCGCGATGCTCGCCGTGCTGCTCCCGCTGTGCCGAGCAGCGTGGTTCACGGCGCCTCCGAGCGGTCGGGCGTTGCCGCCCGCGGCGCTCGAGTCGCACGCCCGGCATCTCGGCTTCCAGGAGGCCGTCTGCGAGACGAGGCCGGCGCGGGCGCTTGAAGAGGCGCGAGACTGGGCGCGTGAGCACGGGGGCGCGGTGCTGGCCACCGGCTCGGTGTACCTGGTCGGCGATCTGCTTGCGACGGTGCACCGATCCGATTCGCTCGGAGCGCCGCGGACGCGGCCCCGGAGCGCGGCACGATGAACGACGACGGGCCCTCCGTGCTCACGATGATCGGCGCCGTGGCGCTGATCGTGGCGTTGGTCATCCTCGTGTTCTTCGCCGCTGGCTACGGATTCGGCCGCCTGTTTCTCTAAACTCAGCCCGCCGATGCTCCCGCTTGCATACTTCGGAATCGAAAGCAAAGGCTTGAGCCTGGCCGTCGACCTGTTGATTCTGTTCGTAGTAGTCGCCTACCTCTCGCTGATCTACTGGACCTACGCGGACGCAGGCCGACGGATCGAGGATCCGATGCTGATCGGCTGTGCCACCGCGGCCTCGCTGTTCCCGTTCGCGGGCACGATCGTCTACATGATCTTGCGCCCGCCCGAGTACCTGGAGGACGTGCACGAGCGTGAATTGGAGATGCAGGCCGCGGAGGCTCGTCTGTACCAGCTCGACCAAACCCTCTGCCCGCACTGCGACTATCGCGTGGAGCGCGACTTCGTCCGCTGCCCGAGCTGTCTGCGCAAGCTGAAGGAGCGCTGCGTGAGCTGTTCACGCCCACTGGATGAGGCATGGACGATCTGTCCCTACTGCGAGGCCGACGTTCCGGGGATGTCAACGTCTCGCACGCGCCGTCGCAGGGCGCCGGCCACGGTCGAGAGCGACTTCACCGACCTCGACGGTCCGCTCGCGCCGGACGACCACGACGAGGACGAGCAGGCCGCGGCTCCCGTGGCCGCGTCCGATTCACCCGTCAGGCCAGGCCCCACCGGACGCGCCGCTCGCCCCGGCGGTCGCCCGCGCCCGACCTCCTGAGCCCTCAAAATCCAAGCAAAGGAACACATGGACCGTACGCTGATCCTCGTAAAGCCCGACGCCTTCGCACGCAACCTGACCGGCGAGATAATCGCCCGCTTCGAGCGAAAGGGCTTGAAGATCGTCGCGCTGCGCGGAATGACCGTGACCAGAGACCTGGCCGAGCGTCACTACGCAGAGCACAGCGAGAGGCCGTTCTTCGGCGAGCTGGTCGAGTTCATCACGTCTGGCCCGATCGTGGCGATGGTGCTCGAGGGCACCGATGCCGTCAAGGCCGCCCGCCAGGTGATCGGCGCGACCAATCCGCTGGAGGCGGCCCCCGGCACGATCCGCGGCGACTTCGCGATCGAGATGGGGACCAACATGGTCCATGGGTCGGACTCGCATGAGTCCGCCGCCCGCGAGGCGGCGCTGTTCTTCGAGGACCTGTAGCCCGTCCCCCCACGAGCCCCCCTCATCCTCGCCTCGCGCTCGCCGCAGCGGCGAGCCATTCTCGAGCGCCTCGGGGTGTCCTTCACCGTACGCGCATCGAGCGCCCCGGAGCTGGAGCACGGCGACCCCGAGCAGGTGACGGTCGAGAACGCGCTGCGCAAGGCAGTCGCCGTGCGCAGCCCGGGGAGTCACGAGGCCGTGCTGGGATGCGACACGATCGTCACGCTGGACGGCGCGATCTACGGCAAGCCCTCCGGCGCCGGTGCGGCCCGTGAGACGCTCGGGGCGCTCAGCGACAGGACCCACGAGGTCCTCAGCGCGGTGGTCGTGCTGCTGCCCGGGGAAGAGCGCACCGCGCTCGCCCGTACGAGCGTCACCTTCAGGGCCCTGACCGGAAGCCTGCTCGACTGGTATCTGGCCACCGGCGAGTGGCGCGGACGCGCCGGCGGCTATGCGATCCAGGGCGCGGGCGCGGCGCTGGTGCGAGCCGTGGCGGGGGACTACGAGAACGTCGTCGGCCTGCCGGTGGCGAGGCTGCTCGACATATACCCGGAGCTGCTGGGCCCATGAGCACGTTCGCTACACTGCCCCACGGGTGCGTCCCGATGAGCGCTGGCCGCCGAGCGCGCCGTTGGCCGATCTTTCGACCGGTAGCGGCGCCAGACCGGATCTAAGCGTGCCCACTCTCTTCATATGGGCATCTTCAGCTATCTGACAGGATTCGGCGGACGCGACATGGCGGTCGATCTGGGGACGGCCAACACCCTCGTCTACGTCCGCGGTCGCGGGATCGTGCTGTCCGAGCCGAGCGTCGTGGCGATCGACTCGCGTACCGGCGAAGTGCACGCGGTGGGCATCGAGGCCAAGCGCATGCTCGGGCGCACGCCGGGGACGATCCAGGCGATCCGTCCCCTCAAGGACGGCGTCATCGCCGACTTCGACGTGACCGAGCAGATGCTCCGCCACTTCATCCAGAAGGTGCATCAGAACCGCTGGGCGCACCCGCGCGTGGTCGTGTGCGTGCCGTCCGGGGTGACCGGGGTCGAGAAGCGCGCCGTCGAGGAGGCGTGCCTGTCCGCCGGCGCGCGGACGGCGTATCTGATCGAGGAGCCGATGGCAGCCGCGATCGGCGCCGGGCTGCCGGTGGGCGAGCCGACCGGCTCGATGGTCGTGGACATCGGCGGTGGAACATCGGAGGTCGCCGTCATCTCCCTCGGTGGCATCGTCGTCTCACAGTCCATCCGCGTGGGCGGCGATGAGATGGACGAGGCGATCATCAACTACGCCAAGAAGGAGTACAAGCTGCTCATCGGCCAGCAGACCGCTGAGGAGCTCAAGCTGGAGATCGGCTCGGCCTGCCCGCTGGCCGAGGAGCTGCAGGCGGAGATCCGCGGGCGCGACATGGTCGCGGGCCTGCCCAAGACCGTCGTGTTGACCAGCGAGGAGATCCGCACGGCGCTCGCCGAGCCGCTGAACCAGATCATCGACGCCGTCAAGGAGACGCTCGACCGCACCCCGCCCGAGCTGGCCTCGGACATCATGGACCGCGGCATCATGCTCGCCGGCGGTGGCTCGCTCCTTCAGGGCCTCGACGAGAGGCTGCGCGAGGAGACCCAGATGCCCGCGCATCTGGCCGAGTCCCCGCTCACGTGCGTGGCGGTCGGCTCGGGCCGGTCGCTCGAGGAGTTCGAGGCGATCCACCGCTCCAACCGCACCTCGCGCAATCGCCGCCGCCGGTGAGCACACGGGTCGTTGGCGCCCCGGGTACTCTGTCCCGTGACCGCTTCGGAAGGTAGTAACCGGTGTACGACAAGACTATCCGGCGTCGACGAGCCGTTCTCGTGCTGCTCGTCGTGCTCTCCCTGCTGCTTCTGACCGCCTACTTCGGCGAGGCTCCCGGAGGCCGCCTGCACGCCGTGCAGCGTGGCTTTCTGACGGTCGTCTCGCCGATCCAGGATGGCGCCAACAAGGGGCTGAAGCCCGTGCGCGACCTGTTCGGCTGGTTCGGCGACACGCTGCACGCGAAAAGCCAGCGCGACCAGCTGCGCCGCCAGAACAGCAAACTGCTGCGCGAACTGGTGGCCGACCAGGCCGAAAAACGCTCCTACCGCGAGCTGCTCGCGCTGTATCACGTCGACCAGCTGGGGATCAACGAATACCATCCCGTGACCGCCACGGTGTTCGGGAAGTCGCCCAACATCTGGTATGCGACCGTCACGATCGACAAGGGCGCGGCCGCCGGCGTGCGCGTCAACGACCCCGTGATCAACGGCGAAGGCCTCGTCGGCAAGGTCGCCCAGGTGGCATCCGACGCCGCGCAGGTGGACCTCATCACCGACAGCTCGATGGGCGTCTCGGCGCGGATCGGCACGAGCAACGTCACCGGCATCGTCCAGCCGAAGGTCGGCGATCCGAACAACCTGCTGCTGCAGTACCTGCCGGCCAACTTCCAGGTCAGCAGCGGCGAATACGTCGTCACCTCCGGCACCGTAGCGAGCCCCGACGAATCGCTCTACCCGCCGGGGATCGTGATCGGGCAGGTCGGCTCGGTCAACGAAGAAAGCGCCTACAAGTCGGTGAACGTGCACCCGATCGCCAACCTGCACAACCTGGACATCGTTCAGGTGCTGACGGCGGCAGCGGGGTCGCGGCCGTCGAACCTCAGCCGGGCCGCGGCCAGCCTGCCCGCGGGCCAGAGCCCTCCCGGCGGCTCCACGGGCGAACAGCTGGCCTCGACGGGAGTGGGAGGGTGACGGCCTCCACGCCCTTCCCCCTGCCGGTGCGGGTGGCCGCGCTGGCGGTCGTCGTCGTGTTCTTCCAGATCGGCGTGGTCTCGGAGGTCCCCGTCTTCGGCGTCAGCGTCGATCTCTCACCGCTGCTCGTCGCCTTCATCGGGCTGATGTGCGGCTCGACGCTCGGGGCGGCGAGCGGCTTCGCGGTCGGCCTGCTCGTCGATCTCGCGCTGCTGCAGACGCTCGGCCTGACCTCGCTCGTCTTCACGCTCGTGGGCTACTGGTGCGGGCGTCTGCGCGAGCTGCGCGACCCGCAGGGGGCGCTCACCCCGCTGCTGGTCGGCGGCGGCGCCTCGGCGGTCTCGCTGGTGGGCTACTCCCTGATGGAGTTCATGCTCGGCGTGGACGCGCCCGTCAGCTTCGAGCTGCTGCGCCAGATCGTGCTGGGGATAGTGGTGAACACGATCGTGGCGCTGCCGATGTGGGCGATCGTACGGCGCTCGCTCGAGGGCGCGCTTCCCGAGGACCCGCGCAGGCGCAGGCGCAGGCGCGCGTACACGACCGGCGGGTTGAGCCCGCTGTCCAGAACATGAGCGCGATCGAGCGTGCGCGGACGCCCGATCCGCGCATCCCCGTCTCCCCACAGCTCGCGCTGCGCGTGGCGATCATCGGCGGCATGGCGATGGTGATGTTCAGCGTGATCTTCTTCCGCCTGTGGTACCTGCAGGTCCTCTCGGGCGAAAAGTATGTCCAGCAGGCCGACGCCAACCGCGTTCGCGACCTGCCGATCGCCGCCCCGCGCGGGCAGATCCTCGACCGTCAAGGGCGATCGATCGTCGCCAGCGTGACGACGAACGCGGTACAGGTCATACCGTCGCTGCTTCCCGCCGCGGTCGCAGAACAGGTCGCGGCTTACAGGAAGCGTCTCTACGGCGCCGAAGCGGGCTTCCGGGTCGCGCAGGAAAAGCTCCAGCGCTATGAGAGCGAGATCAAGAGCGGCGCGGGCCACGCCGATCTCGCGCAGCGGCGCGAACTGCGCCGGCTGCAGAGCGCGGCGCAGCTCCCGAGTGTGTCCGTGTCGCCGCTGCCCGCCTCCGCGGTCGCCGCGCGCAGGCTGTTCGGCCGCCTGGGCGCCGTGATCAAGCTCAGCCCGCGGACGATCGACGAACGCGTGGTGCAGGGCATGACGGCCGTGCCCTACGCGAACGTCACCGTCAAGACGGACGCCGGCTTGGGGCCCCGGACGGTGCTGGGCGAGCGCCAGAGCGAATTCCCCGGCGTCACCCAGCAGCCCGTCTCGATCCGCGAATATCCATTCGGCGACATGGCGGCCCAGGTGCTCGGCCACGTCGACCAGGTGTCCCCGCCGGAGCTTCGGCTGCGCGCGTTCCACGGCGTGCGCCAGGGCACGGTGGTGGGCCAGGAAGGGCTCGAGTATTACTACGACGGCTACCTGCGCGGGGTGCCGGGCGTCCAGCGCATCGAGGTCAACGCCGAAGGCTATCCGGTGCCGCGCGTCCTCGCGCCGACCGCGCCCACAGCGGGACGCAGCTTGAAGCTGACGCTCGATCTGGGCCTGCAGCGGGAGAGTGAAAAGGCGCTCCTGCAGGGCATCGAAAACGCCCGTGCGAGCGGCAAACCGGCCGACGCGGGGGCGTTCGTGGCACTCGACCCGCTGAATGGGGAAGTGCTCGCGATCGGCTCCTATCCCACCTTCGACCCCAATCGCTTCGCCAAACCGCTCACGCCGGCTGAATACAAGGAACTGGTCGGCAGCGGCTCGGCCAGCGGTCCGCTGACCGATCGCGCGGTCAACGGCGCCTACCCCACCGGCTCGACCTTCAAGCCGATCACCGCGATGGCGGCGCTCGAAGCGGGCGTGATCACCCCATCGGAAGGGCTCGGCGCCGGTTCGTGCATCTCGGTGAGCATCGAGCAGTTCTGCAACGCCGGACATGTCGACTTCGGCGCCGTGGGGCTCGTCGAAGCCCTCAAGGTCTCCTCGGACACGTATTTCTTCGAAGTCGGCAAGCGCGCCAACGCGCGCGGAGCGCTGATCCAGGAAATGGCCCGCAGGTTGGGCATAGGCAGCACAACGGGCATCGACCTGCCGAGCGAGTTCACGGGCGTCGTCCCGGACTCCCGCTGGCGCAAACAGCAGAACGCCGAAGAGCTGCGTTGCCGGCAACGCCGGCATGTCAGCTCATGCGGGATCGTCAGCGAAGTGCGCCCGTGGACCGTAGGGGACAACATGCACCTGGCGGTCGGCCAGGGAGACCTGCTCACCTCGCCGCTGCAGCTGGCCGTCGCGTACTCGACGCTCGCGAACGCCTACGTGGACGGCGGCGTGGGGACCGTCGTGACGCCTCACCTCGGTCGGGAGATAGACGAAGCGAACGGCGGGCTCCTGCAGAGCCTGAGCTTCCCGCCGCGACGGCGCGTGCACCTCAACTACTCAGACCTCGGCCTCGTCATGGAAGGCATCCACGAGGCCGCCAGCCAGCCCGGCGGAACCTCGGCGGCGGTCTGGGCCGGCTGGGACCAGGCCCAGCATCCGGTGTATGGAAAGACCGGAACGGCGCAGCACGAACCGCTGGAAGACCAGTCCTGGTACATGGCCTACATCGCGGACCCCAAGCGGCCGATCGTGATCGCGGTGACCGTCGAGCAGGGTGGCTTCGGAGCTGAAACAGCCGCGCCGATCGTCCGCCTGATGGCCTCGCAGTGGTTCGGCAAGCCGCTGAAGTTCATCGGCGGGAGCTCAAAGACGTTTTGAGCCCGGCGGCGACCGATATGCGCTCCGCCGAGGGTGCGAGCCGGGGTCGAAGATCGGTGACGACGCGAGGGCGCCGCTGATGCCGCTCAGCCCGATCAAGCCCCCCGACGAGACGCCGGTGGCGCCGCCGCGCGCGCTGCGCCTGCCGTTCGATCCGCTCTTGACGGTCGCGGTGGTCGGGCTTGCGATCTGCTCGCTCGTCACGCTCGGCGCTGCCACGAAGAACCTCGTCCCCGGCCATCCGCGCTACTACGTCGACCGCCAGGCGATCTACCTGACGGTCGGCTTCGCCTTCATGGTCGTTCTCTCGCGCGTCGACTACTCGCAGATGCGCAAACTGAAAAACGTCATCTACGCCGCGCTGATGTTCAGCATCCTCGCGGTCCTCGGCCTCGGTCACGCGGCCCGCGGCTCGACCCGCGCGATCAACTTCCCGCTGTTCTCCTTCCAGGCCTCCGAGCTCGGCAAGGTGCTCCTGATCCTCGCACTCGCTGCATTCATGGTGGAGCGCTCCAGGCACCTGCGCGAGCGCGACACGACGATCCGCGTGATGATCGCCGCTCTCGTCCCCGCGATGTTCGTCATCGCCCAGCCCGACCTCGGCTCGGGCCTGGTCTACATGGTCGTCGCCTACACGCTGCTGTTCGCCGCCGGCACACCCTGGCGGCACCTCGCGGCGCTCGCGGCGCTGGTCGCGGTGGCCGCCGGGTTCGTGCTCGTGGCGGCCCCGGCGGCGGGCGTGAACGTGCTCAAGCCCTACCAGGTGGCGCGGCTCACGGCCTTCCTGCACCCCTCGTCGAACCCGCTGACAGAAGGCTACCAACAGCAGGAGTCCAAGATCGCGATCGGCGCCGGGGGCAAGACCGGCCGCGGCGCCAACGCGAGTCAGATCCCCAACGGCTTCGTCCCGGAGAGTCGTACCGACTTCGTGTTCGCGGCGGCCGGCGAGCAGTACGGCTTCGCGGGGGCCGGGCTGCTGCTGCTGCTCTACGCGCTGCTGATCTCGCGCGCGCTGCGCGTGCTGGTGATGTCCAAGGATCTGTTCGGCTCGCTGATCGCAGCCGGTGTAGCGGCTATGCTCATGTTCCAGGTTTTCGTCAACGTAGGGATGACAATTGGGATCATGCCGATCACCGGCGTCACGCTTCCGCTCATGAGCTATGGCGGCTCGTCGGTTATCGCAACCCTGCTGGCCGTGGGCCTGTTGCAATCGATCTACGTGCAGGCGCGAGCTTCAGCAGGGCTGAAGGGCCGCGTACTGCGCTACTAGACACAATGTCAGCCGAGCACTTCCATCAGACCATCAGCCCCACGGGGCTGCGCGCCCGGCAGCGGCGCGCGATGGACCGGTGCCGATCAATACGGCGCCGCCCGACCCGCTCGGCTCGCTTCCACACCGAAAGACTGGATCAAATTGAAAAAGCAAGTGCTTGTCAGCGTCGACCGCGCGGAGACGCGCGTGGCGCTTCTGGAGGCGAGCGGAACGCCCGCCGCCTCGCGTTCATCCTCCGCCGCCCAGAGAGCGGCCAGCGGCCGCAGGCGTGGCGCCGGCGCACCGGAGGCCGGTTATCGCGTCGCTGAGCTCTACATAGAGCGCCGCGGCGGACGCTCGATCGTCGGCAACATCTACAAGGGCAAGGTCGACAACGTCCTGCCCGGCCTGGAGGCGGCGTTCGTCGACATCGGCCTCGAGAAGAACGGCTTCCTGCACGTCGACGAGATCGTGCTCCCGGGCGTCGAGACGCCCAAGCGCGGGCGGGGCGGCGGCGGGGGGCGCAAGATCGCCGATCTGCTCGGCCCCGGCCAGGAGATCGTCGTGCAGGTCGTCAAGGACCCGCTGAAGACCAAGGGCGCGCGCCTGTCGATGGAGCTGACGATCGCCGGGCGCTACATGGTCTACGCGCCCACGGGCGAGGGCGTGGGAGTCTCCCGCCGCCTGGAGGACAAAGAGCGCGACCGTCTGCGTCGCCAGACCGCAAACCTGGAGCTCGGCAGCGGCGGGGTCATCGTGCGCACCGCCGCGCACGGCGCCAAGCGGGAGGACTTCGAACGCGAGCTGAAGTACCTGCACAAGCTCCACGAGGTGCTCGTGAGACGCGTCGAGGACACGGCCGCCCCGGATTTGGTGTTCCAGGAGGCCGACCTGTCCGTGCGGGTCGTGCGTGACATCTTCTCCGCCCACTTCGAGCGGGCGATAGTCGACGACGAGCAGCAGTACCGCCGACTGGTCTCCTTCTTCACCCGCACCGCCCCCGAGCTGGTCGAGCGGGTCGAGCTGTGGCAGGAGAGCGCGACGCTGTTCGAGGCCTACGGCGTGGACAAGGCGATCGACGGCGTGCTCTCCCGGCGCGTCGATCTGCCGAGCGGGGGATATCTGATCATCGACTACGCCGAGGCTCTCACGGTCATCGACGTCAACTCGGGCAGCTTCATCGGGCGCGGGAAGGGCGCCGGGCTCGAGGACACGATCACAAGGACGAACCTGGAGGCGGCCGAGGAGGTGGTCAATCAGCTGCGGCTGAGGGACATCGGCGGCATCATCGTGATCGACTTCATCGACATGGCTCGCGCGCGCAACCGTGACGCGGTCATGAAGACGCTGCGCAAGACGCTGGACGAGGATCGCACCAAGACCTTCACCGCGGAGATCTCCAAGCTCGGCCTGGTGGAGATGACCCGCCAGAACGTGACCGAGGGCGTGCGCGAGATCATGAGTCGCCCGTGCACCACGTGCGAAGGCGAGGGCGTGATCCGCTCGGAGGAGACCATCGCGATCGAATTCGAGCGGCGGCTTCGCGACGTGGCGGCCGAGCAGCCCGACGCGGAGGCGTTCCTCCTGCAGATCAACCCTCGCGTGAGCACCCAGTTCACGGGCCACAACTCGCGCGTGCTGCACGCGCTCGAGGCGCAGACGGGGAAGTCGTTCCTGTTCGAGGGCTCCGAAGGGCTCGCGTTGGACCACTTCGCGATCACGTTCATCGGCACCCGCGAGGAGGTCGAGGAGCGCGCGCTGCCGTTCCGCCCGGGCGACGAGGTGCTGGTGGACATCGTCGAGCCGCACATGTACGACGTCGACGACGCGGTGGCCAAAATCGACGGTTACATCATCTCGATCGCCGGCGCGGCGCCATGTGTGGGAGAAAAGCGGATGGTGCGCATCGACGAGGCCGGACGCACCGCGGCCAGCGCCCTGCTGCTGGACGAGGCGGGCGAGGTCGTCACGCCACCGGCGCGCACCGTGAGCCCCCGCGGCTCAGGACGCGGCCGACGCCGTGCGCCGGCGCCCTCGAGCTCGGCCGCACAGGCGCCCGCGCCGCGTGGCAGGCGGCGCCGCGCACCGGCCGACGGCGAGGATTCCGAGGCGCGCCGCGAAGCCGGCCTGAGCGAGTCGCCGACGAGCATCGACGCCGAGCCGGAGGAGGATCTCGCGGCGGGCGCGCTCGCCCCCGATCAATCGCCGCAGGACGGGGCCAGCGAGGATGGCCTACAATCCAAGCCTCGGCGTCGTGGCCGCAGGGGCGGACGGCGCCGTTCGGCTGCCAAGGCCAAGGCGACGCCGGAGTAGTCGACGGCTCGTCCCCACGACCTTCCCGACAGTGCTTCCCAAAGTTAGAGAATCGAGACTGAGACAGACATGTACGCGATCGTGAAGACCGGTGGCAAGCAGTACCGCGTCGAGCGTGGCCAGAAGCTCCTCGTCGAGCGCCTGGCCGTGGCCGAGGGCGCCGACGTGGCGCTCGAGCCGATCCTGTACCGCTCTGAGGAGGCCGTGTTCGACAAGGCGGGGCTCAAGAACGTGAAGGTCACCGCAAGGGTCATCGCGCATGTGCGCGGCGAGAAGCTGCGGGTCTTCAAGTTCAAGCCCAAGCGCGGCTACAAGCGCCGGACCGGCCACCGTCAGGACCTGACGCAGATCGAGGTCACCGAGATCACGACCGGCAAAGCCAAAGCGGCGGCCAAAGCGAGCGCCGCCAAACCGGTCGCCGCGAAGGCGAGCGCCGGATCGGCAACGCCGCCAAGCAAGGAGACGGCTGCAGATGGCTCATAAGAAGGGGCTCGGCTCGAGCCGCAACGGGCGCGACTCGAATGCCCAGCGCCTCGGCGTCAAGACGTTCGCCGGTGAGGCCGTGACGGGCGGCGAGATCATCGTGCGCCAGCGCGGCACCCGCTTCAAGCCGGGAGCCGGCGTGGGCATCGGCAAAGACGACACCCTCTACGCGCGCGCCGCCGGCACCGTCCAGTTCAGCAACGGTCGGCGCGGACGGATCGTCAGCGTGTTGCAGGAGGGCGGCGAGTAGCACCGCTGCGGCGGCTGCAGCATGCTCCACGATCGCGAGAGGATCCACGTCCAGGCCGGCGCCGGCGGCGACGGCGCGATGAGCTTTCGTCGCGAAGCGCACGTGCCGCGAGGCGGGCCCGACGGAGGCGACGGCGGGCGTGGTGGAGAGGTGGTCGTGCTGTGCGACGACTCGCTGCGCGACCTGCAGGGCTTCAGGCGCAAGACGCACCACCGCGCCGGGCGGGGCGGGCACGGCGAGGGCGCCCTGCGTCACGGAGCCGACGGGGAGACCCTCATCCTGAGGGTTCCGCCGGGCACGCAGATCACGGGGCCCGACGGCGAGGGAGGAGATCTCATCGGGCGCCGCTGGGAGCTGTTGGGCGCCGGACAGAAAGCGACGGTCGCCCGCGGTGGCAGCGGCGGAAAGGGCAACAAGCGCTTCACCACGTCCACCCGCCAGGCTCCGCGCTTCGCCGAGCGCGGCCTGCCCGGGGAGGAAGGCTGGCTCGAGCTCAGGCTGAAGCTGCTGGCCGACGTGGGTCTGGTGGGGCTGCCCAACGCGGGCAAGTCCTCGTTGCTGTCGCGGCTCACGCGGGCCGCGCCCAAGGTCGCCAGCTACCCCTTCACGACGCTGTCACCGGTGCTCGGAGTGCTCGAAGGCGAGGACCGTCAGCTGATCGTGGCGGACATCCCCGGCCTGATCGAGGGCGCCAGCGCCGGAGCCGGTCTCGGACACGATTTCCTCGCGCATGTCGAGCGCACGCGTCTGCTCGTGCACGTGCTGGACATCGCGCCCGAGATCTCGATGGGAGAGGGCGCCGACGCGGTCGCGGACCACGCGACGATCGAGCGCGAGCTGGCCGCGCACGACGAGCGTCTCGCGCGGCTGCCACGCGTGCTGGCGCTCTCCAAGGCCGACCTCGTCACCGAGGAGCGCACGCACGAGGCGGTCGCTGACTGGCAGCGGCGCCTGGGTCCCGAGGTCCCCGTGATCGCCACGTCCAGCGCTACCCGCGCCGGGCTTTCCGAGCTCGCGAGCGAGCTGCTCAGGAGCGTCGGCGCGGCCGGAGCCGACGAGCCCGTCGCGGCCGCCGAGCCCTCGCGCGCGCAGGAGGCGGCGGGCGAGGAGGAGCTGGCCGAGTACATGGTGTTCCGCCCCGCTGAGCGTTCAGGCTTTCAAGTCGAGCGGGTCGGCTCACGGGAATTCGCTGTCAGGGGCGCTGGCATCGAGCGGCTGCTCCAGCGCTATGACGTCGAGAACGAGGACGCGATGGCCTACCTGGAGGGGCGGCTGCGCACGATCGGCGTGTTCAGGGCACTCGAGGCTCAGGGGTTCAAGCCGGGCGACGAGATCGAGATCGCGGGCGTGACGTTCGAGCTGGACCCATAAGCTCCAGCAATGACACGCGTGGTGGTCAAGCTCGGCTCGAGTGTCGTCGCGGACAGCGACGGCGCGCTGCGCATGGACGTCCTGGCGGGCGTCTGCGATCTGCTCGCGGCGGTGCATCGCGAGGGTCGAGACGTGATCGTCGTCACCAGCGGGGCGATCGCCCGTGGCATGCGCGTGATGAGCCTGCCCCAGCGCCCGACTTCGATCGGCGCGCTGCAGGCGGCCAGCGCTGTCGGGCAGGGCAAGCTCTACCGCGTCTACGACGAGCTCCTGCGCGAGCGCGAGGTGACGAGCGCGCAGGTGCTGCTGACGTTCTTCGACATGAGCGCGCGCACCCACTACCTGAACGCGCGCCAGACATTGACGACACTGCTGGATTGGCGCGTGCTGCCGGTGATCAACGAGAACGACACGACCGCCACCGATGAGATCTCCTTCGGCGACAACGACTTCCTCGCCGCCCAGGTGGCGGTGCTCGTCGCCGCCGATCAGCTCATCCTGCTGACGGACATCGATGGCCTGTTCACAGCCGATCCTCGGCTGTATCCGGACGCGGAGCTCGTGGGCGAGGTCGACGACTTCGCCTCCCTGCAGGAGCTCGAGATCGGTCACACCACCTCGCCGCTCGGCTCGGGCGGGATGCGCTCCAAGGTGGTGGGCGCCGAGATGGCGACCGCCGCCGGGATCCCCACCGTGATCTGCAACGGCCTGCGGTCAGAGGCGCTGGCGGCTGTCCTCGCGGGAGAGCCGGAGGGAACCCGCTTCGCGGCCGGGAAGGCCCGCTACAGCAGCTTCAAGCTGTGGCTGAAGTATGCCAAGCCCTCACGCGGCACGCTCGTGATCGACGCGGGCGCCGTTCGTGCCGTGCGAGAGGGCAGCGCGAGCCTCCTGCCGGTGGGGGTGCTCGACGTGCTCGGTGACTTCGACGCGGGCGACGCCGTCGAGATCGCCGCGCCGCCCGAGGGCTCACAGCCGCGGGGACACACCCTGGCCAAGGGCATCTGCAGCTACTCCGCGACCGAGCTGCGCCGGGTGATCGGGCTGAAGTCGGACGCCGTGCGAGAGATCCTTCCCCGCGCAACCGATGAGGCGGTGCACCGCGACTACCTCGTGGTCGACTGAGAGTTCTACGCTGTAGGGCCATGGCAACCGCTGTGTCATCGGTCGCGGAGGTCTGCCGCGCGGCGAAGAACGCGGCGCGCGGTCTCGCGCGGAGCGACACCGCCGTCAAGGACGCGGCGCTGGAGGCGATCGCCACGGCGCTCCAGGAACGCATGGCTGAGATCCTCGCGGCCAACGAGCTCGACATGCGCTCGGCACGAGACGCGGAGATCGGTGACGCTCTGCTCGACCGCCTGCGCCTCGACGAGGCGCGCATCACGGCTATCGCGCGCGCGGTCAGAGAGATCGCCGCGCTTGCAGACCCCGTCGGGGAGGTCATCGACGGGCACCGCCTGCCCAACGGTCTGGACGTGCGCAAGGTGCGCGTGCCGCTGGGCGTGGTCGCGGTGGTCTATGAGGCGCGGCCCAACGTGACGATCGACGCCGCCGCTCTGTGTCTGAAGTCCGGCAACGCGATCGTGCTCCGCGGGTCCTCCACCGCGATGCACTCCAACGCCGCGCTCGCGCGGATCGCCGCCGAGGCCGCCGTCGCGGCGGGCCTCCCGGAGGGGTCCGTCGGTCTCGTGGCCGGCGGAGGACGAGAGGAGCTCACCGAGCTGGCCACGCAGCGGGATGCCATCGACCTGATCATCCCGCGCGGCGGCGAGAGCTTGAAGGAAGCCCTCCAGGCGGTGGCGACCGTGCCGGTCATCTACGCGGCCTCGGGCAACTGCCATGTGTTCGTCGACGCCTCCGCGGACGTCGAGAGCGCGGAGGCGATCGTGATGAACGCCAAGACCCAGCGCCCCGGCGTGTGCAACGCCGCTGAGACGCTCCTGATCCACGCGCGGCTCGCGGCCGAGTTCGTCCCTCGCGTGCTGCGTTCGCTCGGGGCCGCCGGCGTGCTCGTGCGCGCCGACGAGCGTACACGCGCGCTCGCGGGGCCGATGCTGGACGCCGCTGCGAACGGCGACGGGGCAGGGGCACCCGCGGTGATGATCGAGCAGGCGAGCGAGGAGGACTGGGCGAGCGAGTATCTGGCGCCCATCATCGCGGTGCGGATCGTCGATTCCGTCCAGGAGGCGATCGATCACGTCGAGCGCTACGGCAGCGGGCACTCCGAGGCGATCGTGACCCGCGACACCGCCGCGGCGCGGGCGTTCCAGCTCGGCGTGGATGCCGCCTGCGTGTACGTGAACGCCTCCACCCGCTTCACCGACGGGGGAGAGTTCGGGATGGGCGCGGAGATCGGCAACTCCACGCAGAAGCTCCACGTGCGCGGACCGATCGGCCTGCGCGAGCTGTGCACGTTCAAGTACCTCGTCGAAGGCGACGGTCACGTCCGCGATTGACCGGCCGCCGGCGATGGACGATCTCCGATCGGTCGGCATCCTCGGAGGGAGCTTCAACCCGCCCCACCTCGGTCATCTCGCGGTGGCGCGTCACGCGCTCGAGCAGCTCGGCTTGGAGCGCGTGCTGTTCATGCCCGCCCACACCGCGCCGCACAAGCCGGTCGCCGAGGACCCTGGACCGGAGCACCGACTGAGCATGTGCCGGCTCGCGATCGAGGGGGTTGAGGGGCTGTCGGTGTGCGGGCTCGAGATCGAGCGCGGCGGCCCGTCATATACGGTGGACACCTTGAATGCCATTCATGCCAGCCATCCTGACGCCCGCTTGACGCTCATCGTGGGGGCGGACACGGCCAGGACGCTTGGCTCCTGGCGCGAGCCCACGATGCTGCTGGAGCTCGCGGAGCTCGCGGTGGCCACGAGAACGGGCTCGGCGTCCCAGCAGGTGCTCGACACCGTCGCTCACCTGAAGGACAGGGAGGACGCGCACGGCGCGAGCGTCCGCTTCCTGGCGATGGGGGCGATAGAGGTGTCCTCGTCGATGGTGCGTCGCCGGGTCGCGCGGGGGGAGGCGGTCGACGAGCTCGTGGGGTCCGCCGTTGCGCTCTACATCGCCGAGCATCGGCTGTATCGCCCGCGCGTGGGGGCGGTGAGTTGATGCGGGGCGATGAGCTGGTCGGCGAGATCGTGCGCTATGCCGCGGACAAGAAGGCGATCGACGTGGTGGAGCTCGATCTGCGGGGAGTGCTCGGCTACACCGACTACTTCCTCGTCTGCTCGGGCAACACCGGCCGCCAGGCCAAGGCGATCCACGACGGGATCATGGAGGGGCTCAAGCGCGAGCACGAAATGCTGCCACGGCGTGTCGAGGGATCGGGTGAGGCGGGCTGGATCCTGATGGACTACCTCGACGTCGTCGTGCACATCTTCACGCCCGAGACGCGCGAGTTCTACCGGCTGGAGCAGCTGTGGGGAGAGGCGCCCGCACGCGCGGTGAGCGACGGGGCGCAAGTTGGGTTGACTAGAGATAGACGCGCCGGTTAGGCTCGCGCCGACAGCGCCGCGTAGGGCGTGGCGCGTGGAAGTGAGGGGAATCCATGCATCGCTGGATCATCGATCGTAGGTCGTCCTACCTTGCGCTCGCCGTCGCGCTCGTCGCGGCAGCGCTCGTCTACTGCCTCGGTGCTCTCGCGCCGGCGGCGCACGCCGAAGGTCCGGGTTCGGGCTCGCCCTGGACGGTCAGCCTCGGCGACTCCTACATCTCCGGTGAGGCCGGCCGCTGGGCGGGCAACACCAACGGAAGCTCGTCGAACATCGACGCGCTCGGATCGACCGCCTACTACGACAACTCCACCAACAGCGGTGAACTGATCGCAGGCTGCCATCGCTCGAAGTCCGCCGAGGTCTACATCGGCGGCGGCGTGAGCGGCGAGAACCTCGCCTGCTCGGGAGCCAAGACGTCGAGCTTCAGCTCCGGAGGCCTGTTCAAGCCGGGCCTCGACTTCTACAACTCCAGCGGGCACGAAGGACAGGCGCTGATGCTGCAGCACTTCGCGGCGACGCACAACGTGAAGCTCGTGGCGGTCTCGATCGGCGGGAACAACTTCAACTTCGCCGGCATCGTGCAGACCTGCGTCGAAGACTTCCTGTTCACGCCCGAATGGTGGCCGGCCTACTGCAGCGGAGAAAGCTCGGTGACGAACAACTTCAGCTCGAGCAACGTCGCCACGCAGAAAGCGGCGATCAAGGGCGCCATCCTCAACGTCGCGAAAGCGATGACGAACGCGGGCTACTCGAGCTCGCAGTACACGATCCTGGTGCAGGACTACCCCTCGCCGATCCCGAACGGAGAAGGCTTCCGCTACTCCCAGAGCGGCTACACCAGACAGGACGTGGGCGGATGCGGCTTCTGGAACAAAGACGCCAACTACGCCAACTCGACGATGCTCCCGACGATCGACAACGCCGAGCTCGGCGCCGCGACCGAAGCGGGCCTGTCGAACGTCAAGACGATGCAACTGTCCTCGGCGTTCAACGGCCGCAGGCTGTGCGAGAAGGGCGTCGGCCTGCTCGAGGAAGAGGGTCTGTCCTCCTGGAAAGCCTCCGAAGCGGTGAACAAGACCGAGTGGATCAACCAGATCCGCACGCTCACGGCGATCTTCCCGCCGTATGAAATCCAGGAAGACATACACCCGAACTACTGGGCGCAGATGGCCCTGCGCAACTGTGTGACGCAGGCCTACAACGGTGGAACGCCCAAGGGCGGAACGTGTAACATCTCAGCCTCAGGACTCAACTCAGCGGGCGAGCCGAACATGTCGCTGCACTGATCGGCCAACGGGGGCGCCGGCTGGTTCGCCGGCCGGCGCCAAGCCCGCTGTGGAGCGTGCGAGCCCGCTCCGCCATCGGCTGAGCGGAGAGGGCGGCTCGCCGGAGAGGGCGCCTCGCGCTAGATCTCGGGAATGCCAGCCGCCGCCGGCTCGCCGCGCGCGAGCACGATCGTCGCCCCCTGCGCGAGCAGCGCGAGCAGCGAGGCGAGCACGAACGCCGCCGCGATGTCAAGCCCACGCAGGCTTACGGCCAGCGCGAAGCAGAACAGCGCGAAGGCGCCGAAGCCGCCGATCAGCCCCCGCAGTAGGCGCAGCAGCTCGTCGGTGCCGCGCTGGGCGTGGGTGAAGGTCGCGAGCACCGTCGTGATGATCGGAAACGGCGCCAGCAGGCCGCTGAGCTGCGGGCCGAGCCAGCCGGCCACCGCGGTGAGCGTGAGCACCAGCACGAGAGCACAGCCGGCGCGAACGGGGAGATCCCAGGCCGGTGGCGCCGGGTGGGCACGCACCTCGGGGCCGGGGCGGGGCAGCGAGACGATGCCCACGAGCAGCCCGGCTCCGGCCAGGCCCAGCGCGGCGCCGGCGGGCAGCGACACGGCGCTGAACGCAGCGGTCGCCACCGCGAACGCGAGCCAGCCCGCGAGCATGCTCGCGCCCCAGAAGACGCGGCCGGCGAGACGGGCGTAGACGACCACGAAGGCGATGAGCGAGACCAGCCCGAGCAGCGTGCCGGCCGCCGCGCCTGCGGCGAACACGCGCCCGTGGGCGAGCGCGTAGACGAGCAGGATCGGGCCCGCCACGACCGGAAGCCCGGCGATCAGCCCGCCGATCCGCGATCCGAAGCGACGGGCCGCGAGCGAGGCGCCGACCACGAAGCCGGGCGCGAGCAGGAGCTTGACGGCGAGCAGGGTCACGGGCAGATGATTGCGCACCAACCGCCGACTCGGCCGGCGCCGGCATGCGGCGGGCGCGCGAGCAGTGCGGGCTGGCCGGTCAAACGGCACGCGCGTAACTACTGACATGGACCCGCGGCAGCCACTGATGCGGGCTGCGCTCGGCCGTCGTAGGTTTGGTGCGGATGATCCGACTCGCGTGACTCTCGATCGACCGGCAGAAGGTAGCCCTGCTCGCGCCACTCAATCTCACGAGCTCCACCAGACGCAGCAAGCGAGGTGGGTGAAGGATGGCCGCAGTTACCACCTTGCCCCCGGTCGCCGAGCGTGTCACCGGCGCCACCACGCTCGGACGCATGGTCCTTTCAGCGTCCGAGCGTGGGGAGGACGTCGCCCTGCGCCGTCCCGGCGGGGAGGACCTTCGGTCGATCTCCTACCGTGAGCTCGGCGAGCACGGCCGCAGGATCGCCCGCGGCCTGATCGCGCTGGGGATCGAACAGGGCGAGGTCGTGGCGATCCTCTGCTCGACCCGCGCGGAGTGGACGCTCTGCGAGGCGGGTGCCCTATGCGCGGGCGCTGTGGTCGCCCCGGTCTACGACACGAACTCCCCCGAGGAGTGCCTGTACGTGCTCTCGCACTCCGAAGCCCGGCTGGTCTTCTGCGAGGACACCGCCCAGGTCGCAAAGATCGAGCAGATCCGCGCGCGCTGCCCGGCGCTCGCACACGTGATCGTTATCGATGGGGAGGCGCCCGGTGCGCGCCCGCTGCAGGAGCTGCGCCGCTACGGCGACGCCGTTGACGCCGAGGAGGTCGAGCGGCGGGTGCGGGCGGTCGCGCCGGGAGACGTGGCGACGCTCGTCTACACCTCTGGCACTACCGGGCCGCCGAAGGGCTGCATGCTCACACATGCCAACTTCCTCTCGGCCACCGCGATGTATCGAGGGCAGCTCGAACTCGACGACATCCAGCCCGTCATCTACATGTTCCTGCCGCTCGCGCACGTGCTAGCGCGGCTCGCCCAGACTGTCGTCCTCGACGTCGGCGGGACGCTCGTCTACTGGCGTGGCGACCCCAAGCGGATCATGGAGGAGGTCGCGGAGACGCAGCCCACGCACTTCGTGGCCGTGCCGCGGGTGTACGAGAAGATGCACACCGCCATCATCAGTGCTGTCGAGAGCCGAGGAACGCCCGCACGCCTGCTCTTCACCTGGGCGATCGAGGTCGGACGTCGCGCGCGGACCGCCCGGCGCGCGGGCAAGACCCTGGGTCGGCTCTCCGCTGTGCGGCTGCGCCTGGCCGATCACATGGGCCTCGCGAAGGTCCGCGCGCTGTTCGGCCCCCGCCGCAAGCTCGCGCTCGTCGGCGCCGCGCCGATCGACCGCGGGCTGCTCGAGTTCTTCGACGCCTGCGGGGTGCTCGTGCTCGAGGGCTACGGCATGACCGAGAGCTGCGCCGCCGCGACTTTCAACCCGTCGAAGGCGCCGCGCTTCGGGACGGTCGGGCGCGCTCTGCCCGACAGCGAGGTGATGGTCTCCGAGGACGGCGAGGTCCTGCTGCGCGGCCCGCATGTCTTCGCCGGCTATCACCGCGACCCCGAGGCGACCGCCGCGACGTTCGTCGAGGGCTGGCTGCGCACCGGCGACACCGGGTCGCTCTCTCCCGACGGATACCTCACTCTCACCGGCCGCAAGAAGGACCTCATCATCACCTCCAGCGGCAAGAACATCACCCCGGTGAACATCGAGAGCGCGCTGCGCGAGACTCGTTGGATCTCCGAGGCGGTCGTCTACGGGGATCGGCGCCCCTACCTCGTCTGCATGATCACGCTCGATCCCGACGAGGCACCAAAGCTGGCCGAGCAGCTCGGGATCCCTGCCGACCTGGAGAGCATGGCCCACGACGAGAGTGTGCGCGGGGCGCTGCAGGCCGACATCGACGTAGCCAACGCACGCTTCGCACGCATCGAGCAGGTCAAGCGCTTCGGCGTGCTCGACCACGACCTCACCCAAGCTGCCGGCGAGCTCACGCCGACGCTCAAGGTCAAGCACGCGGTCATCTATGAGCGCTACGCCGACTTCTTCGACGCGCTCTACGCCGAGTCACAGTGAAGGGGTAGCCGTGAGCGCGAAACGCAGCCACCTCTCCAACGCCGACGCGGCCTGGTTGCACATGGACCGTCCGACGAACCTCATGGTCATCAACTCCGTCCTGCTCTTCGACGAGCAGCTCGACTGGGAGCGGTTGGCCGGGGTCGTGCGCAGCCGCCTCGTCGAGCGCTACCTGCGCTTCCATCAGCGCGTCGCCGAGAGCCGCGTGGCGCTGGGCGGACCGCACTGGGAGGAGGACCGCGACTTCGAACTCGCTCGCCACATGCACCGCCGGGGCCTGCCGGCGCCCGCCGACGAGTCGACGCTCGAGGAGCTCGCCGGCGATCTCGCGTCGATCCCGCTCGACCGCGACAAGCCGCTGTGGGACATGTACCTGATCGACGGACCCGGGGCGGGCAGCGCGGTGATCGTGCGCATGCACCACTGCATCGCCGACGGGATCGCGCTCGCGTGGGTGATGCTCTCGCTGACTGACCTGGCGCCCGAGGGCGAGTGCGACACAGAGCCGCCTCCGCAGCGCTCCCTCCCGCGCTCGGGCCTGCGGGCAGCCGTCGGTGCCTCTCTCGAGACGGCCGGTGACACTCTGTCGTCGGCGATCGCTCCCGCCGCAGGCGCGGTCTCGGCGACGCGCCGGCTCTCACACGCGGTCGCACGCGGGAGCCTCGAGACGCTGGCGCACCCCCGGCACGCGCTTGAGCTCGTCGACGATCTTGCCGCCGATGCGCAGGCGCTCGTGAAGCTGCTCTTCATGACCCCCGATGCTCCCAGCGTGCTCAAGTGCCACCTCGGCGCCGCGCGCAGCGTCGCCTGGAGCAGGCCGATCTCCCTGGAGAAGGTCAAGGCGATCGCGCACGCCCAGGGTGCGACCGTCAACGACGTCCTGCTCGCGGCCGTCAGCGGCGCGCTGCGCGGCTACCTCATCGCCCGCGGCGAAGCGCCGCACGAGGTCCGCACGATGGTCCCCGTCAACCTGCGCCCGCTCGACGAGCCCGTGCCACGCGAGCTCGGCAACCATTTCGGTCTCGTATTCCTGACGCTGCCCGTCGACCGCTCGAGCCGCCGCGAGCGCCTGGGCGAGCTCAAGCGGCGCATGGACTCGATCAAGGACTCGGCCGAGGGGCCGGTCTCCTACGCGGTGCTCGAGGCCGTTGGGTTGACCCCGCCGGAGGTCGAGGGTCGCATCGTCGACATCTTCAGTGCTAGGGCCACGGCCGTCATGACGAACGTTCCCGGCCCGCGTGAGACCGTCTACCTCGCAGGCAGCCCGATGCGCACCGTGCTCGTGTGGGCACCCACGGCGGGGAGCGTGGGGATGAGTGTGAGCATCTTCAGCTACGACGGCAGGATCACCGTCGGATTGCTCGTGCACGCGCAGCTGGTGCCCGATCCCCAGACGATCCTCCAGCGTCTCGGCGGCGAGGTCGCAGCGATGGCCAGGCTGGCTCCCGCGATGAACGGCAGCGTCGCGTGAACGCGCCGTCGGTGGCGATCTTCGCGCCCAACCCCCTGCTGACCGTAACGCTGGAGGTGGAGGGGGGCGATGAGCGCCAGAGCATCCACTTCCATGCCGGCGGCCAGGGGGTGTGGGTGGCGGGCATGGCCCGCTGCATGGGCGCGACGCCGGTGCTCTGCGGGCTGATCGGCGGCGAGGTCGGCGACCTGCTGCAGCCGCTGGTCGAGAAGGCCGCCGGTGGGCCGGCACATCTCGTGGCCGGCGCGAGTGCGAGCGGCTGTTATGTCACCGATCGACGCTCGGGCCGGCGGGACGTACTCGCGATGAGGCTCAGCGACCCGCCTTCGCGTCACGAGCTCGACGAGCTCTTCTCGCTGACCTGCTCGCAGGCGCTGGCCTGCGGCTGGCTCGTCGTGACCAACCCGCTGCCCGCAGAATCGCTGCCGCTGGAGATCTACGGTGACCTCGTCGCCGATGCCCGCGCGGGCGGCTGCCGCACGCTGGTGGACCTCTCCTCGCCGCGCCTGGACAGCGCACTGACCGGCCGGCCGGACCTGGTGAAGATCAACGACTGGGAGCTCGCGGAGTTCCTCCATTGCCCCGTCTCCACGCCCGAGCTCCTGCTCGCAGGCGCGCGGAGCCTGCGTGATCGCGGCGCGCAGAGCGTGATCGTCACTCGCGGCGAGCTGCCGGCGCTCGTCCTGCACGGGGCGGACGCCTGGCAGCTGACCCCGCCGCGGTTCGAGCATGGCTTCCGCGAGGGGTGCGGCGACTCGATGATGGGCGCCCTCGCCGCCGTGTGGGCGGGAGAGGCGAGCTTCGAGCGCGCGCTCGTGCTCGGCGCTGCAGCCGGCGCGGCCAACTTCCTGCGACGCGGGCTCGGCCGCGCGTCCCGCGAGGTCGTCGAGCAGCTCGCCGATGCCGTCACGCTGGAGCGCTTCCCGACCGCACAGGTCGCCTGACGCTTCACCAAGGGGGCGTGACAGGCTCCCCCCGCAGGATCGCGGCAGGCGCCTGCTCGGCGATCCAGCTCGCCCGCTCCGGCGGGCAGGCTTCGCGCAGGCGCTCGAAGGCCGCGCTCAGGCGCAGGGGCCGGCCGCCGTGGGAGGAGTGCGCGTCGGTCGCGAGCAGGTGCACGAACCCCTCGCGCGCGAGCCGCAGCACGAGCGCGTCGGGGTCGCCTGGATCGCTGCGCGCTATGAAGTCGGCTGTCCACTGGATCAGGCAGCCGCGAGCTGCAAGCTCGCGCAGGCGCTGCTCGAAGTCGGCGCCCGCGTGACGCTCGGGGTGCGCGATGATCGCACGCCAACCGCGCTCGCGCAGGCGTTCTGCCACGGCGGGCAGCTCGTCGGCCATTGAGCCCGGCCCGGGCTCCAGCAGGATCCAGCCGCCGCCATCGAGAGAGACCGCGCGCAGATGCTCTTGGCTGAGACGATCGGCCGCGAACTGGGCGACCTCTCCGCCCTGCGCGATGCGTACGCCTATACCGCATCGGTCGAGCTCACGCTGGAGCTCTGAGACCCGTCGTGGAAGCTCCTCGATGCGCACGTCGTGGTCGTCGCGGATGTGGGGTGTCGCGCACACGACCGTGATCCCGTCGCGCTCGGCTACCCGCGCCATCGCGACGCTGTCGGCGAGGTCGAGCGCGCCGTCGTCGAGCGCCGGCAGGATGTGGCAGTGGAGGTCGATCACCGGAGGCGGCGCCAGCGCGGTCGGCTCAGCGACGCGCCGTCCGGCGCGGGCGCTGCCGCTCCTCAGTGCGCTGCGCTCCGGGACCGGGCCCTCGTGTTGGGGGTGCGCGACTTCCGAGCTGCGCTGCCATTGGGCCTGGCCCTCGCGGCGGCGACCATGTCCTTCTGCAGCCGTTCGAGGTCCTTGCGGGTCGCCTTGCCCATCTTCGTGGCATCGCGGCGGGCGTCGCGCAGCAGTTTGGTGAGGTCTCGGCGCAGGTCGCCGACCCCGGCTCCGACGCTCCCGCGGAGCTTGCCGAGGTCCGCCTGGGCGACGTCCAGCGAGTCGGCGATACGGCGGATGACGCGGCCGTTCTCCTCATAGCGCTCGCGGGCGCGCTTGACGGTGCGTGACGTCTTTGGTGCCGGCTTCGCCGGTGCCTTCTGGCTAGGTGACATCGAATGCTCCTTTTCGGTTCGTGACAAGGGGGACCGGAAGAGGTCAGGCCTGTCACGAGCCTACGTATCCGCCGCTCCGCTCGCCAGCGCTCTTTGCCCCAACAGGGCCTCGCGAAACCACGTATTCGTCACTGCGGGTTTCTGCGGATCGTCGCGTTCGGCCCTGGGAGGTGGCTGCGGTCCGGAGGCGAGCGCGGCGGCGCCCGCGACCCCGGGCATTGGGGCCACCGGTTATCCCCCCGGGCGGGTGTCTTATCCGGGAGGACCCGGAGGCCAGCTAGCGGTCGACGCCTTGTTCCCCGACGGGACTACAAACGTGAGGGTAACGAGCCCGAGTGGGAGCGTTACGCCCGTGAGCATCATCAACAACACAGTCGCGTTTATCGCGAGTGAAGACGCAACCCTGAGCTGGACAGGGCCGGAAGGACACCCTTACAGTTCGCCATTGCCACACTAGCCCAGGGCGTCACATGCCAGCTAGCGCAGCGAGCGAAAGGGCGCCGCTTCTGGACCCGTTCCGCACGGCCGCCCAACGCCGAAGCCCCGGGGCCCCGTTGCGTGGACCGGGGCGGTTCGACCTTCGTCAAGATAGTGGAGCTAGTCGGGCTCGAACCGACGACCTTCTGGCTGCCAGCCAGACGCTCTCCCAGCTGAGCTATAGCCCCATGGCCAAGTGCGGAAAGTGTAGCTATCCAGGTCCGGTGCGCCTGTTGTCGGGTCTTGGTCGCAGCCGACGGATCACTGATGGGAGTTCATAGTCGCGGGCCCATTTGATCCCCTGGGCCTGGTTGTTCCTGGTTGGGTCCAGTCGGAGATGGATCGCGCGACGGCCTGATATCTCGGAGATGGGGATGAGGAAGCAGCTGTGCAACTCGGGCGAGTAGGCGCCGATCGCATCGATCTCGGCCACTCGACGCGAGCGGCGGTAACGTCCCTCACTCCCGCGGAATGAACTCCGGCACGTCGAGGTCGTCGCCGCGCCGATCCTCGCGCAGCTCGCGCTGCTGCCCTGAGCTTGTGCTCTTGGGGGACTCGCGGTCCGGCGCCGATGCGACCTGGTCCAGCCGCGCGGTCATGCCGCCGTGGGCCAGGCGTACATCGCGGAGCAGGCGCTCGGCGTTGTGGTGTAACGACACCGACAGCTCGCGGAGGTTGCGCGAGACCTCCGTGCCCTCGCCCAGCACGTCGTGTGCGACCACGTGCGCCTCACTGGTGATGTCGCGGGCTTCGGCCCGCGCCTGAGCCTTGATCTGCTTGACCTGTGCCTCGGCCTCCGTGTGCAGGCGCGCGAGCTCCTCGCGCCGGGCGAGCAGCAGGCGCTCGGTCTGCTCGTGGGTCTCCTTGGCGGTCCGCTCGGCCTGCTCGCGCGAACTCTCCAGGAGCTGCTCGGACTCCTGCTCGGCGGCCGCACGCAACTCCTCGCACTCCTTCCTGGCGGTCGCACGCATCTGCTCTGCCTCCCTGCTGGCCGTCGCGCGCTCCCGCTCAGACTCCTCCGCCGCGCTCGCGCGCCACTGCGCGGACTCCTCACGCGTCTCTGTCAGGAGCCGGTCGGCCTCCTCGCGTGCCCGGGCCAGCGCGCGGTCGGCCTCCTCGCGCACGCTCTCGGCCTCGGCGCGGAGCCTGGCGACCGTGTCGAGGGCGTCTTCCCGCGTCGCCTCTGCCTGCGCGCGGGCGCTCGAGAGGATCTCCTCGGCCTCCTCGTCGGCTGCGAAGACCCGGTTGTCAGCGGCGCGGTCGGCCTCGGCGATCCGCTCCCTCGCGCGCATCTCCGCCTGCTCGCGCAACTCCGCGGCGGCCTGTTCGGCTGCCCCGACGATGCTCGCCACGCGACCGGGAGCCGCGCTTAGGGCATCCGGATCGCCGAGGTGTGAGATCTCAGACTCCTGCAGCCGGGGCTCGTCCACTGCGCCATCGTAAACCGCGGTGGCCCTCGGCGCTCGAATCGTGCTCTTTGTAGCTTGCGCCGCGCTATCCTCGCCTGCCTGCCATGTTGATCGCGATCGTCCTCTATGACAGGTTCACGGCGCTCGACGCGATCGGGCCCTACGAGGTGCTGAGCCGCCTGCCGGGAGCGAGCGTGACCTTCGCCGCCTCCGAGGCCGGCCCGATCACGACCGACAACGGCATGCTGACGGTGATCGCCGAGACGGCCCTGCGGGAGGTCAGCGAGCCCGACATCATCCTTGTGCCCGGAGGACCGGGCGAGGTCGCTGCACGCTCAGGCAGATCGGTTCTCGATTGGCTCAAGAAGGCCGACGAGACGAGCACATGGACGACATCCGTGTGCACCGGCTCTCTCATCCTGGCTTCCGCAGGGCTGCTCGACGGCAGGCGGGCCACCACACACTGGCTGGCCCTCGAGACACTTGTCAGGCTCGGCGCCGTTCCCGTCCGCGAGCGGATCGCCTTCGACGGAAAGATGGTCACGGCGGCCGGCGTGTCGGCCGGGATCGACATGGCGCTGGCGCTGGCCGCCAAGGTCGCCTCTGCGGAGGTGGCACAGGCGATCCAGCTCGGGATCGAGTACGACCCGCGGCCACCGTTCGATTCGGGATCGCCCGAGAGAGCGCCCGCGGTGATCGTCGACGCATTACGGGCTCGCTCGCGCTTCGCCGAGCAGGCCGACCGATAACCTGCGATTGCCGATGGCAGAGCACCGATATGACCCGAGCGAGATAGAGCCGCGCTGGCAGGAGGTCTGGGCCAGGGAGCGCACCTGGGAGGTATCCAACGATGGCGCAGCCGACGGGCGAGCCGGCCGGAGCAGGGCGGGCGGGCACGCGTCGAGCTCCTATGTGCTCGAGATGCTTCCCTACCCGAGCGGCGAGCCTCACATCGGCCACCTGAAGTGCTATGCGGTCGGCGACGCGATCGCACACTTCCGCCGGCGGCTGGGCAGCCGAGTGCTCCACCCGATGGGCTACGACGCTTTCGGCCTGCCCGCCGAGAACCACGCGATCAAGACCGGCGTGCACCCGCGCGAGTCAACCGCCGCGTCGATCGCCTCCTTTCAGCGCCAGTTCCGCTCCTGGGGGATCTCGATCGACTGGTCGCGTGAGATCGCCACCCACGAACCGAGCTACTACCGCTGGACACAGTGGATCTTCCTCGAGCTGTTCCGCGCCGGCCTGGCCTACCGCAAGGAGGCGGCCGTCAAGTGGTGTCCCAAAGACCAAACCGTGCTCGCCAACGAGCAGGTCGACGCCGAGGGGCATTGCGAGCGCTGTGGGGCGTTGGTCGAGGTCCGCCAGCTCGAGCAGTGGTTCCTGCGCATCACCGACTACGCCGAGCGCCTGCTGAACGACCTCGACGCGATCGAGTGGCCCGAGCACGTAAAGACGATGCAGCGCAACTGGATCGGGCGCAGCGAGGGCGCCGAGGTGACGTTCCGCTGCGAGGAGATCGGCGTGGACTACCCCGTGTTCACCACACGTCCCGACACCCTGTTCGGGGCGACGTTCTTCGTGATGGCCCCCGAGCATCCGGATGTGATGCGCCTCGCTGCCGGCACCGCCGCCGAGCAGGATGTTCGCGACTACGTCAACCACGCGCTCAACGAGACCAACGAGGAGCGCGGCAACGCCGAGAGACCGAAGACCGGCGTGTCGCTCGGTCGCACGGTGACCAACCCCGTCAACGGCGAGCAGATCCCGATGTACGTCGCGGACTACGTGCTGATGGAGTATGGGACGGGTGCGATCATGGCGGTGCCGGGACACGACGAGCGCGACCACGCCTTTGCGCTGGCCTTCGGCCTGCCGATCCGGCGTGTGATCGCGCCGCGCGAGGATGGCTCCGCGACGCAGTCGGGCGAGCAGGACGAAGGACTGCCCTACAGCGGCGACGGCGTGCTGGTGAACTCGCACGCCGACTTCGACGGGATGGGCAACCGCGAGGCGCTCAGCGCGATCGTCGCGTGGCTCGACCGCGAGGGGAAGGGTCACTCCTCGATCAACTACCGCCTGCGCGACTGGCTTGTCTCCAGGCAGCGCTACTGGGGCGCTCCGATCCCGATCGTGTACTGCGAGAGCTGCGGGATGGTGCCCGTCCCGGACGATCAGCTGCCCGTGGAGCTCCCCGATGTCGACGACTACACGCCCAAGGGTCGCTCGCCGCTGGCCGCCGCCGAGGACTGGGTGAACACCGACTGCCCGGCGTGCGGCGCGAGCGCGCGGCGGGAGACCGACACGATGGACACGTTCGTGGACTCCTCGTGGTACTTCCTGCGCTACTGCGACGCCGGCAACGACCGGGCCGCCTGGGATCCGGGCGTGCTGCGCGAATGGATGCCGGTGGACCAGTACATCGGAGGGGTGGAGCACGCGATCCTGCACCTGATGTACGCGCGCTTCTTCACCAAGGCGCTCGCCGACCTGGGGCATCTCGACTTCCAAGAGCCGTTCGAGGCGCTCTTCACCCAGGGCATGGTCACGAAGGACGGCTCCAAGATGAGCAAGTCCAAGGGCAACGTCGTCTCGCCGGCAGCGATCGTGGAGCGCGTCGGCGCGGACACGGCGCGCTGCTACATCCTGTTCGTGGGTCCACCCGACCAGGACGCCGACTGGTCGGACGACGGTGTGGAGGGTATTCACCGTTTCCTCGGCCGGCTGTGGCGGCTCGCGGCCGAGACCGCCGAACGCGCGGGCTCGCCCGTCGCGGAGTTGACGGCAGGAGCGGCGTCCGCGGGCGACGATCTCGCGCTGCTGCGCAAGACGCATTGGACGATCGACAAGGTCAGCGGCGACCTGCGGCGTTTCGCGTTCAACACCGCCATCGCCGCTGTGATGGAGCTGTTGAACGAATGCTCGCGGTTGCGGGAGTCGGTCGGGCTCGACACGCTGCGCTTCGCCCTGGGCAACGCCGCCTCGCTGCTGTTCCCGTTCGCTCCCCACGTCTGTGCTGACATCTACGATCGTCTCACCGGTGAGCGCGTGTGGGAGCAGCCGTGGCCGGAAGCCGAGGAGGCGCTCCTGGAGAGCGAGGTCTACGAGCTGGTGTGCCAGGTCAACGGCAAGGTGCGCGACCGCGTTCAGGCTGGTGCCGACGCCGGCCCGGAGGCGCTCAAGGAGCTGTGCCGGGCCGCGCCGAACGTCAGGGCCCACGTCGACGGCAGGGAGATCGTCAAGGAGATCGTCGTGCCCGGCAAGCTCGTGAACCTCGTGGTGCGCTAGCGCATGGCCGAGCTGAAGCCCGTCTATCTCATCCACGGCGACGATCACGGAGCGGTCGCCGAGCGCCGCGCCGGGCTGCGCGCCCTGGCGGAAGGCGAGGGGGGGACCGCGAGCGTGGAGCTGCTCGAGGGCACTTCCGCGACGCCCGCCGGTGTCGCCGCAGCGCTCGCCGCCATGACGCTCTCAATCGGGCGGCGGGTGATCATCGTCGAAGGCGTGGAGCGCTGGCGCCAGGCAGACGTCGAGAGCGAGCTCTCGAGGGTGATCGCCCAGATGCCACCCGACACCACCCTGGCGATGTTCGCTCGCGAGGAAGCCCGCGCGAAGGTCCCGGCGGCGGTGCACGAGGCTGTCAAGCGCGCAGGGGGTCAGGTTGTGGCGCAGATGACCGTCAAGCGCTGGGAGCTTGCCAAGTGGGTACGCGAACAGGGTGCGCGCGTTGGTCTCTCGCTCGACAACGCCGCCGCCACGGCGCTCGTGGCCCAGGTCGGCGAGCGCCAGCAGCGGCTGCTGAGGGAGCTCGAGAAGCTCGCGCTGGAAGGCGACTTCGAGCAGGGCTCGACCCGGTCGGTGGGGGTGGCGGACATCGAACGCCGCGCCGCTCGCTCTGCCGAGTGGCAGGCGTTCGGACTGGCCGATGCCCTCGTCGCGGCGGACAGCCGCGAGGCGACCATCTCCTACCTGCGTCTGCGCGCGCAGGGCGAGCGACTGTCAGGGCTCCTCTATCTGATGGCCGGGCGGCTGCGGGAGGGGCTGGCGATTGCGCTTCGCCTGCGGGCGGGCGAGTCGGTCGCGGAGATCAAGCGTGGACTGCGCATGCCCGCACGCGCCGCCGAGCGGCTCGTGGCGGATGTGGCACGCACCGAGCCGGACCGGCTGCGCGCGGCCCTGGCGGCGCTCGCCGACCTCGAGCTCGACTCACGCGGAGGCGCGCCGCTGCTCGCGAGCCGCACGCCCGTGGCAGGGCTGGGCGAGGACACGCTCGCGCAGCGCACGATCGAAGCGATCGCCGGCTAGAGTCCGCTCGCCGGATCGCCTCACGGCTCAGCCGGACCTCGCCGGAGCGCCTACCGGCTCAGCTGGTGGTGCCGGCCGCGCGCATGCGGGCCGCGTGTGACTTCTTGCGGGCGCCGGTGTTCCGGTGAAGCGCGCCGCGCTTGACAGCCTTGTCGATCGTGCTCGTCAGCTCCCTGAGCGTCGAGTCGGCGCCCGACTCATCGCCACTCTCGATCAGCGACTCCAGACGGCGGAAGTACGTCTTGACCGTGGAGGTGTAGAGGCGGTTCTCCAGACGCTCGCGCTCTGAGCGCAGGATCCGCTTCTTCTGTGAATGGATGTTGGCCATGGTTCTGTTCTGCGAGGCGCCGAAAGGACCGGCGCGGACGCGCCGAGGACCGCCTTCCGGGGCGGTGCCCCGATCGGTGGTCGGTCGCCGTACTATAGCGGCCTTGTCCGCCACCGAAGAGCCCGCCGCCGAGGAGCCGCCCGTCCAGGCCCCTCCGGGCGGCGGCGGCGTCGCGCGCAACACCGCGATCTTCGCGATCGCGACGGGCTTTTCACGTATAGCGGGTCTCCTGCGGGAGATCGTCGCGGCGAGCTTCTTCGGGACCACGGGTCCGGCGTCCGCCTTCACGATCGCCTTTCAGATCCCGAACCTCGTCAGCAACCTGTTCGCCAACGCGGCGCTCTCGGCGGCTTTCGTTCCGGTGTTCACCGACCTGCTCCAGCAGGGCCGGCGCAAGGAGGCGTTCCGGCTGGCTTCGACGCTCTTGTGGATCATGCTGATCGTCCTCGGTGCGGTCACGGCGTTCTTCATCCTCGCGGCCGGCGTGATCATGCCGCTGTTCACGGGCTCCACGTTCAACGGCCCTCTCGACGCGCTGACCGTGGGCCTGTCCCAGATCCTGTTCCCGGTGGTTCTGATCCTCGGGGTCAACGGCCTGCTGGTGGGGATCCTGCAGTCCTACGACCACTTCACGATCCCTGCGATCTCGCCGGCGGTGTGGAATGTCGTGATCCTCGTCCTGCTGATCGTGCTGCGCCCTCACTTCCACGGCGGCTATGAACACGGAGATCAGCTGCACGCGTACGCGATCGCGATCCTGGTGGCGACATTCGTGCAGCTGCTGATGGCCGTCGGGGCCCTCCGCCGGATCGACTTCCGTCTGCAGTTCGCGATCGATTGGCACGACCCGCGCATCAAGCAGGTCTTCTCGCTGATGCTGCCCGTGACCATCGGCCTGGGAATCGTCAACCTCGACCAGCTGATCAACTCGGTCTTCGGCACGCTCGTGTCCAAGGAAGCTCCGCGCGCGATCGATCAGGCCTTCCGGATCTACATGCTGCCGCAGGGCATGTTCAGCGTGGCGGTCGCGACGGTGCTGTTCCCGACGCTCAGCCGGATGGCGGCGCGCCGGGATGCGGACGGGATGCGCCGGGCGGTTGGGATCGGCATGCGCCAGATCAACCTGCTGCTGATCCCCGCCGCGGCGTTCATGATCGTGCTCGCGACGCCGGTCGTGCGGCTCGTGTTCGAACGCGGCCAGTTCAACCCTCGATCGACCCACATCGTGTCGATCGCGCTGTTCTGGTTCGCCTTCAGCCTGCCCTTCGGCGGCCTGAACCTGCTGCTCACCAGGACCTTCTTCGCGGTGCAGCGACCCTGGATCCCGACGCGACTGGCGGCGATGAACATCGTGATCGACATCGTCGTCAGCATCGGCCTGTACAAGCCGCTGGGGATCGCCGGGCTGATCATCGGCACCGTGGCAGCCAACGCGGTGATGACCGCGCTTCTGGTCCACCGCCTGCGGATCGGGTTCAACAGGCGTCTGGAGGGTGCGCAGACAACGATGATCACGGCGCGGATCGCACTCGCGTCGGCGTTGCTGGCGGGCGTCTCGTGGGCCTCCTGGAAGCTGCTCGAGTCCGTTCTCGGCGTGTCCCTGCCCGCTCAGATCGTAAGCGTCGGCGGTGCCGCCGCCGCTGGCCTGTTCGTATACGTTCGCGCGGTGCTGCTGATGCGGGTGCCGGAGGCCCACCAGGTCAGCCGCCTGATTCGCGCCCAGCTCGGACGCGCCTAGCGAGCCGGAGGTGGCGAGCAGAGGCCGGGTGGGCCGAAGCCCACCCGGCATGCGCCCGAACAGAGATCGCCGCTTACTACTTACGTCCCAGGACTGTGTGTTTCGCCTGGGCGGCTTAACACTCTCGACACCTGGACAGGCCGTCCCCCGAAGGAGACGCGTTGCCGCGGCTGGATGATCCCTTGTCGAGTTGGCGATCCGCCGGAAGCTCAAGGCTAGCGCTTCGGAGGGGCAGCGCACGGTGCTGTTGGACTCTTCGTTGCGGTCGGCGCATGCGCCGACCGGCGGGGCCGCGCATGCGCGGCCCCGGGCAACGCCGCATGCGGCGTTGCCTCACCATCTATCGTGACGCGGACCCATGGACCAGTCGCACATCCGCAACTTCTCGATCATCGCGCACATCGATCACGGCAAGTCGACGCTGGCCGATCGCATCCTCGAGCTGACCCACACCGTGGCCCCCCGCGAGATGCGAGCGCAGCTGCTCGACTCGATGGACCTCGAGCGCGAGCGGGGAATCACGATCAAGGCGCAGGCGGTGCGGGTGTTCTTCACGGCCCGCGACGGCGAGACCTACCAGCTTCACCTGATCGATACGCCCGGGCACGTCGACTTCACCTACGAGGTCAGCCGCTCGCTGGCCGCCTGCGAGGGCGCCCTGCTCGTGGTGGACGCCGCCCAGGGCGTCGAGGCCCAGACGGTCGCCAACACCTACCTGGCGATCGAATCGGGCCTCGAGCTGATCCCCTGCCTGAACAAGATCGATCTGCCCGGGGCCGAGCCAGAGCGGGTGGCGGGCGAAGTGAGCGACCTGATCGGCGGCCTGCCCGAGGAGATCCTGAAGATCAGCGGCAAGACGGGCGAGGGCGTGGGCGAGGTGCTCGAGGAGCTGATCGCGCGCGTGCCCGCTCCCTCCGGCGACCCCGACGGTCCGCCGCGCGCGCTCATCTTCGACTCCGAGTTCGACCAGTACCGCGGCGTCATCGCCTACATCAGGGTCGTCGACGGCGTGTTCCGCAAGGGCGAGCCTATCCGTGCCATGGCCGCTGGCACGGAGGCCGACATCGACGACATCGGCTTCTTCAGCCCGCAGATGATGCCCACCGACCAGCTCGCCGCGGGAGAGGTCGGCTACCTGATCACGGGCCTTAAGGACGTCACGCTGCTGCGTGTCGGCGACACGCTGACGACCCGCGCCAAGGGCAGCAGCTCTGCGAGCCGGTCGGCGTCAGGCGTTGCGACCGAGGCGCTGCCCGGCTACCGGGAGGTCAAGCCGATGGTCTTCTGCGGGCTGTTCCCGATCGACTCCGACCGCTACCCCGACCTGCGCGACGCGCTCGAGAAGCTGGTGCTCAACGACGCTGCGCTCTCGTGGGAGCCGGAGACCTCCGACGCGCTCGGCTTCGGCTTCCGCTGCGGCTTTCTCGGCCTGCTGCACATGGACATCGTCAAAGAGCGCCTGGAACGCGAGTACGACCTGGAACTGCTCGCCACGATGCCGTCGGTGGAGTTCGACGTGACGCTGACCAACGGGCAGGAGCTCGAGGTGCACAACCCCTCCGACATGCCCGACCCTCCCACGATCGAGGAGATCCGCGAGCCGTTCATCAGAGCCTCCGTGATCGCCCCGAAAGAGTTCGTCGGCGCGGTCATGGAGCTCTGCCAGGAGCGTCGCGGCGAGCACGCGGGCATGCACTACCTCTCGCCGGAGCGGGTGCAGATGACCTACGACCTGCCGCTGGCGGAAATCGTGCTCGACTTCTTCGACCAGCTGAAGTCGCGCACGAGGGGATACGCGTCGCTGGACTACGAGCTGAGCGGGATGAAGCCCTCGGATCTGGTCAAGCTCGACGTGCTGCTGGCAGGCGACACGGTGGACGCGCTGTCGATGGTGGTGCACCGCGACAAGGCGTATGAGATGGGGCGCACGCTGACCGAGAAGCTGCGCAAGCGGATCCCCCGCCAGCAGTACGACGTGCCGATCCAGGCGGCGATCGGCGCGCATGTGATCGCACGCGAGACCGTCAAGGCCTTCCGCAAGGACGTGATCGCGGGCTGCTACGGCGGCGACATCACGCGCAAGAAAAAGCTCCTGGAGAAGCAGAAGGAGGGCAAGAAGCGGATGAAGAGGGTCGGCCGTGTGGAGGTGCCGCAGGAGGCGTTCCTGGCGGTGCTCGAGCTCGGCGAGGACTAGCGTTGCGGCTGCTGTTCGTCTGCCTGGGCAACATCTGCAGATCGCCCACCGCCGAGGGAGTGATGCGCAGGCTCGTCGAGCAGGCCGGCGTGCAGGATGAGATCGAGCTCGACTCCGCCGGCACGGGCGCCTGGCACGTGGGCAGCGCGCCCGATCGGCGCGCGTGTGCCGCGGCGCTGGCCCACGGGGTCGTGCTGGAGGGGAGCGCACGCCAGGTCAGGATCGAGGACTTTCACGACTTTGATCTCGTGCTTGCGATGGACAGCTCAAACCTGCGCGAGCTCGGAGGACTGGCGCGCGGAGAGCGTGGGTGCTCCCGGGTGAGGAGACTGCGCGAGTTCGATCCCGTCAGCGTCGAGGCCGGCGATCTGGACGTGCCCGACCCTTACTACGGCGCGAAGGGCGGCTTCGAGGAGGTGTTCGGAATCGTGCGCGCCGCGTGCGTGGGGCTGCTCGCAGACATTCGGATCGGCGAGCTTCAGTGACCCTGCCCGACGGCGCGAGCGACGTGAGGCGCGTCGGCGGCGGGGACATCAACGAGGCCTTCCATGTCGTACTCGCGGGTGGCGCCGAGGCGTTCGTCAAGACCCGACAGGATGCCGCTCGGGGCGAGTACGCGACCGAGGCCACGGGGCTGGTCTGGCTGGCCGAGGCCGGGGGGCTGCGCACCCCGCGGGTGCTCGAGATCCACGAGCGCTATCTGGCGCTTCAGTGGGTGTCGCCCGGTCGGCTGGACGCCGCCGGCGAGGAGGAGCTGGGGCGTGGACTGGCCGAAACGCATGGGGCGGGCGCGCCCAGCTTCGGCGCCTCAGGTGGTGCCTCTGATCGAGCCTGCGGGCCTTCCAGCTTCGGCTCGCTGCGCCTCTCAAACGAGCCGACCGCTGACTGGCCCACGTTCTACGCCGAGCGCAGGCTGGGGCCGCTGGCGAGGCTGGCGCGCGAGCGCGGCGTGATGTCGCCCCGCGCGGCGCAGGCCGTGGGACGGGTGTGTGGGCGGCTCGCCGAGCTCCTCGGAGCAGCCGAGCCGCCCGCGCGACTGCACGGCGATCTGTGGTCGGGCAACGTGATGGCAGACACCGAGGGGCGCCCGTGGCTGATCGATCCGTCGGCCTACGGGGGTCATCGCGAGGTGGACCTCGCGATGTTGAGGCTGTTCGGGGCGCCCTCCGAGCGCGTGTTCGCCGCCTACGAAGAGCTAACGCCACTGGCGAGCGGCTGGCGCGAGCGGGTGGAGCTCTACCAACTGCTGCCCCTACTCGTCCACGCGCTGCTGTTCGGTGGCTCCTACGTGGCGGCCGCCGAAGGCATCGCAGCGCGCTACGCCCGCTGAGGCGAGACGCCCGAGGCGCGGACCCCGCGCTGTTCGGCGGCGCTGTCCCGCAGCGACGGCGGCGTCGGAGTGGGGGATGTGCGCCCCGAGACGGTCTCAGCTCGTCGCCGGCTGTATCTGCTCGCGCGGGTCCTGGTCGCGCGCCACTACCGCCGGGAGCTCACGCTCGATGTCGTGGCTGGCGCCCTGGCGAGCTCGCCCCGCCAGCTTCAGCGCGCGTACGCCCAGTTCGGCGAGATGACGTTTCGCGAGGACCTCTTCGCGCGGCGAATGGCCGCCGCTGCCGATCTGCTGCAAGAGCAGCGCTCGATCCCCGTCGCGGATGTCGCGCGTCTGGTCGGCTATCGCCAGGCGCCGCACTTCGCGCGCGCCTTTCGTCGTCGCTACGGACTGTCACCCGCCCGCTTTCGTGCCAGCTCGTGTGCCGCTGCGGGCCGCCGTCAGGCCGCGTCCTGGCCGGGGAGCGCGGGGTAGCCCGCCACCACGGTGTCGCCGCCGGCGGATGCTTCCTCGGCGGTCTCGGCGCCCGGAAGAAGCAGGCGCATGAGCGTCCCTCCGCCGGGGGCGGGCTCGGCTGAGATGCTCCCACCCTGCTGGCTTGCGACCTGGCGCACGATCGCCAGGCCGAGTCCCGAGCCGGGCCTTCCGCGCGCCTCGGCGCCGCGGTAGAAGCGATCGAAGATGTGCGGCAGATCGGCGGAGGAGATCCCCCGACCATGGTCGCGCACCGCCAGCTCCTGCCCGCGCAGGCGGATCTCCACCGGCTCGCCCGGCGGGCTGTACTTGACCGCGTTGTCGATCAGGTTGCTGACTGCCCGCTCCAGGCGTGCGGGGACGGCTGTGACGATCGTCGGATCCAGCTCCAACAGCATGGGGGTCGCGGGGGCGTGTCTGCGCGCACGCTCGACGACCTCGCCCACCAGCAGATCCAGGCGCAGCGCCTCGGTGTCCACGCGCGGCTCCTCGCCGCGCGCGAGGTCGATCAGATCGTTGATCAGCAGCGTGAGCTCCTCGATCTGCTCGACGACGTCCGCCAGCAGCCGGCGATGGCCGTCGGGCTCCATTGCCGGTCCCTGCTGCTGCAGGATCTCGATGTTCGTCCGCAGGCTGGTCACGGGCGTGCGCAGCTCGTGCGAGGCGTCTGCCACGAGCTGGCGCTGCGCGTGCACCGAGGCGTCGAGTGCGCTCACCGACCGCTCGAGCGCGTCGAGCATGGCGTTGAAGCTGCTGGCCAGACGACCGATCTCATCCTCCCCGCCGGGCTCTATGCGCCTGCTCAGGTCCTGGGTCGCGGCCACGTGCTCGGTGGTCTCGGTGAGACGCTTCAACGGCTGCACGGCGGCGCCGGCCACGAGGCGCCCGAGCAGCGCCGCCAGCGCGATGCCGCCGACGTCGAGCAGCACGAGGATCACACGTAGACGGCTGAGCAGGCTGTCGACTTCGCTCAGCGGCAGGGCGAGCTGCACCGCGCGTCCGCCGCCGAAGGACTCCGCCAGCACGCGCAGGTGTTTGCCGGACACGCGCGCATCGCTGAAGAACGGCCGACCTCCCTGTGCGGCCAGCCGCCGCGTGGCCCCGTCGACGGGCAGGGTGATTTGCGGCGCGGAGCGCAGCAGGATCGTCCCGCTCGAGTCGATCACCTGCTGGTAGCCGCGCACCTCGCCGGGGTTGGGCGGCAGTCTGCCGAACAGGTTGCCGGCGTCCGCGAACGGGCCGGGCCCGCGTTTGCCCGAGGAGCTGTGAGAGCGTTGAGAGAGCAGGCCCAGAGGCGTGTCCCGGTTGGCGCCGCTTACGCCGGGGCCGTTGCTGTGCAGGAACCTGACCAGCCGCCCGGTCTCACGCGCGTGGTTGCGCAGCTGGGTGTCGACTTGGCTGTGCAGCTGGTTGGAGGTCAGCACGTAGGTCAGCAGCGACGCGAGCATCACCGCGATCGCCACGGCGGCGGCCGAGACGATGGTGATGCGCCTGCGAAAGCTCACGGCGGCGCGCGCAGCACGTAGCCGACCGCGCGCACGGTGTGCAGGAGGCGCCGCTCATCGCCGTCCTCGGTCTTGCGCCGCAGATAGCCCATGTAGACGCCGAGCGAGTTTGAGCTCGAGCCGAAGTCGTAGCCCCAAACCTGCTCGAAGATCACCGAGCGGGACAGGACCTGCCTCGGATGGCGCATGAACATTTCCAGCAGCAGGAACTCGGTGCGCGTGAGCTTCAGCATCCGCTCTCCTCGCCAGGCCTCGTGCGCGTCGAGGTCCAGCCGCAGGTCCGCGAAGATGAGAACCCTCTCCCCGCCATCCTCCTCGCCGGCCCTGCGCAGCAGCGCGCGCACGCGTGCCAAGAGCTCACGCAGGGCGAACGGCTTGGCGAGGTAGTCGTCCGCACCCGCGTCCAGGCCGGCGACGCGGTCGTCGATCTCACCGCGAGCGGTGAGCATGAGCACCGGCGTGCTGTCGCCTGCCAGGCGCAGGCGCCTGCAGACCTCCAGGCCGTCCATGCGCGGCATGGCGACGTCGAGGATGACCGCCTCATAGGGTGCCGCGCCGAGGCGCTCGAGCGCCTCATACCCGTCAGCCGCCTGGGCCACCTCGTAGTGTTCGAGCGTGAGCGCTCGGGACAGTGCACTCTGAACCGCGGGCTCGTCGTCGACGATGAGTATGCGTGCTTGCTCAACCATGGTGGCGCTCCATCCTCCCGCCACCTCCGATTATCGCCCTGGAGGCGAGGGGCGGGTGTGGCGCTTGTCAGGCTAGCGTGATGGATATCCCGGGCACCGGGTGTAAGGAAACGCGAAGAGAACCCTAAGAATCGCCGAGGAGGGAAAGACCGTTCAGGAACAGCAGACCGTGCCGCAGGCGGTGCCCGACAGCGCCGATGTGATGGCCGCTCAGTCGCGCACGTTGCGCAACAGCACCATCAGTCTCGCGGTCTTCTTCGCGCTGGTGGTGGCGCTGCTGTTCGGCGTGCCGTCTCTGCGCGCGGCGCGCGAGCACATCTCTGATGCGAACGTCTACTGGGTCCTCGCCGCGGCCGTCCTCGAGGTGCTCTCGTGCGTCGGCTACGTGGTGCTCTTCGGGCTCGTCTTCGGCAGGCTCGGGCCCAGCCTCAGCTCACGGCTGTCGCTGTCGGAGCTCGCGGTCAACTCGGTCGTGTCGGTCAGCGGTCTGGCTGGTATCGCGCTGGGCGCGTGGGTGCTGCGCAGCAAGGGCGTCTCGGTGGAGCGGATAGCCAAGCGCTCGGTGCTGATCTTCGTGCTGACCAGCGCAGTGAACGTCGGCGCGGTCGCGCTGATCGGGGTGCCGATGTGGCTGGGGTTCATCCCGGGCTCGCGCAACCCGCTGCTCACGCTGCTGCCCGCCGCGGCGGCGCTTGCGACGATCCTGGGAACACTGGCCCTCGCGGCCTGGGCGCGGCGCGCGTCTGAGGCACTGACGGTGAGGCGCAACCGGGTCACGGTCGCTTTGACCGCGGTGAGCGGTGGCGTGGAAGACGCACTGGGGATGATCCGCGCGCACGACTGGAGGCTCCTGGGCTCGATCGCATACTGGCTGTTCGACAACCTCGTGCTCTTCGCATGCCTCGCCGCGTTCGGTCACGCGCCCTCGTTCTGGGTCGTGGCGATGGCCTACCTGGTGGGGATGCTCGCCAACTCGATACCCGTGCCGGGAGGCTTCATCGCGGTCGAAGGCGGCCTGGTGGGCATGCTCCTGCTGTTCGGCGCCCGTCCGGGGTCGGTGGTGATCGCGGCGGTGGTCCTCTACCGGGCGATCTCGCTGTGGATTCCCGCCGTGATCGGGTCGCTGGCCTTCGTCAGCCTTCGCCGCGACATCGGCAAGCCGGTCGCGCCGGTCGTATCGGGATAGAGCCTGCGGTAGCGCCTCAGAGCGCCGCTAGCCTGCGAGCGCAGTGGTCAACGCGACCTCGGCGGCGGCCTGCTGGCAGGCGCGGGCCGGGAGCGTCGCCATGACGCGTGCGAGCGTGCGGTCGACCGGTCCGGACAGGCCGGGGCAGTAGACGGGGGCGGGGAGCTTCCCGGAGGCCGAGCCGGGCGCGTTGACGGGAAGTAGCTGCCTGGTCGCCCTCAGGGCGTGCGCGAAGGTGTCGGAGAAGACGTCGATGGCGACCCTCCCGGTGTAGATCTCGATCGAGCGGCCTTCGTCGTAGACGGTCGCGGGAACGCCGCGCACGACCATGTTGCGCTGAGGACCCAGCGTGGAGTTGGAGTGCAGCCGGTAGATGACGGTGGTGACCTGCAGCGGCAGCAGGCAGCTGCCGCCGCCGAAGATCCCCTTGCTCTGCACGCAGTCTCCGTAGTAGACGCTGTCGCCGACCCTGTCGATGTAGCCCTTCAACCCATCGGCGGCGGCCAGCGGGTGACCTTCGAAGCTCGGACCCGCCCAGTAGACGCGGTAGTAGGGGAAGGTCTGCGCTTGGGCGAGTTCGGCTGCGGCGATCGGACCTGGATGCCCCGTACCGCAGCCGCCGGCCGCGATCGCGGCGCACCCGGCGCTCAGCGCCAGCCCCATCTTTGCCGCTCGGCGGAGCGCGTTCTTGGCTGTCGTTGAGCTCATCACCGTCATTATCTTGGCGTGGCGATCAAAAGCGCAGCTACTTCGAGGCCGCTCGACTGTTCAGAGGAGTACACATCGGCCACAGACGTGGCGGACGTGTCGGGGTCTGGTGGGGTAGCACGCCGGACCCCGCTCGATCTTCTAAAGGGAGCGGCTCGCCTGCGCTCAGCAGGCGTTCTCGCCCTGGGCTCGGTGCTCGTGGCGGTGTGGCTGATAGCCGATCCACGCACCCCGGACCTCGCCGCCCAGGTCTACCGCGTGGGCCTCTTCCACCAGCTCGGCTTCGCCGTATGGGACGAGCACTGGTATGCGGGACACCATCTGCCGGGCTACAGCCTGCTGTTCGGACCGCTGGGCTCGCTCCTCGGCGTACGGCTACTCGGCGCGGTGTCGGTGCTCGCCTCGACGATGCTGTTCGAGCGGCTGCTGCGCTCGTTCCACGGCGACGCCGCGCTGTGGGGCACGGCGTGGTTCTCCGTGGCCGCGCTCGGCGATGTCTGGGCGGGGCGGCTGGCGTTTGCGCTCGGGGTCTCGGTGGCGCTCGCGGCGGCCCTGGCGCTCAGGCGCGGACGCCTGCTGTGGGCGTGCCTTCTCGCTTTGCTGTGCGCGGCCGCGAGCCCGGTGGCGGGGGCGCTCCTCGCGCTGGCGGGCCTGACCGCGACCCTCGCGCTCGGCTCACCGCGGTTCGTGCTCGCGCTCGCCGGACCCGTCGCGGCCGTCATCCTCCCGCTCGCCCTGTTGTTCCCCGAAGGTGGCTATGAGCCCTATCCGATCATCTCGTTCGCCGCGACGGCGCTCGTGACGGTGGCGTTCCTTTGGGCCATTCCGCGCAGCGCCCGCACGCTTCGCCTCGGCGGTCGCCTGTACCTGGTGATGTGTGTTCTGTTCCTGCTGATCCATTCCCCGATGGGGAGCAACATCGAGCGCTACGCGGTGCTGCTGGCGGGCCCGCTGCTGCTGAGCTCCCGTCTGAGCGCCCGCATGGGGGAGGCGCGGCTGCGGGCGATCGCGACACCGGCGGTCGCTCTGGCGCTGTGCGCGTCGGCGGTCTGGGTGGTGTGGGGTCCGGTGCGCGAGACGCTGGCGGTGGCCGGCAGCCAAGCCACGAGCGCCTCCTACTACCTGCCGGTCGAGCGCTTCCTGGCAGGAGCCGCGCGCGGTCCCGTGCGCCTGGAGGTGCCGCTGACGCGTTCGCACTGGGAGGCCGCGCTGCTGGCGCCCACGGTCTCGCTGGCGCGCGGGTGGGAGAAGCAGCTGGACACCCGCTTCGACAGGGTGCTGCTCGCCCCCGGGCTCACCGCGGCGGCGTACGACCGCTGGCTGCACGAGCAGGCGGTCGCCTACGTGGCGCTCCCGGATGTGGCGCTCGATCCGTCCAGTGCGCGGGAGGGGCGCCTGATCGGCGGCGGGCTGCCCTTCTTGCGAGAGGTCTTTGCGAGCGCCCACTGGCGCATCTACGCGGTGCTCGCCCCCACGCCGCTCGTGTCGGCGCCCGCGCGGCTGACGGCGCTCGGGCACGACTACTTCGCCATGCGCGCCACGTCTCCGGGTCGCTTCGTGGTGCGCGTGCGCTTCACCCGCTACTGGACGCTCACACGCGGGAGCGGATGCGTGGCGCGGGCTCCCGGCGGCTGGACCGCTGTGAGCGTCCGCACGCCGGGGACGACGGTCGTGAGCGCTCGCTTCTCGCTCGCGCGAGCGCTCAGCCCGAACGGCTCATGCAGCTGACGCGGCTCCGCCTGACGGCGATCTGCGCGGGCGCGCTGTGCCTGGCGGTCGCGGTTGGGTGCGGTGGCGGCGCCGGAGGATCGAGCGAAGGATCGGGGTCGCGCTTGGGGTCGGGGTCGGGGTCGGCGGGGCGGGGGCAGGGCGCGCCGGCGTCCTACAGCTGGCTGGTGGCGACCGACGGCGCGCCTGCGTCGATCGCCTCCGAGAACCGCGCGGCGGGGACGACCGCCTGGCGCCTGCCGGGCCCGGCTGAGCTGATCGGGGGCGCCGCCCGGGGAGCGATCGCGGGCTATGTCTCTGAGCAGGCGGTCCTGCGCGGACAGGCGGAGAGCGTCTATGTCAGCGCTGCGGGCTCCCGCACGGTCACGGTGCGGGTCTATCGCATGGGCTGGTACGGGGGCAGGGGAGGGAGGCTCATCCTGCGCAGCGCTCCGCTGCCGACGCGCAGCCAGCCCCCCTGCACCCACCGCTCGGCGACCGGCCTGACTGAGTGCGACTGGCACCCCACGCTCACGTTCGTGATTCCCTCGGCGCTGGTGAGCGGGGTGTACATCGTCAAGCTGCTCGCCTCCACAGGAGCGCAGAGCGACTGTCTGTTCGTCGTGCGCTCAGCCCGGCCGCCGCGGCTGCTCGTGCAGATACCGACGGCCACCTACGAGGCATACAACGCGTGGGGAGGAGACAGCCTGTATCCGGGCGGCGGACGGCTCGTGGGCGTCACGGGGACTACGCAGGGCGTGGAGGTCTCCTACGACCGCCCCTACGACAGCCAGACCGGCGCGGGGCAGTTCTTCATCCGGGAGGTTGCGATGGTGCGCTTCCTGGAGCGCTACGGCTATCCGGTGGGTTACACGACGACCGAGTCGATCGACGGGGACCCCGCGCAGGTGCAAGGCGCGCGGGCCCTGATCGACGTGGGGCACTCGGAGTACTGGTCGACGAGAGACGAGCAGGCGTTCGCGGCAGCGCGCGAGGCGGGGACGAGCCTGATCTTCATCAGCTCCGACACGCTGGCCTGGCGGGTGCGCTTCGCGGCGGCGAGCGCCGCCTCAAGCCAGGCTGGCGAGCGCGACCACAGGATCGTCGCCTACAAGCAGTTCGCGTCCCTGGACCCGGATCGGGCGGCTCGATCGGGGATGTTCCCCCTCGGCGGAGCCCCCCTGACGGGCAGCGCCTACAACGGCTGCATAACCCCTCGGGTGCTCCGGCCGGGACCACCGGTGTACCGCTACTACGCCTGGACCCCCTCGGCGGGTCTGGAGCCGTCCTGGCTGTTCGCCGGGACGGGCATCACGGCTGCGAGCAGGATCGCAGGGATCGTCGGCTATGAGCTCGACCAGCGCACGCTCGCGACGCCGCCCGGGACGCGGCTCCTCGGGGCGGGGAGGCAGGCCGGCTGCATGCCCGAGACGGAGCCCTCACCGGTCCACGGCACGGTGGCCGAGACGACGCTCTACACAGCGGCCTCGGGGGCGCTGGTGTTTGCCACGGGGACGCTCGGTTGGGCGTACGCGCTCTCGCCGGTTGTGCAGGCCTCGCCGGATGTGCCCTCGGCGCCGGACCCGCGCGTGGTCGCGATGACCCGCAACCTCCTCGCGCGCGTGCTCGCCGGCGGGAGGTAGGGCTAGCGGGGCGCGAGCCCGTAGAGGCCGGTGTAGCCGGTCAGGTAGATGTTCTTGCCGTCGCTGATCACGGGGTCGAACGCGCCGGTGTCCATTTCGAACAGCACCCGGCCGGTGGATATGCCGAGACCGTAGGTCCGGTGTTGGCCGAGGTCGGCGAAGTAGACGGTCCGCCCGATGATCGTGGCCGAGCCGGAGATGCGCCCGTGCGCGTCGAATTGCCAGCTGATGCGACCCGAACGCGCGTCGATGGCGTAGAAGCGTCCGCTGTAGGAGCCGAGGTAGATGGTCGGGCCGAGCCCGGGGGCGTCGGTGACGGCGGGTGAGGCGTAGACGTAGGCGCCCGTCTGGGTCGCCCAGTCGAGCCTGCCGGTGGATGCGTCATAGGCGTAGACACGCCCGTCGGTGTTGCCGAGGAACACGCGGCCGTAGACGACGGCGGCGGTCGAGTAGAACGTGCCGCTGCCGAGCAGGGCGCCTTCGGAGCTGCTCAGCCACAGCCGCCGTCCGCTCTGCTCGGAGACGGCCTGCACGTGGCCGGAGTAGTCGCCGAAGTAGAGCACACCGCCGGACAGGGTCGGGCTGGCCTTGACCGCGCCGTCGGAGTGGTAGGTCCACAGGACATCTCCGGTGCGCGCGTCCAGCGCGTAGACGATCCCGTTCTGGGAGCCGAAGAACAGCCGGTTGCCGTCGATGAGGGGGGAGGACTCGCTCGGGCTGGGCAAGGGGCGAGACCAGCGGATCGCTCCGGTCCTCGAGTTGAGCGCCACAGCGCGCCCGGGGTCGTCGGCCTGTCCGCTGGACAGGATCGTCACGAACACGGTGCTCGCGGTGACGGCCGGGCAAGAGGCGGACAGCCGGCCGAGCGGTCGGCTCCAGAACGTGTGCCCGGTGCGCTTGTTGATCGCGCTCAGCACCGCGTCGTCGGCGAGTTGGAAGATGCGCTCGCCATAGATCACCGGCGGGAACTCGAGGAGCGAGTGGGCGTTGTGCACCCACAGGCGCCTGAAGGGAGGGTGCACGCGCGCGGGAGCGGGGAAGTAGCGGGTGTGGTTCTTGGTGTAGCCGTACAGCGGCCAGGCGAAGCGATCGGGGCCGTGCTTGGGCAGCGTCGGCGCCGGCTGTGGCACGAAGCGGGCGTGCGGGTGGTAGATGTTGCCCGTGCGGTGGCGCTCGTAGAGATAGCCCGCGAGCACCGCTGCGGCGAGCAGCACGACGACCGCGCCGAGGGTCACGCGCGCACGCTTGGAGCGGGGGAGCAGCCGTCTGCGGCGGCCGCTCATGGGCGTACAGGCGGTGGCTTCAAGCGGCGATCTTGCGGGACGGCGCTCCGGTCGAGGCAGCTGAGGCGGGGGCGTCCTGCAACGTCGCGGCGGCCGTCTCGGGCCGCCGAACGGGTTCTCTCCGCCCGCTGGTGCGCCCGCTGGTGCGCCCGCGGGCGAGACGACCGGCCGGAAGGCGGGCTGTGTGGGCGAGCAGGCGGGCGAGAGTCAGCGCGAGGAGCCACACGCAGGCGACAGCGAGGGGAGGCAGCGTGAGTCCCGAGAAGAGCGCGAGCACGTCGTGGCTGCTGTTCAGCGACCAATTCCAGAGCAGGTAGTCGCCAAGGGCGAGTCCAGCGACAAAGACCAGCGGCCTGTAGGGCACGGATGAACCCTAGAGGTGTTCGGGGACGGACGGTCGGCCGGGCGATCGGACACCGATGCGGGGGCCTATGATCGCGTCCGGTGAGCGGCGATCCAGGACGATCGGAGATCTTCGCGCCCGGGTTGCTGAGCGGCCGGGTGGCGCTCGTGACGGGCGGAGGGACGGGCCTCGGCCGGGCGACGGCGCTCGAGCTGGCGCGATGCGGCGCCGAGGTGGCGATCGCGGGCCGGCGCGCGGACGTGCTCGAGCAGGCGGCGGCGGAGATCGGTCGGGACGCCGGCTGCGAGGTTCGGGCAATCGCGGGCGACATACGCGAACGGGAGGATGCGCGGCGGCTCATCGGGACGGTGCTTGAGAGCTGCGGGGGGCTGGATGTGCTCGTGAACAACGCGGGCGGCCAGTTCTTCAGTCCGGCCGAGCTGATCGCGGCCAAGGGCTGGCGTGCTGTCTGGCGACTGAATGTAGAAGGCATGCTCAACATGGCCGAAACGGCGCTCGAGCTCGCGCTGGGGCCGGCGGGCGGTGGGACGATCGTGAACGTGACGCTGTCCCCCCACCACGGCATGCCCGGCATGGCCCACTCGGGCTCTGCGCGAGCGACCGTGGAGGCGCTCACGCGCGAACTGGCCGAGCGGTGGGCCGGGACGGGCGTGGTGGTCACGGCCGTGGCGGCGGGAACGTTCGACACGGAGGTGATGGTCAAGTACCCAGCGAGCGTGCGCGCGGGAATGTCGCGCTCGGTGCCGCTTCAGCGGATGGGCACGGTCTCCGAGCACGCCTGGCTGGTCGCGCTGCTCGCCTCGCCGTTGGGACGTGCGTTCAGCGGCTCGACGGTGACCCTGGACGGCGCCCGCGACAACTGGTTCGGCCCGTGGCCGCCGGCGGGCCTGGTGGATGACTCGGGCGAGGTGCCGGTGGAGGAGCGCAGATAGCGCGGTGCAGGCGGCCCGGGGAGGGGCCCCGCGAGGCGGGCGCGCCGGCGGCGGGCGCGCCGGTAAGATGGATCTGGGCGTGCGGGCGAAGTGTTGTGGCTGCACAGAAGCCTTCCAAGCTTCTAGGGCGGGTTCGATTCCCGTCGCCCGCTTGTTTGCCACGGGGAGTGGCGCAGTCTGGTAGCGCACCCGGCTGGGGGCCGGGCGGTCGCAGGTTCAAATCCTGTCTCCCCGATTAAAGGAAAGGCCTGCAAATGGGCTGTTTTGCGGTGAAGCGCCGAGGTCGCTAAGCGCAGGCTGGGGAACAATTGGGGAACAATTCGGAGTCGCGAGGAGGCATCGTGTAGGCCGAGGAGCACCCTGGGGCGGGTGGCCGCAGAGATGGAGAGACCGATCTGGCAAGGGTCGCTCGACCTCGTCATCGCGGGCGCCATCACGCAGCAAGCGGCTACTTCAGTGTGCCTCGCGATCGCGGCCAAGGTGTCCACCCCGCTGACGGGGTCCCCCGACACGCACCTTGCCACTTCAGCGGCAAGGTGCTTAAGGCGTTGCCGCCCGGGACGGATAGTGCGCATGAACTGGCTGACGCTGCGTCGCCGGATCCGTCATCTCGGGGAACACCTGCGACGCGATCGTGGCGAAACGCGAGCATACGGAGTCGACGGTGGCAGTACCAATCACCG
>JADGPK010000037.1 GCA_017882445.1 Solirubrobacteraceae bacterium
CGAGCCGCTAAAGAAGGTCCGGACCGACCACTTGGTCGATGAGCTGTTCAAGGAGATCGACCGCTACTACGCGTCGGGCAAGCAGGTGCAGCGCGACGAGGCGGCCGCCGCTGAGGCGCGCGCCTGGCTGGCCGAGAACGAGGACGACGCCGCGATGACCCCCGAGCGGATCGCCGCGCTCGAGGCGGCCGCCGCCGAGAGCGACGAGCTCGCCGGTGAGGTGCTCGAGTCGATGCTGAGCGGCGCCGGCCCACCGATCGAAGATCGTCCAGCACCTGCCGCGGTGTTGGACGAGGCCGTCTCGCCGGTCGCCGGGCGGCGCTTCTCACGCGGGTAGCGCCGCTCACCTGGCGTCCCCGAAGGAGCGGGCGCGCAATGGTCTTCAACGAGATGGGACGCGGGCGAGACGTGTGGAGGCTGCTGTTCGGCTCCCTGTGGGTACTGTTCGCGATGCTGCTGAACCTGTTCTTCGCGGCGGCGTCCATCGCCACCGGGCCGCTCTAGAGCAGGTAGCTCGAGGCTGACGGGCAGGCCACATGTGGCCTGCCGGGACCCGTCGCATGCGACGGGTCCTCGGTGGGCGCATGCGCCCACCATCCCCCTCGCACATGTGCGAGGGGGATCAGGGAGAGCGGGTGAGTCGGCTCAGGCGGCGGCGGAGAAGCGCTCTGCGACCTTGCCCCAGTCGACGACGTTCCACCACGCGTCGATGTAGTCGGGGCGGCGGTTCTGGTACTGCAGGTAGTAGGCGTGCTCCCACACGTCCACGCCGAGCAGCGGCGTGGAGCCGGTGGAGATCGGGTTGTCCTGGTTGGGCGTGCCCACGACCGCGAGGCCTGAGCCGTCGCGCACGAGCCACGACCAGCCCGAGCCGAACTGGTTGACGCCGGCTTCCTTCAGCTTGGCCTGGAAGTCCGCGAACGAGCCGAACGTCGAGCTGATCGCGTCCGCCAGCGCGCCCGTGGGCTCGCCGCCGCCGCCCGCGCTCATGCTGTCCCAGAAGAGCGTGTGGTTGTAGTGGCCGCCACCGTTGTTTTTCACCGCTCCACGCTTGGCGTCGGGCACCTGGTCGAGGCTCCTGAGCACCTCCTCGATCGGCGCGTCGGCGAGCGGGCTGCCTTCCAGGGCCGCATTGACCTTGTCCACGTAGGCCTGGTGGTGCTTGTCGTGGTGGATTTCCATCGTCGTCTTGTCGATGTGCGGCTCGAGCGCGTCGTAGGCGTAGGGGAGGGGTGGAACGGAATAGGCCATTGCGGGCTCCTTATCGAATTCTGGGATCGCGTAGCGGTCGTATGGCAGCTGTTCTATCAAAGGCCAATCAGCTCACCGGAGCGGGGCGCTGACGATCGCGCGCTCCCATGGATTAGGCTCTGCCGTCCCGATGGCCCGCCTGAGCGAGTACCTGCTGCCGACCGAGAAGGAGGCGCCCGCCGACGCGGAGGCGATCTCGCACAAGCTGATGGTGAGGGCCGGTCTCATCCGGCAGATGGGCGCGGGCATGTGGACGTGGCTGCCGGCGGGTTGGCGCGTGCATCAGCGCGTCGTTCAGATCATCAGGCAGGAGATGGACGCGATCGGCGCCCAGGAGATGCTGATGCCGGTGCTCCAGCCGGCCGAGCCGTGGCGCAAGACCGGGCGCCTGGAGATCGACGAGCTGTTCAAGCTGACCGACCGCAAGGGCTCAGAGCTGGTGCTCGCGATGACCCACGAGGAGGCGGTCACCTTCCACATCGCGCAGGCTGTCCGCTCCTACCGGGACCTGCCGCTCGTCGTCTACCACTTCCAGGTCAAGGAGCGCGACGAGCCGCGCCCGCGCGCGGGGGTGCTGCGCACGCGCGAGTTCGTGATGAAGGACTCCTACAGCTTCGACCGCGACCAGGCGGGCATGGACGAGCGCTACACGCTGCACGTCGGAGCCTACGACCGGATCATGGAGCGCACCGGGCTGCGCTTCTATCGCGTCGAGGGCGACGTGGGGATGATGGGCGGGCTCGGCGCGCACGAGTACATGGCGCCGTGCGCAGCCGGCGAGGACGACATCGTGCTCGGGCCCGGCTACGCCGCGAACGTCGAGGTCGCGCTCAACAGCCCGGACGTGGAGAGGGTGGGGGAGGACTACTTCAGAGGCGGCGAGCCCCTGACGCTCGAGCCGGCCATCGAGGTGGGCAACATCTTCAAGCTGGGCACCCGCTACTCGGAGGCGCTCGGCGCGCGCTACCTCGACGAGACCGGAGCCGATCTGCCGGTGTGGATGGCCTCCTACGGGATCGGCCCGGCGCGGGTGGTCGCGGCGGCGGTCGAGCAGTACTCAGACGAGCACGGCATCTCCTGGCCCAGGGCGCTGGCGCCGTTCGCCGTGCACCTCGTCGCCCTCGGCAGGCCGGGCACACCCGAGCGTGACGCGGTCGACGCGCTCTACGAGACGCTCCTGCAGGGCGGCGTGGAGGTCCTCTACGACGACCGCGACGTCAGTACCGGTGAGAAGTTCGCCGACGCGGAGCTGTTGGGCTGCCCGCTGAGGTTCACCGTGGGGCGGCGCTCGCTGGAGTCGGGCGAGATCGAGGTCCAGGTGCGCCGCGGCCGCACGCAGGCCGCCGGGTTGCCGCTCCAGGGCGAGCGCGAGCAGCTCCTGCGGGCGGTGGACGAGCTGTGGCGGAGCCTCCCCTAGGGCCCGGGGAGCGCGAGACGGCGAGCGCCGGGGTCCAGCGCCTGACGGTGCGCCGCCTCTTCGGCCTCGACCGCTCCGGTCCGCCGCCGCCGCAGACGCGGGCGGGCGAGCCTCTGCGGCCATGGACGATCCCCAACGCGATCGGCTTCGTGCGTCTCGCGCTGATCCCTGTGTTCCTGATCGTCGCCCTGTCGAGCGGTGACGGCAGGGGGGCGCTCGCCGCGGCGATCTTCGCGGTGATCGGTTGGGGCGACTACGCCGACGGCATCGCAGCACGCGTCACCCGCCAGTACAGCCGCCTCGGCGCGCTGATGGACCCCGTGACAGACCGTCTGCTGGTGGTGTCGGGCGTGATCGTGAGCTGGCGATTCGACCTGCTGCCGCGCTGGGCGCTCGCGATCCTGGCGGTGCGCGAGCTGCTGATGCTCGGGCTCGGCCGCTACGTGCTGGCGCGGGGGGCGGAGCTGGGCATCAACTGGCCGGGACGGCTGGCGGTGGCGCCGGTGATGGGCTCGTTCTTCTTCGCGATGGTCGCGCTGGGAGGATTCGCTGAGGTGCTGCTCTACATCGGTCTCGCGCTCGCGCTCGCCGCAAGCGCGCTGTACGCCCGGTCGGCGCTGGCCCAGCTGCGTCCGCGCGGTGAACCGTAGTCTAAAGCTCAGCCTTACAGTTTGGGCTATACTGGCGGCTCTGGCCGGTCTGCGCCGGCGATGGCACACCGACGGTTACCCGGCACAAGTCCGCGAGAGGAGAAGAGGTCACGATGGACGAGACGTTCCCCGACCTCGGCTCGCTGACGGATCTCGAACTCAAAGACGTCATCCGCCAGCTGACCGAGGAGGAGACCGAGATCTCCTACAAGCGGCGCATTCTGCACGGGAAGATCGACATCCTCCGTGCGGAGCTCGTCAACCGCCTGCGCCACAAGCACGAGGGCGGCGGCAACATCATGATCACCGGCGACGACGTCCAGAAGCTCACGGACATCCTCGCCCACCGTCAGCCGGACGGCGCAGAGTGAGGCCGGCGCAGCTCAGGGGGGTTGGATCGTTCGACGGCCGCTCGGCGTCGCGCCGACGGACCGTCTAGACGGGGGTCACGGTCATGGCGCTGCACTGTACGGAGTGCGGTTTCGTCAACGGCGAGGGCGCCAACTACTGCCAGCGCTGCGGTGCGCTGCTGCAGCGCTCGGAGGGCACCGGAGAGCCGGTCACGGCGACCTACCGCATCGACGACGCCGGCGAGCTGATCCCGGTCGAGATGGAGGACGTCACCGCGCTCGGTTCGGCGCTAGTGATCCGCGCGGGCGGCGGGCGCGAGGGCGAGAGCTTCGCCGTGGAGAGCGAGCGCATGCGCATCGGGCGGCGTCCGGACTCCGAGGTGTTCCTGGACGACGTCACGGTGTCGCGCGATCACGCCCTGCTGATACGTCGCGGCGAGGGCTTCTACCTCGACGACTGCGGGTCTCTGAACGGCACCTACGTGAACCGATCGCGGATCGAGTCCCACCAGCTCCAAGAGGGCGACGAGGTGCAGATCGGCAAGTACAAGCTCACGTTCCACGCGCGGTGATCGCGATGCACGCGACGCCAACCGACTCGAACGTGCCCGCCCCCCTCGACGTCGAGCTGAGCACGCAGGACCCCGCCGGCCCCACCGAGCCGGGCAAACGGCAGAAGTCCCTGACGATCGGCGCGGTGTGCAAGGCGCTTGCGCAGGAGTTCCCCGACATATCGATCTCCAAGATCCGCTACCTCGAGGATCAGAAGCTCCTGACGCCGCGGCGGACACCGGGGGGCTATCGGCTCTACACCCAGGGTGATGTGGCGCGTCTGCGCACCATCCTGCGCATGCAGCGCGACGAGTTCCTGCCGCTGCGCGTGATCCGCCAGGAGCTCGCGGCGGGACGCTCGGAGGATGCGACGCCGGTCCCGGGGCGCACGGGCCGCGACGGCGCGCGCGCGTGGCGTCCGAGCGTGAGCGTCCGTGAGGCCAGCGGGGCGCTCTATTCGATCGACGACGTGCTCGAGGAGACCAAGGCCGAGGCCAAGCTGGTGCGCGAGCTGGAGGAGTATGGCGTGGTCAAGGGCGAGCTGCGCGGCGGCGTGCGCTACTTCGACGAGACCGAGCGGGAGATCATCGCGGCGGTGGCCGAGCTCGCGCGCTACGGCGTCGGCGGACGCAACCTGCGCGTGTTCCGCTCCTCTGCCGACCGCGAGGCGAACCTGCTCCAGCAGATCCTCGCCCCGGCCCTGCGCTCGCGCAACCCCGAGCGGCGCAAGGAGGCGGTCGAAGCGCTCGAGAACCTCGCCGCGGTAGCCACGCACCTGAAGCACCTCCTCCTGATCCGGGATCTGCGCAAGATCGTGCGTTGATGACCGCCGTCGATCTGCGCTCGCTCGTCCGCGACATACCCGACTTTCCCAAGCCTGGGATCGGCTTCAAGGACATCACGCCGCTGCTCGCCGACGCCGACGCCCTGTCTGAGGCGGTGCGGCTGCTCGCCGATCGCGCGCGGCCGCTCCAGGTCGATTGCGTGGTTGCCGCGGAGGCCCGCGGCTTCCTGCTCGGCCCGGCGCTCGCGCTCGAGCTCGGCGCCGGGTTCGTGCTCGCGCGCAAGCCCGGCAAGCTTCCCTATGAGACCGTCAGCGCTGAGTATCTGCTCGAGTACGGCGCCGGGCGGCTGGAGCTGCACACAGACGCCTTGGCCAGCGGAAAGCGGATGCTCGTCCACGACGACCTGCTCGCCACGGGCGGCACGGCGGCGACGCTGTGCACGCTCGTCGAGCAGCTCGGAGGGGAGGTGGTCGGCTGCGGGTTCCTGATCGAGCTGGCGTTCCTGAACGGACGCGAGCGGCTGGCCCCGCGCGAGGTGCACGCCCTGCTGTCGTACGAGTCCTAGTCTGGCGCTCGTGCCCACCACCCGTCGCAGCCGCACGATCGCAGCATCTCCGCAGGAGCTCTGGGAGGTCGTGCGCGATCCCCACCACCTGCCGCGCTGGTGGCCGCGGGTGACGCGCGTGGAGGACGTCGCGGACGGATCGTTCACGGAGGTGATGAGGACTCGCAAGGGGAAGGTCGTGCGCTCGGACTTCAACGTCGTGCGCGTCGATGCCGGCGAGCGCTCGTTGCTGTGGGCGCAGAGGGTGCAGGGCACGCCGTTCGCGCGCCTGTTGAAGTCGGCCGAGACCGAGGTGTGGCTCGCGTCCGTGCCCGCGAGCGGCCTCGACGCAGGGGCTCACGGTGAGCGGGGCACAGCGGGCCCCGCGACCGAGGTGACGATCGAGCTGCGTCAGGCGCTGACGGGCTTCTTTCCGCGCTTCGGCGGCTTGATGGTGCGGCGCGCGGCGGCGGCCACGCTCGACGAGGCGCTCGATGGACTCGAGCGGATCAGTGGCTGAGCCGCTCAAGCCGCCGGCGATGCGCTGGTGGGGATGGGGCGACCCCGCGCATCCCGTCGCGCTGCCCCCGCACGCCCTCGGCTTCCTGCGCGAGACGGCTGGCATAGAGCCGCGTCCGCGCGCGCCGGTGGCGCTCGGGGGGGTGCGCCTGGAGCCGTCGAGGCTGTCGGACTCGCTGCTCGAGCAGCTGCGGGCGATCGTCGGCGTCGAGGGAGTCCGCGACGATCACGAGCAACGCGTCGTGCACGCCGCCGGCAAGGGATATCCGGATCTCGTGCGCCTGCGCGCGGGCGAGCCGGAGGGCGCACCCGACGCAGTGGTCCACCCGGCGGGACATGATCAGGTGCGCGCCGTGCTCGATCTCTGCGCGCGATCCTCGGTGGCGGTGGTTCCGTTCGGCGGCGGCACCAGCGTGGTTGGCGGAGTGGCGCCGCTGCGCGGCGAGCATGGCGGGGTGCTCGCGCTCGACATGGGACGCATGGGCGCGATCCTGGCGCTCGATGGGGAATCCTCGACGGTGACGGTGCAGGCCGGCATGCGGGCGCCCGCGCTCGAGCGCGCGCTGGCGGTGCGCGGACTGACCCTCGGCCACTTCCCGCAGTCCTTCCAGTACGTCTCGCTGGGCGGCTGTGCGGCGACGAGGTCCGCGGGCCAGGCGTCCACGGGCTACGGTGCGATCGAGAAGATGGTGCTCGGGATGCGCTTCGCGTCGCCGGCGAGCGAGATCTCGCTGCCGGCCATGCCGGCCACTGCGGCCGGACCCTCTGTGCGTCAGCTGCTGGTCGGCTCGGAGGGCACGCTGGGGGTGATCACCGAGCTGGCGCTGCGGGTGCGCCCGGCGCCGCGCGAGCGGATCTACGAGGGGATCTTCTTCGCGGACTTCTCAGCCGGTGTGCAGGCGCTGCGGACGCTCGCGCGCGAGCATGCGCTGCCTGACGTCGTGCGGCTGTCAGATGAGCAGGAGACGCGCATGTCGCTCGCGCTCGCGGGCGCCGGAGGCGCCAAGGGCCGGCTCGGTCGCGCGTACCTCGGCGTGCGCGGATACGGGCATGGCTGCCTTGCGATCGTCGGCTTCGAGGGCACGCCCGAGGACGTGGCCCACAGGCGTGCGCGCGCCGTCTCGCTCACACGCGCATGCGGTGGCCTCGGCGTCGGGCGCTCTCCGGGCGCGGCGTGGCTGAACGGGCGCTTCGCGGGTCCCTATCTGCGCGACGACCTGCTGAGCCAGGGGGTGATGGTCGAGACGCTCGAGACAGCCACCCAGTGGTCGAACCTGCAGCGCCTGCACCGCGAGGTCGGACGGGCGATCGCTCACGAGCTGGCCGCGTGCGGCACGCCCGGCTTGGTCATGTGTCACGTCTCGCACGTGTATGAGACGGGGGCGTCGCTCTACTTCACGTTCATCGCCGGTCAAAGCGAGGGCGATGAGCTGGGTCAGTGGCGCACCGTCAAGGACGCTGCCTGCAGGGCCATCCTCGACGGCGGCGGCACGATCACCCACCACCACGCGATCGGGCGCGACCACGCACGTTGGATGTCTCGCGAGGTGGGAAGCGCCGGCGTGGACGCGCTGAGAGCGCTGAAGTCCGAGCTCGACCCGACCGGGATCATGAACCCGGGAAAGCTGTTCGAGCTCAGCCCCCCAGGCTGAAGGCGCCGCGCAGGACGACGTGGCCGGGGCGCGTCGGGTGCGCCTTGGTCTCGCGCGTCAACAGGATTTCGTGGAATTCGCCGGCATCGGCCGGCAGCAGCGCGCCGCCTGCCAGTTTGTGGTTTGAGCCGACCGCGGGGCTTTTGCTCACCGGTTCGGCGCTGGTGGGCGAGTTGTACAGCCAGATCGCATAGAAGAAATGCCTCGTCGCCGGCAGATGCTCGGCATCGATGTAGAAGGCGCGCTTGCTGCCTTCGGTGAGCACCTCGACCACGCCGACGCTCCTGCTTGTCGGGCTCGGCGCGTGCAGCGCCAGCTGCGGCCCGCGGACCGGACCGGTCTTGGGCGTGGCGGCGACCGTCTTGCCGGTTGAGGACGCGCTCCTGGCGTGCGAGCCGCCGCCCGGGGAGATGATGAGCACTGCGATGACCACGGCGATGACGAGCGCCGCGAGCAGCACCGCGCCGGCGAGCCTGGAGCTGTGGGACACGCCGGAGTGGGGCACGGGGGGCCTGGGCGTCCAGCTCGCGCCGGCGTCGGTCGCTCGCGCCTGCGAGGCAAGCGTCGCGACGCTGCGGACATCCGGCATGGCGGTGAGCGGCGCGGCGGGGATGTCGGCCGGTTCTGCGACGCCCAGCGGAGCGAGTTCGCCGGCCACCGCCTGCGCCCACGCCCGTGCGGGCTCCTCGCCCGCGAGGTACGCGCGCGTGCGCAGGCGCTCGGCCACGCCCGCCTGCTGGCCGAGGATGTAGTCGCCGATCTCCGCGCGGCGCGCGGGCGTGAGCGCACGCGCCTGACGGGGGGCGAGCACGGCCAGGGCGGCGTGCGCGCGGTCGTGTACGGCGTGCTCGGCGATGCCGAGGAGCGAGGCGACCTCGGCATAGCTCTTGCGCTGACGCAGGAGCACAGACAGCGCGGCGCGCTGGTCGGGAGGGAGCTCGTCCAATCTGCTCATGGTCTGTGAACTCCGTCACCGGTGGTGGTGGCCAAGGGGGCCGCAACGGAGGAGCGTAGGCTATCGTGGCGGCGGGATGATCACAGTTAGCACCGAGCAGATCAACAGCCTGCTGAAGGGCTTCGACCGTCTCTACGGCCTGGAGCTGCTTGAGTGCTCGGATACCGAGGTTCGCGCGCAGGTCGTGGTTCGCGACGAGCTCAAGCAACCCGCGGGACTCCTCCACGGCGGCGTATATGCGGCGGTCGCCGAGTCGATGACCTCGCTTGCAACGGCCATCGCGGTGCTCGAGCAGGGCGATATGGCGATGGGCCTGGCGAACAACACGAGCTTCCTGCGCCCGGTCACCGAGGGCGTCGTGCACGCGGTCGCGACACGCCTGCACCGCGGCCGCACCACGTGGGTGTGGGACGTGCGCTTCAGCGACGACGCCGACCGGACATGCGCGCTGACCCGCATGACGATCGCGGTGCGACCGGCGCCCACCGGTCAGAGCCCGCCCTGGGCCTGACAGGATTTCGGGCTCGCGGGCGCTCGCGCCCGTGGCTTTCAGTGCAGGGGGTGCAGCGGCGAGGGCACCTGTGACGGGAGGGGCGTCTCGCCGAAGCCGCTGTCGGGCAGCCGCGCGGGCAACGGAGCTTCGGGTGCGCCGATCGCGTTGATCGGAACCATCGCCTGGGCGGCTGCGCGGGCGAGAGGGGCGTCGGTGGCATAGATGTCGATCACGATGCTCCCCGCGGCTATCACGATGGTCCTGCCCGCGTCGGCGAGGACCGCGGCGGCTCCCCTCACGGTGCTCGCCTGACTCGGGGTCGAGTCGCCGGGGAGGAAGCTGTTGTCCGGAGAGCTGACGACGCGCAGCGGCGGGACGCACGTTCCCTGTCCTCCCTGCAGGCAGTTGCCGTACTGGACGCTGTAAGCGCCGCTCGGATCGTGCGTGGCTTCCGTCACCGCGAGCCCGCGGAAGGATCCACCGAGCCAGTACACGGGATACGGAGCGACGATCAGGCCCTCGAGGATGTTGTGCGGGATCGGCTTCTGCTGGATCGTGTCGCCACAGGCGCTCAGCGCGACCGCGCACAGCGCGGCCAGAGATAGGGCTCTGAGACGCACGCCCGGAGATTAACGGTTGCCCGCCTGCCGGCCGGCCCGCCGGCGTGACGGCGTCCTATCCCCGGTAGCGGTTGGTGATCGGCATGCGCCGATCGCGTCCGAAGGCGCGCGTGGAGATCTTGATTCCGGGGGGCGCCTGACGCCGCTTGTACTCAGCGAGATCGACCAGCCGGATCGTGCGGTCCACGTCGCGCTCGGGCAGTCCCAGGGCAATCAGCTGCTCGCGGCTGTGGTCGAGCTCGACGTAGCCCTCGAGGATGCGGTCGAGCACGTCGTAGGGAGGCAGCGAATCGTCATCGCGCTGGTCATGCCTCAGCTCGGCCGAGGGCGCCCGCTCGAGGATGGAGACGGGGATCGGGGACAGCGCGGCGCTGGCGTCCTGTGGGAGGGAGCCGGCGGCAGCGGCGCCGGCGGGAGAGTTGCGCCACTCGCACAGGCGGTAGACGAGGGTCTTGGGCACGTCCTTGATGACCGCGAAGCCGCCGGCGAGGTCGCCGTAGAGAGTGGTGTAGCCGACCGACATCTCCGACTTGTTGCCGGTCGTCAGCACCAGCCAGCCGAACTTGTTGGAGAGCGCCATCAGGAGGTTGCCGCGGATGCGCGCCTGGAGGTTCTCCTCGGTCACGTCCGCTTCGCGCCCGGCGAACTGCTCGTGGAGAGCGTCCCGGTAGGCGTCCATCACCGACTGGATCGGCAGCTCGTGGGCGCGCATCCCCAGCGCCGCGGCCAGGGCGCGGGCGTCGTCCTGGGTCGTGCACGACGAGTACGGCGACGGCATGATCGTGGCGCTGACGCGCTCTCCCCCGAGCGCGTCAGCGGCAAGGCAGGCGACCAGCGCGGAGTCGACCCCGCCGGAGAGGCCGAGGACGACACGCTCGAAGGCGTTCTTGTGAACGTAGTCGCGCAGCCCGAGCTTCAGGGCGCCGTAGACCTCGGCCTCGACGGGCGCGAGCGGCTCGGTCAGGGAATGATTCCGCGACGGAGCCGAAGTGGAGCTCTCGGGGGTGGAGAGGGCGGGGAGGATCAGGACCTGGCGCTCGGAGCGCCGCGCGGCCGGGCGATGGCTTGTGTCGCGCAGGCGCGCGGCCGCGGCGGCGTCGAGATCGACGTCGCACACCAGCGTCTCCTCCTCGAACTGGCTCGCGCGGGCGATCGTGCGGCCCGTGTGATCGATCACGCAGGAGTGTCCGTCGAACACGAGCTCGTCCTGTCCGCCGACGAGTCCGCAGAAGGCGACGCACACGAGGTTCTCGCGGGCGCGCTGGGCGAACATGCGCTCGCGCTCGGAGCCCTTGCCGGCGTGGTAGGGGGAGGCGGAAATGTTGGCGATCAGCGTGGCTCCCGCGAGCGCCTCGTCGCTGGCCGGCGGCCCCGGCTCCCAGATGTCCTCGCAGACGGTCAGGCCCACGCGGTGGCGGCCGAGATCGATGACCGCGCCCGCGGGCCCGGCCTGGAAGTAGCGCTGCTCGTCGAACACCCCGTAGTTGGGCAGGTGGACCTTGCGGTAGATGGCGTGCACCGCTCCGTCGGCGAGCACGGCTGCGGCGTTGTAGACGTCCTCGGCACGCTCGGGAAAGCCCACGACGGCGGCCACGCCGTGCGTGTCGGCGGCGAGCGCGTGCAGCGCCGAGGCGGCGTCCGCGAGGAAGTGCTCCTTGAGCAGCAGGTCCTCGGGCGGGTATCCGGTCAGGATCAGCTCGGGGAACAGCACGAGGTCGGCGCCGGCCTCCCGCGCCGCGCGCATACCGTCGCGCACGCGCTCGGCGTTGCCGGCGATATCGCCAACGGTGGCGTTCAGCTGGCAGAGGGCCAGGCGCACCTCAGCTCGCGCTGGCGGGCTTCCGGGAGGGGCTTCGGGCGCTCGAGGAAGGTTGCTTGACGGACGCCCGAGCGGCGCTCGCGCGTCCGGCCGCGGGCTTGCGCGGGGCGCGCGAGGCGCGCCCGAGCACCCCGGCGGCGCGGCACAGCGAGGCGATCGCCCACTTCAAGTCGAGCGCGATCGCCTCGAGATCGGGCAGGGCGTCGTAGTCGGCGAGCAGGCCGAACCCGAGGTGGCCGTCGTAGCTCATGACGGCGATCCCGAGCGCCTGGCGCTGAGCGAGCGGCACGACGGGGTAGAGGACTTCCAGGCGCCGCCCGAGCAGGTAGAGCGGGAACTGCGGGCCCGGGACGTTCGTTACGACGAGATTGAAGAACGGTTGGCGGGCCTGCAGGCGGGCAGCCTGGCTGAGGATCGTCGGAGGAGCGAAGCCTGCGAGGTTGGTCAGCACCTGGGCCCCAACGGCCTGACCGGACTTCTTCAGGTCTTCCATCGCCGTGGCGATCTTGCTCAGGCACTCGGCCGGATTCTCGACACCCACCGGCAGAGGGGCCCACATCGCGGCGACCTGGTTGCCGAGGGCTCCTCGCTGGGACTTGGCGCGCACGGACACCGGCACCATGGCCTTGAGCACGAGGTCCTTCGTGTCGTGACCGCGGTTGCGAAGGTAGCGGCCGAGGGCCAGGCTGACGGAGGCGAGCACGGCGTCGTTGAGGGTTCCACCGAGGGAATCCTTGATCGACTTGAGGCTCGCGAGGTCCGCGTCGAGGAAGGTGTAGCGGCGGTGGGGGCCGATGTTGACGTTGAACGGGCTCGGAGGCGCCGGAGCATTGATACCGGCGAGCGTGGTCGCGCCGATGGCATTCAGGCCCTCCTTGACCTGGCAGAGCGCCTTGCGGGGGCGTCGCAGCAGGGCACGGCCGCCGCGGAGCATCTCGGCGGGAACGGTGGAGCGCTCGACCAGCGCCTCGCCGAGCAGCTTGGCGGGTCCCGGCAGTGGCTTGGCGCTCCACGGCGAGGCCGGGGCGGCCGGACCGACGGGCTCGCGCGCGCTGTCGAACAGGACGGTGGTGATGTCCACGCCCGAGATCCCGTCGACGAGCGCGTGGTGGGTCTTCGCGATGAGCGCGAAACGCCCGCCGGACATCGTCTGGACCAGCGAGATCTCCCACAGCGGCTTGGAGCGGTCGAGCCGCTGGGAGAACAGGCGTCCCGCGAGCTTCTTCAGCGCGGTCTCGTCGGCCGGCTTGGGCAGCGCGGTGTGGCGGACGTGGTAGTAGGGGTTGAAATGCGGATCGTCGGTCCAGATCGGCCGGCCCTGGCCGAGCGGAACGTAGGCCAGACGCTGGCGGTAGCGCGGAACGAGGTGCAGCCGGCCCAGGATGTGGTCGACCAGCTCCTGCAGCGTGGGCGCCTTGCCCTCGAACAGCATCACCGACGCGACGTGCATGTGTGCGGTCGAGTGATCCTCGAGATGAAGGAACGTCGTGTCCAGCGCTGACAGGCGATCGGGATTGGCCATTGCTCTCGATTGTCGCTGTTGGGGAACCACGAGTCAACGACCCGTGGAGAAACATGTTGCCGGCGCTCTCAGCGCGCCTGACCTCGGTGCGTGCGCCGCAGCCTCATAGTCTCTCAGGAGCGCCACGTCTGGGGGTCGCGGCCCCCAGAGCGCCGGTGTGGCTCGGCCCGTGCTTGGATTGGTTCTGCATCAGGACTCGCCTCCTGTTGCCGCGGCCCCCGGCAGTTCACGCTGCGCGGGGGCCAACTGCGAGCGTCACTCGTGCGTCGCTCGACGCCCCCACCGGAAGTAGCTCGCCGCGCCGACGGCATTCAGGCAGACCAGACGCCAGAGCAACTTGCTACCACGCACCTGGTCGGCCGCCCGACGCTGGATGTCGCGCTCCGCTGCCGCCACCAGCCCAACGGACACGGCGGTGAGCACAGCGATCCAGGACCGCTTAGCGGGCGAGTACTCGCTGAAATGCGTCTTTGATCGCTCCATGCCCACACTCTATGACGACGCTGCACCACTCTCTCCTCTGAGCTGTGCTGCGCAGCCCGTAGTGAAGCCGCCGCCGCCCGAGTGAGCGCCGTCGGTATCATGCCGTCTGTGACTGTGACTGTGCCTCTGGCCGTTGGGACAGGCGTTGTCGTGATCGTCGTCGCGATTGCCGTGGTGCTGATCGTGCTTATCGTGGCTGTATCGATGCGCGGCCGCCAGCAGCGCACCGCTCAACGTCGCGCTGAGGACCGATCAGCGCCTAGCGTCCATCCAGTACCGGATCAATCCGAGGACGACGGTCAGCCCTCCGAGGATCACTAGCGCGCCCCCGTACACCCGCGGACCGGACCCCGTTCATGGGTCCGCCGGACCGAATCTTAGGGGTCGGGCCAGGGAACCGTCGATGTTCGCGGAGCTTGTTGCGACGACCGCTAAACCCACATCAAGCCACTAGAAGCGGACCGTCAGCGTGACGTTGGTGTTGTGGCTCAGGCTCCCCGCGGTCCCGGTGATCGTCAGGGTGTAGGTGTTCGACGGGGTGGTCCGGCTGGTGCTGACGGTAAGCGTCGAGGAGCTCGTCGTCGAGCTTGGGTTGAAGCTGGCCTGGACTCCAGCGGGCAGTCCCGCGACGGTCAGGGCGACGGCCGAGTTGAACCCGTTCAGCGGCGTGATCGTGACTGTGTAGCTCGTCGAATGGCCGCGCTTGATGCTCTGGCTGGACGGCGATGCGCTCAGCAAGAAGTCAGCCGCGGGCGCCGAAGCGACCGGTCCCACCGGAGCGGAGTCCGTTGACGTCGCTCCGGACGCGTTGGTGGCGGTCACGGTGACGGTGATGTTCTGGCCCACATCAGCGGAGGTCAGCGTGTAGGTCGAGCCAGTAGCACCAGAGATCGAAGCGCACGTCCCACCCTGCGGGCAGCGATTCCATTGGTGGGTGTAGGTGGGCGTCGGGGAGCCCGTCCACGTGCCCGGGTTGGCGGTCAGCGTCTGGTTCTGGGTGGGCGTGCCGGAGATCGTCGGCGGGCTGACGTTCACCGGCGGGGAGGGCGCGACCGGCGCTCCGATCCCGTTGGGTGTTCCGATCCCTGTGGGGCCGTCATAGCTCAGTACGGCGGTGCACAGGTAGCTGCCCGCGCAGGAGCCGTTGCTACCGGAGGTGATGTCGTAGAAGGCGCCAGCGTTGCTGTAGGGATAGGAGCCGTAGGGCGTCGCTGTGTGCGCGCGTCCGCCGGCCAGGGCGTCGACCCCTGCGATGATCGGGGAAGCGACGCTCGTGCCGCCGAACTCAAGCCAGCCGCCGTAGCCGTAGGTGTCATAGACGGCCACGCCGGTGTTCGGGTCCGCGTCGGCTGACACATCGGCAACGGTGCGCATGGCGCACCCCGCGTCGGTCTGCCAGCTGGGCTTGGACACGTAGGCCGAGCACCCGCTCCCCGCCCCCGACCACGCCGTCTCTGACCATCCGCGAGCGTTGCTCGCGCGCACCAGGCTGGTGCCGCCAACCGCGGTCACGTACTGCGAGGAGGCCGGGAACTCGACGCCGTAGCCGCTGTCGCCCGAGCTTACGGTGATGTCGATCCCGGGATGGTTGTAATGGGACTGGTCGGTGACCTCGCTTGAGTACTCGCGGCCGCCGTAGCTGTTGGAGATCTGGGTCGCGCCGAGCGCCGCCGCCTCGTCGACCGCAGTGGCTAGGTTGGCGAAGCTGTTCGAAGCGGCCTCGACGAGCTTGACGTGGCAGTTCGGGCAGATGGCAGAGGCCATATCGAGGTCAAGTGAGATCTCCTGGGCCCAGCTGGTGTTGCCCGACGGGTAGTTCGTCCCCCCCGCCTGGTCGACCTTGCGAAAGCAGCCGTTGGCGGTCGTGCACGGCGGCAGGCCGTACTGTGAGCGGTATACGCCCATGTCTGCCTCGGCGTTGGGATCGTCGTAGGCGTCGACTATCGCAATCGTCTCGCTGCCCCCAGCGCTCGAGGAGGCGCTGGAGAGGTTGTAGGCGCTCTGCAGATCGAAGGGACCGTAGCCGCTCGGCCCCGAGGTAACCAGCGGGTTGCCGCTGGCGTCGGTCACGACCTCAGCGTGACAGCGCACGTGGTGAGCCGCCGGCGGGCCGCAGACGTGCTCGTGCCGCTTTGCCGACGCCGCCGCGGGCAGCGCCAGTCCGACCACCAAGCTCAGAACGACGATCCCTGTCTTCATGCGTCCTCCCAGTTTGGCCCGGACGGGCCGATTCCCCCTATGGCCGATCGCACCGACCGACGCGCGCTCAACACGAATGCGCGCCAAAGGCCTGAAACCCCGCCGGGAAGTCTACCCCACCGCGCCAGCGGCCCGTCGCCTGCGCGTCCGCGATGCAAAGCGAGGTCGCCTCCTCATCGAGCGCTAGAGGCTTGATGTGGGTTGGGTCGTGGTGCAGCGACCAAGAGCTGATCGCGCTCGCGGTCGCTCAAGTGCGGGAACGTATCAATTCGACGCAAACAGCGGGGGTTCTTGTGCCGATCATCACTTCCGCAGAGAATGACCATATGTGATGGCGGACACACAGCGGCCCCACAGGCACCTCTAACGTACGAACAATTGTTCGACTCGCCGAGTCGTCTCCATGGATGGAGGCGAGCGGGGGACCCACTGCCGGATTGCGCATGAGCGATCCGGATGGGGCGAATCGGCCGCTGCTGCGGCCGTAACGCTCGGCTCGCACGCGTCCCGTTCGCGTGTTCAGCCGGCCGTGAGCCCGACAGCTAACCCCGTAGGCGGAACTCAAGGAGGTTTTCCACTTGATGTACGTACCTGCGACGCTTGCCCTGCCTGCGCCCGCGCTGGCCCCGGTCGGAGCCATTTCGACCGTGCTGGCGACCGTTGCAACACCTCAACGCACGACCCTGCAGGTGACGAGGGCCCAGTTGAATGTTCTCGAGAACGATCCGGCCACTGTGAGCGGCACGCTCCAGGAAGGCCGCCGGCCGGGACTAGCGGGGCGCACCGTGCTTCTCCAGGCTCTCGCTAGCCACGGCTGGAGGACGATCGCCCACGCCCGCACGCGTGCCCGTGGCCGCTTCCGGCTCACCTACGTTTCACGCTGGGCCACGAGCGAGCTGGTGCGTCTGCGCTTCACGGGCGACGCCACCGGGCGCGCGGCCCGTCGCCGGCTCGGCCGGCTGAACGTCTACCGCCTCGCCGGCGCCTCTTGGTACGGAGGGGGCGGCGGCCTTGCCTGCGGGGGATCGCTCACGAGCTCGACGCTGGGCGTCGCGAACAAGACGCTGCCCTGTGGCACGCTCGTGACCCTGCGCTACAACGGGCGGTCCGTGCGGGTGCCCGTGATCGATCGCGGCCCCTACGTCGCGGGCCGTGAATTCGACCTGACCGAAGCGACAAAGCAGGCCATCGGCTTCGGAGACACCGGACAGGTGTGGACTACCGACTGACCGTCAACGCCGAGTATGGCCTGGGCGTCTTCGTGCAGGGGTTGGCTTTCTGCTCGCAGGTTCCTTCAATCTCCTGAATGTCCATTGGAGTGAAGGTTTCGCGCACCCAGGTGTGGTTGGACAACCTGGGCGAGTGGAGCTGGCCCGGCCAGGGCGGAGCGGCAGCGGAAATGCTGCCCCCGTCCTGGGTGCCCGCCTTCCCCCCGAGACGAGAGTCCGCCAGCGCTCAGGCGCCCCCGTCGGCGTGGCAGTCCGAACGCGCGCGCCGGCTGATGATCGCGGCGCTCCTGAGCGGCCTGGCCGCCGTCTGCGTGGCGCTTGCTCTCAACGGCCAGCTCACCGTCGAGCGTCTCATCGGGGTCTCCGCCGCTCGCTCCGCCGCGCAATCCCCCTCGGCTGTCGCTTCGTCCGCCCAGCCGGTTCAGCCGCTGCCCACGCTCATACCGGTCAGTCGCGATTCCGCTGGGAGCTCGATCGACGTCGCCCACTATCCATCGGTCGCCCTGCACGGTGGCGGGGCGTTCCGTGTCTACCTGCCCGCCGGCTACGGCAGCACGAGTCGCAGGTACCCGGTGTTGTACCTGCTGCACGGCAACAGCCAGCCGGCCACCGCGTTCCTGCAGCTCGGCCTGCAGGAAGAACTCGATCGCCTGATCGCACACCGCGCGATTCCGCCGCTGATCGCCGTGATGATCCAGGGAGGGCCGGGGTCCAACAACTGGCGCGATCGCGGCGCGACGCGCTACGAGAGCTATGTCCTGGAAGTGCAGGATCTGATCGACCGCACACTGCCCACCATCGCCACGCGCGGCGCACGCGCGATCGCGGGCGACTCGATGGGCGGATATGGCGCCATGAACATCGCGCTCGGCAACCCCTACCGCTTCGGTGTGGTCGAGAGCTGGCTGGGCTTCTTCGACGGCCTGGACGGCGAGCTGCAGGCCGACCGTCCGATCCTGTCGCGGCTCGGGCTGCACGCGTTCATCTACGGAGGCGAATCCGATCACATCGCCGACCCGTCCGAGAACGCGCCGTTCGCCGCCGCTCTGCGCGCCGCCGGTGCGCACGCAGAGAGCGCCGTGTATCCCGGCGGCCACAGCATGGAAACGCTCCAGGCGCACCTGGGGAGCATGCTCGCCTACGTCGGACGCGCCCTCGGCAGCGCCGCTCAGCATGTCGCGGGCTGAACCCAGACCCCTTTCGTCTCGCCAGGCAGCCTTAGCGGCCAGGCTCGGCGTCGAGACGGCGAGCAGCGGTCCTGTGGTGGCAGGCATCAGAACGAGGTCCTCGTGCCGCGCGCGGCCGGCCGGACATATCCTCGAGGGATGTGCGGGCGCTACACCAACACGTCGGGCCCTGAAGAACTGAACGACCGCTTCAGGGTCCCGATCTCGAGCGTAGCGGGAACGCGGCGCTTCAACATCGCGCCCACCGAAGAGGTACTCGCGATCGTCGCACCCGAGGGCGAGCCAGAGGCACGACTCCTGCGCTGGGGGCTGATCCCGCACTGGGCCGGCGACCTCAAGGGCGCCGCCAAGATGATCAACGCCCGGATGGAGACCGTCGCCACGAGGCCCGCCTACAGGGACCTGATACCCAAGGGCTCCCGGCGGGCCCTGCAGGTGGCCGACGGGTACTTCGAGTGGCTGAAGCCCGAGAAACGCAGTGACCGATCGCAGACCGGCCGACCCCAGCCGTTCTACTTTCAGCTCGACGACGGCGGGCCGTTCGCGTTCGCCGCCCTGTGGACTCCCGCGAAGATCGAAGGCAGATGGATCGAGAGCGTCACGCTGCTCACCTGCGACTCGGCGCCCAACCGCCTGGTCGCACCGATCCACACTCGGATGCCCGTGATCCTCGCCGACCGCGACTCCCAGCTTGCGTGGCTCGACCCTGCCCTCGGAGCCGAGGAGGCGCTTGCGCTCTGCGGGGCCCTGCCCACGGAGCGCCTCTCAGCCCGGGCGGCCAACCCGGCGGTCAACAAGGTCGTCGGAACCGTCGAGGGCCCCGAGCTGCTGTTCGCTCCCGGCTGAGGCGCCCCGCGCCCCCGCCTGTGACTCAAGCCGTCAGCCAGCGCCGCGGATTGTCGATGAAGATCGTGCGGTAGCTGTCGTCGTCCATCGCACCCTGCTCGCGCAGCGCCGGCACGACCTCGTCGAACACGAGCGTCATCGACCAGTTGCGAATCGCGCCGCTCTTCGCGAACTCCTCCGCGGCCTCCGGCGGGAACCAGTCGATCGTGGCGCAGTAGTCCTGGGAGATCATCAACCGCTCGGCGTGTCCGCGCCGCAACAGCTCCGCGGCCGTCGCGTTGCGCTTGGCGATCGGCAGGTACATATCAAGGCCGTAGCGGTCCAGGCCGACGTATACGCCGCGGTCGATCAGCCCCTGGATGTAGTCGAGGTCCTCGGTGTCTCCGCAGTGTGCGATCTGCACACGGGCGAGGTCCACGCCCTCCTGCTCGAAGATGTCGACCTGCCGGGGCCCGGTGGCCGCCGCGGGCATCGAGTGGGCCATGATCGGAGCCCCGGTCTGCACGCTCGCGCGTGCGACCGCGCGGTGAATCTTCTCGATGTTCTCGGTCACGCCTGCGGCGTCGGCCGCGCACTTCAGGAATGCCGCCTTGATCGCGGTTCCCTGGATGCCGCCTTCGATGTCCGAGATGAAGTGGTCGGCCATCTCGTCCACGTCGCGGTTGTCGAAGTAGTGGGGCAGATAGTCGTAGCTGTAGATGCCCGTGCAGGCAACGATCCGCACCCCGGTCTCATCAGCCACGCGCTTCATGAAGCGCACGTCGCGCCCGCCGAACATCGCGGTCGGATCGACGATCGTCTGCACGCCCCTGGACTTGGCCGCATTGACCGCCTCGAGCGCCGCGTCGAGCTCGGCCTGCTCGTCGTAGCGCTGCGGCCACTCGGCCGCGACGGCCTCGTCGCGAAAGCGAACGTGCTCGTGCACTAGGACCAGCCCCAGCTCCTCGGCGTCTATGGCTCCCTGAACGGTCTCTACGGTAGGCATCGGCTCTCTCCTCGGGGGTCGTTCAGCGAAGTGGCTTTTCCCATTGGGTTTCCTCGCGAAGCCGCGCCTTGAGCAGCTTGCCAGCCGGGTTGCGCGGCAGAGGTTCCTCGCGTACAGCGAGGTACTGGGGAACCTTGAAGTCTGCTAGATGGGCGCGGCAGTAGGCGAGGATCGCGTCGACGTCGAGCTCGCGGTCGGCCACCGGGACGATCACCGCGCCGACCTTCTCGCCCATCATCTCGTCGGGCACCGCCACCACGGCCGCTTCGCCCACGCTGGGCGCGCTCGCGAGCACGTTTTCGACCTCGATCGAATACACGTTCTCGCCGCCGCGATTGATCATGTCCTTCAAGCGATCGACGATGTAGAGGAGGCCGTCCTCGTCCACGCGCGCGAGATCGCCGGTGTGCAGCCAGCCGTCCACGAACGTCTCGGCGGTCGCCTCCGGCTTGTTCCAGTAGCCCTGCACGACGTTGGGGCCGCGCACCAAGAGCTCGCCGACGCCTTTTTCGGAGTCCCGCCCACCTGGTTCGTCGAGCGCCAGGTCGACCACCGGCAGGGCGAACCCGACCGAGTCAGCGTGCTCTGCGGCCTCCTCGTGGGGGAGGAAGGAGGTCAGCGAGGAGGTCTCTGTCAGGCCGAAGCCGTTGCCCACGCGCGCGGTGGGGAAGGCGTCCTTGATGCGGTGCACGAGGCTCTCGGCGATCGGAGCGCCTCCGTAGGAGACCCAGCGCACGCGGCTCACATCCAGCTCGGGGAAGTTCGGGTGGCGCATGACCGCGTGGTAGATCGCCGGAACGGACACGAGCTGGTTGACCCCGTGCGAGCCGACCGCCTGAAAGAAGCCTTCGAGATCGAGGGGGCCGGAGAGGATCTCGACCCGCCCACCGAGCTCGAGCACAGGGATGAGCTGGCTGTTGGCGCCGGTGACGTGAAAGAGCGGCACCGACACCAGGGTGGAGATGCCCGGGCCCTCGGCGCGGTCGGCGGCCAGGCAGCGGAACGCGTTCTCGCTGTTGGTGAGGAAGTTGCCGTGGGAGGTCATCGCCCCCTTGGGAAAGCCGGTGGTGCCGCTCGTGTAGAAGATCGCGGCGAGATCCTCCGGCGCGAGGTCCTCGCCCTCCACAGGCGCGCCGTCGGGAAGCGCGACGCCGGGCGCGAAGGTATAGGCCGCCCCGGAGTCCTCGACCACGTAGGCGACCTCCTCCTCGGTGAAGCGCGTGTTCACCGGCACGACCACCGCGCCGAGCAGCTGGGCGCCGAAGAAGGCCAGGACCCAGTCGATCCCGTTGGGCATGTGGATGGCGACGCGGTCGCCGCGCTCCACGCCGTTCGCGCGCAGCCCTCCGGCCACCCGGGCGGATCGCTCCCACACCTCGCCGTAGCTCGCCGAGGAGCCGCCCACCTCCACGAGCGCGGTGGCCGCCGCGTCACGCTCAACGCTCGCTCTCAGCATGTGCACGAGCGACGCCGGCCGCTCGACATAGCGTGCGAGGCCCTCGGCGTCGCGTACGACTCCTGACTCATCAAACGGGTTACGCCCCCGCGGCAACGGTTGAACCACCGGTCCACTCCTCACTCGCTGTAGGAAGGGAGCCTACCTTCGGCGCACATATCCGGGTCGCGCCACTCCGCCGGCTCGGAGGTCCTCAGGCGGTCGCCGAGGCGCCCAGCTGCTCGGCGAGGATCGCGGCGAGCCGGGCGCGATGGCGCTTGGCGCCCCCCAGCAGAACGGCGTCGAGCTGAGCGCGCTTGTACAGCCAATGCACGTCCGCCTCCCACGTGAAGCCGATCCCGCCGTGAGCCTGGATCGCGCCGGCGGTCACCTCGCGACCTGCTTCGGATGCAGACGCCTTGGCCATCGCCGCAGCCTCGGCCAGACGCGCGGGGTCCGCATCCGCGGTCCACGCCGCGAAGGCCGCCGTCGAGCGCGCCTTCTCGGTTTCGAGCAGCATCTGCGCGCAACGATGCGAGACGGCCTGGTAGGCGCCGACCGGAACACCGAACTGCTTGCGCTCCTTCACGTAGGCGACGGTCATCTCGAGCGCTCGCTCGCACACGCCGACGAGCTCGGAGCTGACGGCCACCAGCGCACGACCCAGACCGGCGCAGCCATCGGCGAGCGCTTCGCCTGAGTCCTGCGCGCTCACGCGCGCCGCCGAGCGGGTCGGGTCGATCGACGCAAGCGGAGTCACCTCGGCGTCATCGCAGGACAGCACCCGCGCCGAGCCGTCGTCCTCCACGAGCACGATCACCTGCGCATCCGCGCCGCCCACAACCAGCTCAGAGATACCGTCCACCGCCGTGCCCAGAGCACCGATCGTCTCTCCCGAGGCCAGGCTCGGAAGCCAGCGCTCGCGCTGCTCGGGCGAGCCTCCGTGCTCGATCACGGCCGCCGCCATCGCGCTCGGCAGGAACGGGACGGGCGCGAGCGAGCGGCCCAGCTCCTCGCACAGGATCGAGAGCTCGATGCACCCGAGACCCTGTCCGCCATGCTCCTCGGCGACCGCGATGCCCGGCCAGCCGAGCTCGCACAGCTCACGCCACAGCTCCGAGTCCATCCGGGCGGACTCCGCATGCTCGCGCACGCGCTCCGGCTTCGCTCGCTCAAGCAGCAGCTCGCGCGCCGTGCGCTGGATCTCGCGCTGGTCGTCTGTCAGACCGAAGTCCATGCGACCCCTACGCCGAGACCTTCAGCCGAGGCAGCCCGAGCACGCGCTCGGCGATTATGTTCTTGAGCACCTCCGTGGTCCCGCCCTCGATCGTGTTGCCGCGGGCTCGCAGCAGCTCATAGCTCCAGCTCTCGCCGACCGTGAGCGCATCCGGTCCGACGATGTCGACCGCGAGCTGGGTCAGACGCTGGTTGGTGTCCGACCACAGCCACTTCACCAGCGAGCCCTCCGGTCCGGGCTGGCCGTAGCGTTCGGTGTCTGTCAGGCCCTTCCAGGCCAGCAGGCGGATCGACTCGCAGCGCACGTGCAGCTCGGCGAGCGCGTCCGCGTAGAGGGGATCGTCGAGCAGCCCGCGCTCGGCGGCCGACGCGATCAGATCGTCGAGCAGCTGGCGCAGGCGGATCTGCAGAGCGAAGCCCAGGCCCGCGCGCTCGTTCATGAGGGTGGTGAGCGCGACCTTCCAGCCGTTGCCGACACCGCCGACGACGTTCGCGTCGGAGATCCGGGCCTCCTCGATGAACAGCTCGTTGAACTCGGCCTCGCCGGTGATCTGTCGGAGTGGACGGACCTGCACCGCATCCTGCTCCATGTCCATCAGGAAGTAGGTCAGGCCCTTGTGCTTGGCCACCTCGGAGTCGGTGCGCGCGACGAGCATGCACCACTTGGAGTACTGCGCGCCGCTGGTCCAGACCTTCTGCCCGGTGACCACCCAGTCCTCGCCGTCCTTGACCGCCCTCGTTTTCAGCGCGGCGAGGTCAGAGCCCGCGTCTGGCTCTGAGAAGCCCTGACACCAGATCTCCTCGGCCGAGAGGATCGGGGGCAGGTAGCGCTCCTTCTGCTCCGGCGTACCCCAGACCATCAGTGTCGGTCCGCCGAGGAGCAGGCCCAGCGTGTTGGCTGCGAAGGGCACGCGCGCCCGGCCGATCTCTTCGAAGTAGATCGCCGATTCGGTCGGTGTGGCACCGCGGCCGCCATACTCGGTCGGCCACGCCGGAGCCGCCCAGCCCGCGTCGTAGAGACGGCGCTGCCAGTCGCGCCGCCGCGTGAATTGGGCGTCCTCGCCACCGTCCGCGGGCTCGGGCTCGGGCGGATTGGCCGCCAGCCAGCCGCGAAGCTCATCGCGAAAGGCCGTCTCCTGTGGGCTGAAAGTCAGGTCCATGGCCGTTCCCGCAAGCCTATCCCAGGGCAGCGCAACGGTGCCTCCAGGCGATCACGCCGTCCGTCCGAGCGGGGCACCGCTGGGGCCCCCCGCTAGTGACAGCGCACGATCGTCAGCGAGCGCCGGGCGAGCGCCGGCTTGGCCGTGGAGGACACGGCGAGCGCCATCTTGATCATGGCGCTCAGTCGGTGCGCGCCCACGCTGACCTTCGCGGGGTTGATCGCGAGCGTGAGCCACCCCTTGTGGGCGTTCCTCGCGGTCAGCGTCTTCAGCTTGTGCCCGTCGAGATAGAAGGTCACGCTCTTCACGCCGGCCGACTTCACCCTCACGCTGAAGGTGGTGCGCACACACGCGTGCGGGCCCTTCAACCCCGGCACGACGGGTCCGGATTTGAAGCCGAGAACGCCCGATGTGCCCGACGTGCCCGACTTGGGGCTCGACGGCGGCGAGGTCGAGGTCGAGGCGGACTGCGGGGAACCCGTCGTTGAGATCGAGGAGGGGACCGGAGTGGGGACGTTCACGATCACCGTGTTGGAGGTGCTCGACGCCTGCGAGCCTTCGCCCACCGGCCGGGTGCCCGTGAGCGTGACGGTGTTTGCGTATGAGCCGGCGGACCGGTCGGCTTCATCCAGGAGGTGTGAGCAGGCATAGGTCCTCGATGCGCCCACGGCCAGCACGCCGCCGATGGGGCCTCCGGAGACCGACCCGGCGTCGCAACGCGGGTCGGTAAAGCTGCCGAGTGTTACCGGAACG